>JAJYLL010000104.1 GCA_021787735.1 Acidobacteriota bacterium | reverse complement strand
CGCGAGACGCCCTCCGCCAGGTGGCGCGGGATTATCACCGGGACATGGTGGCCGACCGGGGAATGGACGTTGAGGCTCAGATGCTCGAAATCATTCAGGAGCTTAAGCAGGAGCCCTTTTCGCCGGGCTTGGCTATCAAGGAAATTGCCGAGCGGTTCATCGCCCGCCATAGCGAAGATTTTGAGCGGAAGATCACGCCGCACTGGGTGGGAGGCGTGATTCGAAGGAAGCTGGGGCTCAAGACCGAGAAACATCACGGAAATTATTTCATCGCGGCTTCAGAAGGGCCGAAGCTCTCCCGCTTGTTCGAAAAGTATGGGGTCGGCACCGATTCGGGGGACTTGGGGGACTCCGGGGACTCCGCTGGGGAAGACAGCAGTATGGGAACTGATCTACAAGGCCCGCAAGGACTGCCTTTGCTTTAACGGGCAACCTCACTGCCTGGGGCCGAAATGAAGCCCCCAAGTCCCCGGAGTCCCCTTGAGAGGGACAGAGGGATGTCCCCGCTCGGCCGGGGCTCTGGGCGTTCTTTCGGATTTATCGATAAAGGCTGGGCAACCAGGCAGGAGTAGCCCGAGGGGTGTGGACCAATCTCAGAGTGGGCGACGATACACCCGAAATCATCGGGCACCACATCCGCGCATAGGCCGTTACGCAACCAGGTAAACGCTCTTATTCTTGGTTGAAACTGCCCATGCGGTAGATAACAGTTGCTCAATTCGGTGTGTGGCCAAGAGGTCGTGACCGCGGGGAAATATCATTCTGAACGTTCAGGATAATAACGGAACCTCGCAAGCGGAATGGCGGGCCTTGTTAATTACCGCATCAGCACAATCGGCGCACGCCAGAATGCGCCTCTATTTCCCGTCGGGTCGAGCACCGTCACCTGGCAGACGTATTCACCGGGCGGAAGTTTGCTGAGCGAAACCTTAAAATTCAGGGGAGCAGTCCTTAGCCGATTTTCCTGCCCCTGAGGCATCTCAATCGGCGCTGTCTGGAGCACCCTGGCCTGCCCATGGTAGACGCTCAGAAACGCTATCAGGGGATGGAAAGCCTGCTCTCCCTGCTGATAGGCCTGGAGATAAACATAGAGCTCGTGTTTGCGCTTGAACACTCGCGTCACGTTGGGTATCAGTATTTGCCCATTGGTGACCAGTGGATTGACGGCCTGCTCCTTTTCCTGATTCTTGCCTTTCACCGCGTTGTAAAGCGCCTGATCAAGATCAACACGCTGGTTGCTCAATAACACGGCGCTGAGGGGGATCTGGTTCTTAACCAGGTTCAGGTCAGGGATAACGAACGTCGTCTGGTACGTTCCGATTCTCCCGGTTTCGTCATCGCGGGCGAGGAATTTGATCGTATATTTGCCGGGCAGAAGAGTATAGCCCGTGTCGTACTCGATTGGACGTTTTGCAAGTTCGCTGGCGGTCTGGTCGCTTAGCTTAATGTTCACCTTGTCGCGCAGGTTGGTGACGGTGGTGCCGTAGTTGTCTTTGATCTCTCCGATAAAATCGAGCTGAGTGTGCTGCGCGCCGTGGTGCTTGGCGAGCGCCACTTCGCTGCCAGGAATCTTTACCGCAATCGGGACAAAATACTCGGCGCGATTCAACTGGAAGTAATCAATCTCCATGGCAATTGTCAGCTCTGTGATTGGATCAGGCAGCATGAGCGCTTCTTCAAGTTGGCGTTCTTTGTCCGTTGCGTTGAACTGCTTGAATTTCTTAGAAGCGTAATAGCCGTGACGATAGTCAACCGTGGCGCCATGATTGTTATTCAGTGTGATGCTGATCCGCCGGAACTTGCCGTTTTCCGCCGTGTTGGTGGTGTAATAGCCCAGGATGTAGTAGCTGGAAATGGCTTGCGCCGCGTGGACAATGCCCTGCGTGAGGTCATTGTAGTCAAACATTGCTTTGCCGCCGGTGTCCTTGGCCAGGGCGTAAAGCGTGTCCTGTGAAAGCTGGAAACTGCTGGTTAATGCCGAAGCCGCGGCGCCGGAATACATACTGATCCCGCCTTGCGAGCCCTTCTCCGCATTGCCAAGCGGAGCTGTGGCCACGAGACCGCGTGCATCAATGGGCCAAACGGTTACGCCGGAGCGAATGGCTTCATCCACCGTGGCCTGAAGCTGTGCCTGGTTGTCGAGCCCGTTCAGCCTGAGGCCGCTGGCAAAGTAGATCAGGGCTTTTTTCTCGCTCAGTTGACCCAGCATCTCCGCGGCGGTTTCCAGGGCTGATAATTGGCGGTCCGTGTTGAATATGTTGAATTCGGTGTCGTCCTGGCCAAACGCCGCTCCGGTATCTGACGTTCCCGCGCCACTGGTGGGCTCTTCCACGAGCCCCTGGCCCTCACCCACAATCATCGTCTCCAGGATGCTCAGCAGGCGGTCGCGGTCATTGCTGAAGTCAGAAAGCACCTCCACGCCCGCCCCCGAATAACGCATGATGGCCACCAGATCGTCCGCTCGCATCTGGGTCCGAATAAATCGCTGGGCGGCTTCAAGAGCACGGATCTGGTCTTCGGGCGGCATGGCCGTCATATCAAAGTAGAGAGCCAACAGCCGCGTGTCCTTATACTTTGTGCTGCCAGGTTCTTCAGGCGAAATCTGCGTCTGATTGAGCTGATAGTAGACCTGGGCGTTGGCGGAGGCGGCCTGTTGTGCAGGCACCGGGGTCTGTGGCAGTTCCTGATACTTGAAGAACTGAATGGTTTGCGGCACGCCGTCTTCAGTGACGGTAAAGTCTTTGGCGGTCAGGCCCTGAATGGACTTGCCATCCTTGTCCCTGACCGTCACGGTTTCAACCACCAGGTTGGTGCTCACCTTGAGCGCCGCGTTTTGGCTCGGCTTGTAAGGCGCATTCTGTCCTACCTTTTGGGCCATGGCCGGCATGGCCGCCAGCAGAAGCGCCGCAAAGACTTTTTGTATCATTCAAAGCTCCAGGCTGTTGCTTCCACTCTCAGTCCCGTTTGCCGCTGATGATGTATTGCTTCACATCCATCACTTATCACACGTCACCGCCTTTAGAATCGCAGGCGCAACGTTGTTTGAAGGCTGCGCATAGCGTTCGCCGCCACAGGGAGGCCAAACTGCGCACTGTTGATGGTCGTATCCCAGTTTGTATAGGTCACGTGGTTCAGGGCATTTGTAGAATCGACTCGCAGGTCCAGATGGTACTTGCCGTGGAGTTGGAAAGTACGCGCGATTGAAGCGTCCAGGCTGAACGCGCCGGGGCCGGTGATGGAGTTCCTTCCTGCATTCCCCCACAGGCCCGCCAACGGAGCTTCATACGCCGCCGGATTCAGGTTAAGTCCCGCCGGCGCCGAATAGAGCGGAGCGCCCGTATATTGAGGACGGATGCTGCCTGTTACTCCCGTTCCCGGGACGGGGGCAAGATAGAGAGGACTCTGCGGGAAGCCGCTGCCCACCGAGACCATCGTGAGGAATGACCATCCCTTCAGCAGAGTGCTTTTCCAGCCGCTCAGCAATGATCCTCCGCCCAATCCCATTCCCGTGGTGTATTGCATCTGGAAGCTGAGCAGGTTGCGCTGGTCAAAGGAAGAAAGGCTTCGCTCGGCGTTCAGGTTGCGCCAGTTCTGCGCCACGGTGGGGCTGCCCTGCTGTGTCCCGCCGGGCTGCCCACCGCCAGGCATCATCCAGGTAAGAACGGTCGCGCTCTGGCTGGTGTTTGATCCCCCGCCTCCCAGCAACGAATCGTCATCGATGGCTTTTGCGTAAGTGTAATCAAGCGTTGCCGTGAAGCCCGCTTCCAGCCTGCGCCGCAACTGAATTTCGCCCGACTGCCGGGTTGAATTGCCGTTGGAAGCAAAGTAGGCAAACCCCACCGGACACGCCGGGCAGGGAATCGCCGCACCCGGTGGATAAGTATTCGGCAGGAACTCCTGAAGGCCCCGCGTGCCCTTCGTACCCAGATAAGTAGCGGTCAGTTGCAGGGAAAAGGGCAGGTCGCGCTGCATGATGACGTCCCAGTTCTGCACATAACCAACGCGGAAATTCGGATCGACCGCAAAATTGTCCACGGTGGTTGAAGGGCACGTGCTGAATCCGTTTGCCAGGGTCAAGGGGCAGGCAGCGCTGTTCTGCAGACTCAGGCTTTTCGACAATGGAGCCTGCTGGGCCATCTGCAACGCCATGGTGCGATAGACCGAAGTGTTGTCGTAAATCCCGTATCCGGCACGGACTATCAGCGATGACCCGGCAATCGGGCGCCACGCAATCCCAAAGCGCGGCTCAAATCCCTGCCAGTCCGGGTGAATCAGCGATGTCGGATAGCGCATGCCGGTGAGCGGCCCCAGCGGTCCGCCGGGAGTGCTTGCCACAACGGGCGCAACGGCTGAAAATCCCGGAACAATATCCAGATTCACCAGCCTGTTGTAGAGTTCCGTCATTGGCGCGCCATATTCCCAGCGCATTCCCGCGTCAATCGTCAGGCCGGGACGGACTCTGAAATCGTCTGAAATGTAGGCGGCGTATGCCGATTGTCTGAAATATTTGTCGGCATTACCGAAGGCGATGGAACTTGCATCCGGAATTCCCAGCATGAAATCGGCAAGATCAACGCCGCCGCTCGCGCCGCTTTGGGTGGCTGCTCCGGTAAATGTAAACGTGCCGCGCGGGTTCTGCTGGAATAGGTCATTGAACTCTTCGCGCCGGAAGTTGCCGCCAAAGGTGATGTCATGGCGCCCACGAAGCAGCATAAAGTCATAAGACACGGCGCTGGTCTGGTTGCGATTATAGGAACTCTGCGCGTCGGTCAGTCCCGCAATTCCGCTGGCGAATGAAAGCGTGGGAGGTCCCCAGTTTGCCGGGTCCTGATTGTTGCCGGTGATTCCGGCCTGGCCGGAAACATTCCGGAGATTCAGAAAATAGGGCGTGACGTGCGTGGAAAGCCGCGTGTACTGGTATCCCAGTTTCAGGAAGAGCCCCTGGCCAAGGCGGTGCCACCAGTGCACATCACTGCTGAGCCCGAAGGTATCCGTCGTATCGAGGAAGCCGAACAGGTTGGGGTTTGCCTCCCGGGTGCTTTCAAAACCGAACCCGCCAAAAAGAGAGTTTCGCGTCCCGAGTGACTGCTCAAAGTGTGACTGCAACGCGTCCCGATGCGTGTCCATGTTGATTGGAACCTGGTAGTTGTATTGCCCATTGCCGGTAAAATTCGGCAGTGGATACAAATTCAATAGTGCCTCTGCCTGAGGGCTGATTTGGCCCTGCGGAATAACATTGCCGGGGAAAGCCAGGCCGGTCGTCGGATCAAAAATCTGCGCCAACTGGCCTTGCGAGCTTAATGCCTGCGAAAAATCGCCTGCGCGCTCGGCTGCCGTGGGTACCAGGGCGGACTGGGTGATGGCGTCAACACTTCGCGTGCGCTCGTAACCCAGGAAGAAATTCGGTCCGTTCTTTAGCAGATGCGGAATGCGAATCGGGCCGCCGAAAGTCAGGATGGTCGTGACCTGGTTATAAGACGGCTTGGGCGTGCTGTGGCCGCTGATGGAAAATGGCCGGGCGTCGAGCGCGGAATTATCGAGGATCATGCCGAGTCCCGCGTGGTAAAGTCCGTTCTGGCCGGGATGGTGGTTCCCGAACGAAGGCGCCTGCGCAAAGGGTGACGAAGCGCCGTTATTCACGCTGCCGTTGATCAGCAGGCCGGGTGACGCAAACGGATTCGATTCTTCCGCCGATGAGGTTTCCTGCGTTGGCGGTGGCTGCTTTGCCTCGGCTTGTTTTTTGGGGGCTTGCAGAGTCGCCACGCTCGCACTGCCTACTTGGGATTGGATCCTGGCCTTGATTTGCGCGAGCGGCAGAATCTTAAGCTCCCATTTGGACGCGGGCATATTCGGCGAGATCACGACATCCTGCTTGACCGGCGCAAAGCCGGCCATCTCCACTTCAATCGTCCAGCTTCCGTCAGGCAGGTCAGGGAAGGAATACATCCCTTGCTGATTCGTGATAGTGGAGAATGATTTTGCCCCTTCGGTGGCGGTTACCGTTACCCCTGGAACCGGCATCCCGTTGAATGTGACCTGCCCGTGGTATTCCGAAGCCGCCGCCAGGCCGGGAATGGCCAACAGCACCATCACTAAGACGAAATGGAGACGCTTGCCCATGCGGCGCCATGCCATCAAAGCCCCGTTACTTCTCAGTTCGGCGTGGGTGGGTCAATGTGATCCACCACCAGCACCTGCACCGGTCCCTTCGCAGGCTTGAGGTTCAATCCCAACTGCTCCTGATTCGCCATGAAGATTAATGGACCGGAATTGACAGGCTCTGACAGTCCCTGCCTCCAGCCAAAATGCGCTTCGCCCATTCCAGCCCGCCAATCCGCCCCCGTCAGGGTGAAGTTATAACTGCCGGTGAGGCGTGTTTTGTCTATCACTAGTCGCCCCAAACGCTCCGACAAGAAACCCGCAAGGAATAGGAGACGAACTCCCACAAATCTAGCCACTCCCTCACGCCCCCAAAGCCCCCTTCCCGGAACATGGTCCGCGCCGAGTTCAGACTTGTTGAACGCCTTTAGCTTCGGACCGCCTTTCGCGACGACGATTTCGTAGACTGGCAATTGCTTCGTCACCTCATGCACCCTCAGCTTAAAACGGTCCGCTAGGAGAGATTGCAAGATCCGGGACTTACTTTGCCAGTACACCGTCATTGCATCCCCTCTATGGTCCGGCGGCAACTTTCCCAGGACTTTGCCGTCTCTAGCCATGCCGGGCGGGTCTTCGCCCAGAATCGCGAAGCGCCGCGGCTTCCCCCACGATGGCAGGCCTTCGACTTGCTCTGGTCTGATTCCGTAGGCCGTCTCGATCAGCCACTCGACGGAGCTTTTTAGCGAGGAGGCAGTAACCTCGCTTAGGTATTGTCTGGATGATGGGTCTGTTGCTAGAGTGCTTCGACAACGTCTTGCGTAACTCATAGATACACTGCGTCAGGCCAGCTTCTTGGACAACAGCCCCTTGCCAGACTGCCTCAATCAACTCCTCTTTCTTGACTAAATGGCCACCCTTTTCCGCCAGCGTACACAAGACATCAAATGCTCTTGGCCGGATGGGCAGCCGCTTACCGTTGCGGAATAGCCCGTATTGGGTAAGGTCTAGGCGATACGGCCCTAATTGGTAAATATGTCTGTGCTTGCGCCGCGACACCATTTCTGAGACATAGTTGCTTGGCAAGTTCTCACCTCACATGACCACCCTGAACACCTCGCTAGCTGTGGTGTGGCAATTCAATGTCCGTTCGGTTAGGGTTCCTTTTCCACAGATAGTTATGGAGCGTAAGACGCTTGACTAATTCGGCGTCGGTGGCTCGATGTGATTGATGCCGAGCACTTCAACCGGTCCCTTTTCCGGTTTCAGTTTTAGCCCAAGCTGCTGCTGGACGGCCATGAAGATTGATGGACCGGAAGAATTCGAGGATGCCGGCGCCACCGGCTGGCCCGGCATGGGTCCGCTGGCTCCGCCGGATCCTGGACCGCCGAACATGGGCCTCCCCATTTCCTCAGGCGTCCAACTGAGTGAGAAATCATAGCGACCCTTGAGCCCGGTTTGATCCACTATGTCACGGCCGTCCACGTCGGACCGGCCCGAGAGGGCTTTCGCCAGGAAGCTTATCGACACCCCCTTCCCGCTGAGCTGAGCTGCGCCGCGACTGAACCGGATATTTAGCGCGGGGGCGTGTCCCGATTCAGGGCGCTTGGCACCGAGGGGGCCGAGGGGCAGGATCTTCGATTCGGTGAGCTTTGGACCGTGCTTCGCTACGACTAAAGCGTAGATGGGAAGTTCTTTCGTTTCAAAACTCACCTTAAGCTTGAATCGCTCCGCGAGCATCGTCTGAACCATAAGCCGGATCTGATCTATCCAGACGTTGAAAGGGCGTTTCTTCTCTTCTTCATTCACCAGCGAGTCTTTGACCTTCGCTTCAACATCGAATCTTTCAGTGTTGATCCATCCCGGCCCTCCCAAGATCCGATTCTCTTCGAGTGCAATCCCCGGACCTTTATAGTTGTACGCAAACGCAATAAGCATTTTTGCCGTCAAGTTGGTTGCAACGAACCTTCCGGGGGGCGTCTGCAAGCTGGAACCATGGGTGCCCGACTTAGCTGGCTTGATGGAAGCCACCTCGAAGGACGGTCGCGATGTCCCCTCGGTTTGCGCAATTGCAATCCATCCTGGAATTAGCCCGCCAGCGCCCAGCAGTAGCGCAAAGAGGAATGCGCTTACTGCCAGGTTTGCCAGCGATGGCCGTGCCGAAAACTCCCGTCCGTGCCGGAGCAACGATTCGAGTCGGTCGGACAACGATACTTTCCGGCCCAGCAAGGCCGGGGCAAGCAAGCGCGTACCCTCAGTTGAATGCAGGTCATGCAGCCGCGCCAGGCTTCTCGCGTAGCTCCGCGCCGAACCTGTGTGCGCGACCACGAAATCATCACAGGCCATCTCGCGCTCGCGTTCAATCTGCTTCAATACAATGCCCGCCAGGGGATGCAGGATCAGAAGCGCCCCGAGCCCCCGTGTGGCCAAGTTAAGCCAGTCGTCATAACGCACCAGATGAGCCAGTTCGTGCAGCAGCACGTCCTTCCGTTCATCTTCTTCCAGGCACGCCAGAAGTCTTGTTGGGATGATCACTGATGGATGCAGGTAACCCACGGCCACCGGAGAGTTGATCTCGTCCGACCGGAGTAACTGCACACGGCGTCGCAATTCAATCGGCAGCGCGATTGCCGGCGCCGCACCGGAGCGCGCTTTCAGTCCCGGCACCGATGCTGCGCCCCTCAGCAGCCGAATCAGTTGCCATCCTGCTACCGCAACCCAAACCGCCAGCAGCCACAATGGCCAGTGGTTCGATCCGGGAGCACTATTGAGTGTTAGCGTAACCGGCGCCAGATGGTGGACGGCCTGCGGGGCTGCCGGAACAGTCGCCCGCGGCGCAACCGTAGCGGGTGCAGACCTTGCGATTTCCACTTGTGTCACTAGGGCAGGCAGAAAGGGCAGAATGACAAGAAATCCCAGTACCGTCGTCCAGATCCAATATCGCGTGGCTGCGTTCACGCGTTGCCAGTAGCGCAGTCCGACCCACGTTATGGCTGCGACCGCCGCGGCATACCAGAGCGTGTTCAGCAAAGCCGCCAACCCGAAAGCCGCCGTTTGATTCAAGCCGTCCAGAAATGTGCTCATGAAGGCGCCTCCTGATCGAATTGGTCGAGCAGTTCGCGAATCCGCTGCCTCTCTCGCTCGTCGAGTTCCTCGTCCTGCAGAATATTAAGGACCAGTGCCTCGTGCGACTGGTCAAAGAAACGGCGCAACAATTCGTGGACAGCGCTTCGAGTTGCCTCGGCACGGGCCACCCGCGGCCGATAGATGAACGCCCGCCCTTGCGCAGGCTTGCTATGCCGGACATACCCCTTTTCTTCCAGAATCCGCATGGTGGTGAGCACGGTGTTGTACGCCCGCTCCAGCCGTGCCGGCAACGCTTCTGCAATTTCCCCTACCGTGGCTTGGCCCTTCTTCCAAAGGACGTCCATCAATAGCAGTTCGGCTTCGGTAAGAGTTGTCGATCTTTTCCTGGCCACGCGATTGCTCCACAAACTAATAAATTAAGACTTCACCTCAAACATATTGCTCGCCTCTGCCCTTGTCAACTATTTTGTTAGTTTTTCTCGCCTGTCAATCTGTTTGTGGACGGCTGCAATTGGGCCCTCTTCTGCAACATGCTCACATGCCGCAGTACCTCGCTTCGCGGCGGGCTCGGCGACCCACCAAACTGTCTCAGGGGGTTGGCCGGGTGGCGGCTGGCTCGAAAGCAGGGCGACGATCCGCTGCTTTTCGGAGGCGTCCAGCAGCGGCTTCCTACCACACCCCAGGCCCCCGCTGGCACAGGTGGCCGATTTGCCACATGGGTTGCGGGGTCCAATGCATGATCCTGGCCAAGGTCAAAGGCGTGACGCCGCGCGGAAGGCTACGCGGACTCGCTGATTACCGGCCCGCAAAAGTTCTGGAGTTCCTTCTCATGTGCCGCAGGTACCTTCATCTCGGTAGAACGTCGCGACATGCCCCTGTAGAGGGCGAAACATCACCAAAAAGGGAAAAATTATCGACTCTTTTCACGCAGTCGGAGACCTAATTGCACCACTGATAAAAAATAATGAGGAAAGTCAGGATGAGAAATTTGACAAAACTTTGATATTTCCCTGAAGACTTCTCAGCATCTTTAGAAGTTAAATCTATTCCGGGCACTAGACCGCTTGAGCAGGGTCAATGCCCGCCCAAATCAAGAGAAGAACGGAGATAAGGCACAATGGCAAATATGACTGGAGGTACAGGGTTGCAACTGGATCTTGTGGATATGTTCCCCCTCAGCCAATCGGCGGACGTAATGGAACCGGAGGATTGCGGGGTGTCGTATTGCGGGAATGGCGATGGCATTGACGGCATGTGCGGTTGGGAGCACTGCGGCTGTGACTACTACTGCTAGACCATAGATTCCGGCCATTTTTCGCAGTTGAGTAAACTACGTCCGTGGCAAGCTTGCTCAATTGCTCGATGGATCGAGAGGTCGACTTATGCAAGCAGGTCGCCTGGCAGAAGCCGCGGGTGGTGGGATGAGCATGGTTCCCCGGACGACTTGGATCGCAACTACACAAGGGGAGCCCTTTGGGGAGCAAGCTGCGCGCCGCAAACCCGTCCCATGTGTTCCCAAGGGGCCCCTTGATCATACTGATGAAGCGCAGTAGCTACAACTCATTGGTGACCCTTGGATGGTGAGCTGCCGGGCTGGTTACCCGTGCACAAGGTGCTGGGCACTGCGAAGAGAGCATACGCAGAGCAGCACGCCGGCTAATTCAACGTCGGCCAATAACACCGGCGGCCAAGGAACAGCGAGGGACATCCTGAAGATCGGATGGCTTGTCACTTCGGACGACGGACGCACCGCCACGGTTAGCGTGAGAATGCGTTGGGTAACGGCAGCAAGGTGACACATGGGTCCCCTCGCCGATTATCGTCTGTGCATCTGGGGGCTGATTGCGGCGGTTGGAGAAGCTTCCGCAGGGGATTTGAAAGCACCGCCTCGATGCAATCAGCAGTACTCATGCCCGGCCAAGGTCCCACTGAGTTTAGTGCGGAATCTCCACAACTTGGCCGCACGCCTCAATGCAGCCCATAACTGGAGCCTGGGCTGATTTGTAAGTGGGAGGATGTAGGCTTAGGCCGCGACCGAATTCCTTTATTCCGAAAGGAGCGCCCATAATGCAAACAGACGCCATGCGCGAGCTTCACATTTTCCAGTATGAGCCGAGCAAGTTCATCATTTTCCATCCGATAACTCGGGTGTTCTTTAGGGCTAATTCGCCGACGGCCAGAATTTTGCAAGCGTACACCCAAGGATTTTCCCTCGAGCATATCGCGAGTGCAGAACACGCACCCAAGGACCAGATCAGCGAGCTGATTGCCTATTTGGAAATGACCATTCGGAGGAGGTGGGAGACGTTTTCTGCACCGTCGCCCGAGTGTGGAAAGAAGATTTGTGGAAAGCTTACTCTTCACGTGAGCAACGACTGCAACATGAGATGCACTTATTGTTATGCCCAAGCCGGAACGTATGGGATGCGGCGCGAGCTTATGGGCAGTGATTTGGCTCTTCGATGCGTCAACAGGTTCTATGAACACTACGATCAGGTCAGGTCAATAATGTTTTTTGGTGGCGAACCTCTACTTAATTTAGCGACGATCCGAGCCGTTTGTGAACATTTGACTCAGATGGTTCAGCAGAGGCCTGCAATTAGGTTGCCTAGGTTCGGAATGATTACAAATCTGAGTTTTATTCCATCTGGCTTATGTGAGCTCATCAACATGTTTAAGATAGGTGTTACGGCAAGCCTTGATGGGCCGCAGGCTGTAAACGACGCGAATCGCTATTTCAGGGGCGGACGGGGTACATTTTCGAAAGTGGCCGAGAACATACGCCGCCTCACGTCGGCGACCGGGCAGCCAACGATGATCGAGGCGACATTCACTAGGCAGCACATAGAACAAGGGTTTTCTCCCTCTGTTTTGGCTCAATACTTTGCGGAGGCTTTCCACATCTATAAGGCCCAGGTTTCTCTCGCGTGTGTTCCCAAGGGACACCCATCAGAAATAACTGCCGCCCAAACCCGACAGCTACGAGAAGACCAGGAAAAAGCGACTGCTACAAGCATCTTAAAACTTAAGACCAGTAATCAGGCGCCAACTCTAAGTCGGTTCCATCAGCGTCTACGCCTTCTTTGTAGGGAATCTGCCGCATTCGATTTCCACTGTGTGGCTGGGGTGACGCAATACGCCGTTGATGCCAACGGAGATGTGTACCCTTGCCATATGTTTGTTGGCATTCCGGAATTCCGCATGGGGAATATACAAGACAGTGGTGTGTTTGACAGCTCTCGCTTTCACACCGTAAGTGAAGGGTTCGTCGACAACAGGAAGAGCTCGACGGAGGTATGTCGCAATTGCTGGGCTAGGAATCTTTGCGTCGGGTGTCCAGGCACAGCGTACCGCGAGCTCCGAACCATTCGCGTTTCAACAACTGTTGACTGCGTGCAGTTTAGACGATCAATAGAGCACCTGCTTTCTCACCTGGCTATGCTCAATGCCGATCCGGCTGCATGGCACAACTTTCTAGCGAATACTAACAGCCTTTGTGAACAACGATTGGGCCCGATGGAACTCGCTATGGACCGGACGGGAAACCGTCGATAAGCGATATGAAGTTGAAGTTTACACTCACCTCCTATAAACTCGCTCACCCCGCCGAGCTCCCGGTCACATTCTGGCATTTTGTTCGGCCGCAGAAGCCGAAGATTCTTGAAGCATCAGCGCTCATCGCGACAACAGCTCTATGGGACCTACCAGTTCGATTCTTGACCATGCACGCGATCAACTCGCCTATCCCCAAAGGTGCATTTTCACAACTTTCAATGATATGTCTTACTGTGACAATGCCCTTTCACGAGCAGCGCCCTCTTTTCTTCAAAGCCGACTGGTCTCAGAGGTCAATATGAAGGTGATCAATTCGATGCGTACCGAACTGCTCCACCGCGTTCGGTCCCTGTCCGTAACGCGGTTTCATGATCATCACTCCGCAGCTCAACTTCGGGTGTTTGCTTACAAACGGCACGGTCGTGACGTTCTCCAGTCCTCACGCTTTAGCAATAGGCCAAAGATATTGTTATGGGAATGGTGGGAATGATGCGCGATGCATCGGTGGCGCAAGAAAGAGTACGGCCAGGGACAGCGAAGCGTATGCTGCGGTTCGCGGTTCCCTATGCTGGCGTTTTGGCGCTTTTTCTCTTCGTCGTCATTTTCGCTGGAGCCATCGGCATCGTCAATCCTTTGCTCTACCGCGAGATCATCAACAACGGCATCCTGAAGGGCAACGTCAGACTCATCATCCAGTTTACAGTCCTGGCGGGCATTCTTGGTATCTTCAGCGGTACGATTGGCTTGCTGCAATCCTATCTTTCCGCCACTATCAGTTCTCGCGTCATACTCTCCCTACGCACAAAGCTTTTCGAGCACATCCAGCAAATGCCGCTCGCCTTTTTCAAGCGCGTGCAGACGGGAGCCCTGGTGACCCGATTAAATGCAGACGTTGACGGTGCACAAGGCGCCTTCACCAACATTCTCTCGAACGTCGTCGGCAACAGCGTGACCCTTATCTTGGTCCTAGGAGCAATGTTTGTGCTCTCCTGGCAGATGACACTTGCTGCTCTCATACTGATTCCGCTTTTCATTTTTCCGACCCGCGTTTGGGGGCGGAAACTCCAAAACATTACTCGCGAGAGGTTCGACCTTATAGCGGCAATGAATACCCTCATGATCGAACGCTTCAATGTCGCTGGTGCCCATCTTGCCAAGCTCTTTGGTCGCCCCCAGGACGACAGCAAGGAATTCAGATCGAAAGCTGCACGTGTTTCTGACATCGCCGTCACGCGCACACTCTACGGTAGCTTCCTTTCTGCAGGGCTCATGCTCGTGGGTACCCTCGCGACTGCGTTCGCTTACGGCTGGGGCGGGAAACTCGTCGTTCAGCACCGGCTTGACCTCGGCACGATCGTAGCGCTCGTCGCTTATATGGCACGCTTCTATACTACGCTGAGGGGGCTTTCTAGTGTACAGGTCACCGTGATGACTGCACTAGTCTCGTTTGATCGTGTCTTCGAGGTGCTCGACCTTCGACCGATGATACAGGATCGGCCGCACGCAGTTGCGATTCCCCCTGGCCCCGCTCGGATCGTATTTGATCGGGTCTCGTTCCGATACCCGACGCCGTCAGAAGTCTCACTTGCGTCACTTGAATCCATTGCCGAGCCCGACTGGATGCCGCAGCAAACACTACTTTGGGACATCAGCTTTGTGGCCGAACCCGGGCAACTGATCGCGCTCGTCGGACGTTCGGGCGCCGGCAAGACCACGATCACCCACCTGCTCGCCCGTCTCTATGACGTGCAGCAAGGGTCAGTCTCGATCAACGGGATCGACGTTCGCAATGCGAAGGTCGAAAGTCTACATCAACGCATCGGTACCGTTACACAGGACGCTCATCTTTTCCATGACAGCATCCGCGCCAATCTTCTATACGCAAAACCCAATGCAACGGACGAGGAACTTACCGCAGCACTGCGTGCGGCACAGATCTTGCCTCTCATCAATTCACTGCCAGAAGGTCTCGATACTCTGGTTGGCGAGAGCGGGTACCGTTTCTCCGGAGGTGAGAAGCAGCGTCTGGCAATCGCCCGCCTCCTTCTCAAGGCGCCGGACATTGTCATTCTCGACGAAGCAACCGCACATCTAGATTACGAAGTCGAGACCGCCATCCAGCGGGCCTGCGAGACTGCACTCAGAGGTCGCACTTCGATCGTGGTCGCGCACCGCCTCTCGACTATCCTCAAGGCCGATCAAATTCTTGTCGTGCAGAAAGGACGCATAGTTCAGCGCGGAACACACGCAGAGCTCCTAGAACGGCGCGGTCTATACGCTGAATTATATCGCCCCCAGCTTATCCACTCTTGCCCCAACGAAGACTGAACCAGTTGAAATGAGGGTTTTTCGGAGAGACTTTCTATTATGTCCGCAACGGGGTTGGGAGTAGAACCTTTCGAGCTCATGATCGTGTCTCGCGGGCGTGGTCGCGGACATGCTGTGCCGGATATGGCTATCGCAGCAACTCTTACTATCTTGCTGCCCAATCTGCATTTACAGTTCGTCTCATATGCTTCCGGTGCCGACGCATATCGAGCGTGCGGCTATGAAGTCTTAGATCTTCATCAGCCCGATAATCCTCCATTCCTAGACATGGTCATTGCTTTTACTAGATTGCTTGCGCGAGTTAAACCCGATCTTGTCGTCGTACATGAAGAAATACCCGCGCTTCCGGCTGCGAAAGCATTCGAGATCCCGTGTATTTTCGTTACCGATTTCTTCTTGGACCCAAGCAGTCTGCCTATGAGGGCTTTAGAGTGTGCCAACGAAATCGTGTTCACGGCACAGTCTGGGCTGTTCACTGAGCCGCCATATCTGAAAGGTAAAGTCCATTACGTGGGACGTGCTGTACGACAGATGGAGTACGCAATTGCTGACCGGGACCGGGCGCGACGCGAACTTGGCATTCCTCGGGACGCGATGGTGGTTCTGTGCCAACCTGGAGGTTGGGTTGAGTCAGTAGTCCCACTTGCTACGCTGCTGAGCAGTGCCTGGAACCTGCTTCCGTACTCTTCGAAACGTTTGATCTGGCTCGCGGGGCGTGACTGTGGAACGCTTAGCGCACAGTTCCACCAGGCAGATGACATCCTCATCTGGAAGGAAGATCTGAAAATTGATCGGCTGATGGCTGCGAGCAATGTCCTGATCACAAAGGCGAACCGGCTGACTGTGTACGAAGCAGCGGCAATGGGATTGCCATCAATATCGGTCTCAAAGTTTGTGAACTGGCCTGACGATGTTGCGGTAGCCAATGTTGAGTCTAATACGCCAGTCTATGGCGATTCATTAACACCCGAGGCGCTCTCGAACCTCATTGTGGAGAAGGCCTGCAGCAAGCCGCGGCCAGCTACCGATCATTCTGGAGGCATAGCGAATGCCGCTGCCAGGATTGCCGACCGCATCCGGGAATTAGGGCGACCAGCATGTGCCACAAGGCGTAGCGCGGCGGGTAGACGTGCGGAGTTATGTGAGAGATGAGGGTCGGCCCCTTGGATCTTGCGATTAGGAGTCAATTCCGGACCGGCGCGAGTTGCCGTCGTAAAGGGGCATGAAAGGTGGTGTTGCGGGGCACTTTGACCAGATTCATTTGTGTCAATTGCAGTATTTTCGGATGCCTCGTTCCTGAAATTCAAGCTGCATTCGACACAGCTTCTTTCAGGACCGGGCGCTGGAAAGCCGCTGCCTCACGGAAGAGACGGGCGGGCGCAAGCTGCGCGAGGATATCCCGATCAACCTCACGGAGCTCAACAAGCAGGAAGCCCTGGAGCTTCGCAACAAGCTGCTAATGTTTCGGTTTCGTAACTTCGGCAAGTGCCAAATCGATCCCACGCTCGTGGATCGCTCCATCGAGCCGCGCCTGGCCCAGATCTTCGTACCGCTCTTGAGTGTAATTGAAGATTCAGAAGCGCGAGACGCCCTCCGCCAGGTGGCGCGGGATTATCACCGGGACATGGTGGCCGACCGGGGAATGGACGTTGAGG
>JAJYLL010000103.1 GCA_021787735.1 Acidobacteriota bacterium | reverse complement strand
CCCGGATTGTGAGGGCGCAGGCCTTTTTCAAGCCTGACGATTCCGAACCCGTCCGGCCCACTCAGTCTGAGCGCGACGCGATGCGAAGCCTGCCTTATCAGTAGCAGAAGGCATTCCACGTGTTGCCAGCCTGAGACGATTGACACGCGTGGGAAAGTGTGGGAACTTCTCCCTTCACCATCCCTTGCTTGCGTAGGCCGGGGGGGCGGAAGATCAATATACGATGAAAAGCTCTCTTACAGAGGCGGAGCACCGACTGGAAGACACGTATTGGTGGTTTGTCGGCCGCCGGGCAATCATTGATAGCGTTCTGGGCCGGTTTGCGCCCGGAAATCGTGTGGCGGTTGATGTTGGCTGTGGCTCGGGCCGGAACATGGAGATATTGTCTCGCTATGCAGACCATGTTGCAGGACTTGACCGCTCCATCGCCGCATTGTCTATCGCTGCGGAACGCGGTTTGCCTGTAGGGTGTGTCGACGGTCATTCCCTGCCGCTGGCGGATGCATCTGTGGACCTGGTCGCGGCTTTAGACGTTCTCGAGCACATGGATGACGATGTACGCGCCCTGAAAGAGTTCAACCGAGTTCTCCGGCCGGGGGGATTGCTTCTGGTCACCGTTCCGGCGTACAGGTTTCTGTGGAGCGAACATGACGAGGCGCTGATGCACCGCAGGCGGTACGTTGCATCCGAGCTGCACATGAAGTTGAACCGAACAGGGTACGGCGTTCTTATGCGAAGCTACGCTGTATTCTTCGCGTTTTTCCCTATCCTCTTCTATCGACTGTATCGTGGCCTGTTTCCCAAGGATGCCTTGTTACCCAAGGCTTCGCACGTCATATTGCCGCTGCCGTTGAATAGGCTTTTCACATCGATCCTAAGGTTGGAGGCTCTGCTGATGAACGTAACCCGGTTGCCTTGGGGGACCTCCATCGTGATGGTAGCTCAAAAAGAAGCCGTTAGTGGGCTAGGATCTGTGATTGACGGTCTTCAGGAGGACACGAATAGAGCCAGTGAGGATTGTCTGGTGAGGCGATAGACAGTTGCCGACGTTTCCGTGCTGCATGCAGGGAGTCAATTAACTTCCGCACGGTTAGTAGGCCGTATCGCAATCTTCCTTTTTCATTCTTAGCAATGGCAGGAACTCTGAAACCGGCCCCTTCCGACGCGCTAAAGTCTGCTCGAAACTCCTGGCTCATCCTCGGAGCAACTCTCGGGATTTCGTTACTCTTACTCCTCTTGCTGGAGTTTCGTTGGCCTTATTACTTTCTCCAGGATGACGGCTTGGAGTACTTCCTGCCTGCGTACTTTCATAACTGGCATAGCCTTCTTACTGGCAGGCTGCCGCTCTACGACTTCCACATATTTGCTGGTGTCCCACACCTGGCCGTTGGCCAGACGGCAGTCTTTTATCTCCCGCAGTACCTTGCCATGTTCCTTAGCGAAACGATTTGGGGACATCCCTTCGCCGCGATTGATCTGTTGGCTTTTATGCACGCGCTGATCGCCGTGGCGGGAGGGTATGTGCTGCTACGTTATCTGGGAACGACGGAGGCGGCGGCAAGCTTTGGCGCGCTTTGCGCGCTATCGGGCTTCTTTGTCTGGGCGGGCAGGATGTGGCCCAATGTCCCAATGCTATGCGCGTGGTTTCCCTGGATGGTGTGGGCGGCGTTGCGCTACCTGGAAAAGCCTGGCGTCGCGCGTGCAGGCTGGCTGATGTTCTTCCGGTTGGGATTACTCTTTGGCGGCCAGATGCAGTTTTTTGTCCTGGCGATGATTTTTGAACATCTGTTTGTTCTGAGCTATTCGCTGGGCGTGCGGCAGGAGCGCTGGAAGGCGCGATGCCTGGGATATATCGCCATGGACTTACCGACTGCTCTGTTGGGGATGCCAATGCTGCTTCCGGTGTGGGCGGAAGCAGGGCGATCGCTCGAGCGATCCAGATCTTTGAGTTATACCGCGTTTTCTAGTGTCAACCTGCCCTTGCCCGTGTGGCTGTTTGGCCAGTTGCTTGTATTTATCCAGGTTCGGGTCCCAAAGGACACCATTGGGGCTTCGTTGCCATACATTTCGTATGTTGGATATATCGCCAGCCTGATGCCCCTTGGGGCAGAGTCGATATGGAAAAAACGGCATGAAGTTCGTCCGTTGATGATTGCATGTGGCGTCTGCTCTGCTTTGGCGATTCTCTGGTGTACCAACCTGCTTGGTCCGCTCATTTTCCACGTTCCGGTGCTGAACCGATTCCGTTGGCCATTTAAGCTCGTTTTTTTTGCGGGTTTTTTCCAATCCCTTTTCGCCGGGCTGATTCTCATGTTCTTCAGTCGAAAATGGCAGAGACTCGCTGTTGCGGGGTTTATTCTCAACTGGATTGTGGTTTTTTGTTTATTGCCCAACCATGCCTGGCGAATCAGGAAGCACAACCCGCCGCTGAGGTCGCCTTGGAATGAGCGTTTGAAAGGTGGCCGGTATCTTGTCGTCGATGCTGGCTTACCGGCGTATGTTTCCAATCAATTTGTGGTACGCAATTACTCGGAAATTTGGGGCTGGGACAACCTCCTGGGCTATGAGCCCCTGGTCCCGCATCTCAACGCATCGGAACTCTTGGGAAGGTCCCTGACCGACATGGATCTGATTAGCGGAACCTATGATGGCTCCGTGGATCAGCTGTTGCTTATTCATCTTAAGAAGTGGAGTGTCAAGTACGTGCTCCTGGGCCCGAACCGGACGGAGTATACCTCTGAGCTATTGAATGCAGGGTTCAAGCCAGAGGTTGTAAGGCAGGGCTGGACGCTGTGGGAAGACCCGAGCGCACTTTCTCGGGTCCGTTGGGGTGATGCCGCCGGCAGCCCGGGTTCTGACGCGGGCATCCATTGGACCGAGCACGTCAACTCGATTGATGTAACCCTTGATCAGTGGCCCGGCCGCCAGTTGGTGTTTGCCTTTGTTGCCAATCATGGGCTCGAAACCTGTATTGCCGGGCATTGCAACCCGGTGGCCAAGTCCGCGGACGGCCTGATCCGAGTTGACGTGCCGCCCGGCACCCGCCACGTGGGGCTTGTGTATCACGCTCCGTATTTCTTCCTGTCAACCTTGATAGCGCTGGCGACGCTCGTGGTGTACGGATTGCTGTTGTTGCGTAGGCGCCGCGCCAATCAACACGGGGCTGATTACGACATGGCCGCTTCGCCCGCGGGCTCAGGCCCCGATGCGACATGATGCCGGAAACACGCCTTACCTGTATCATGGATGGGCGCTGTAGATTCGCAGCTTGATCTTTCAAGGTCCCTGATCAGCAGATGGGGTTATGGTTGTAGTTTTCGGACGTGGTAACTACTGGGGAGATATGCTTTCCACGATGGCGACTGAAGGAGCGCGAGAAACAACACGGCGGCCTTTAGTTTCCTCCATTGCACGCAGGATATTTTCTTTTCCTGTTCTTCTGGGAGTGTTGCTGGTGGCGGGTGCGTGTGTGGACCGGTATATGAACCTACTGAACGTCTCGCTCCATCAGCATGTGTATTCCGCGTACTGTTTTGAAGGTGACATGTGGTGGCACCTGTCGGCGGGCATGCAGATACTCAGCACTCACACGTGGCCCACTCACGATTTCCATTCGTTTACAGCGTACGGCAATCCCTGGATTGCCGATGAGTGGCTCGGCGAGGTCCTGATGGCTTTTGTCTGGGGATTGGGAGGAATGCACGCGTTAATGATCCTCCTGGTCGCTCTGGCGGGGTCCGTCGTACTGCTCCTCTACTACTACGCGTACATCTGTAGCGGGAGCGTGAAGGCGGCCTTTGTTGCCTGCGCTCTGTTGCTGCCGCTCGCCTTTTTGCCCTTCAGCATGCGCCCCCAGATTCTTGGCTATGCCTTCTTGATCGTTACTTTGATCAGCCTGGAGAGATTCCGGCAGGGTCATCGGCGGGCCCTGTGGGTCCTGCCTCCGCTCTTTTTGATTTGGGTGAATACTCATGGGACGTTTGTTCTTGGCTTTGTCGTTCTCGGGGTCTATTGGCTGGCGGGGTTGCGAGAACTTCATATTGGGCAGATTGAGGCGGTCCAGTGGGCGCCGGGCGAACGCCGCCACATCTTGACTATTATTCTGGCGTGCCTGTTGGCGAGCATCATCACGCCTTACGGGACACGCCTGGCGGCATATCCGATCGTGATGAGCACCTTTCAGAGTTTAAGTATTCAAGTGACGGTGGAATTTCAACCTTTGAACTTCGGCCTGTTCTACGGGAAGTGGTTTCTGGTTCTTTTCTTCGTTTTCTTGTTGGGGCAGCTGGTGACCCGGAAGAAAATCCGGCTTGTGGAACTGATTTTGCTGCTTTTTGCAGCCGCTGAAACTATTCTCCACGCGCGATTCATGCTTCTCTTTGTCCCGATTTTTGCTCCCATGCTTGCATCGGTGCTGGCTGAATGGAGATGGTTGCGCTCGGCAGGGCCGGGAAGAGAACGCTATGCCTTGAATGCCGTCCTGATGGCCGCAGCGTGCGGCGTGATCGTGTTTTTCTTTCCTTCGCGGCCGCGATTGCAGCAAGCCGTTGAACTGTGGAGCCCCGTGGGCGCCGTCCGTTACCTTCGCGAAAACCCGGTGAAGGGACACATGTTCGACTTAGACGACTGGGGTGGTTATTTGAGCGAAATGCTTGGGCAGAAGGTTTTTATCGACGGCAGGGCAGACATTTATGAGCCGGGTGGCGTTTCGGCTGATTATCTCCATATTGTGTACCCTCAGCAAAAGACGCTTTTCCTTTTGCGGAAGTACGACATTAACGCTTGCCTGATTCCGCCCGATTTCGCGCTGGCCACGCTGCTTGCGGCCCTGCCGAATTGGAAGCTTGTTTACAGGGACAGTACAAGCGCCCTGTTTATCAAAACCAAAAACACGCCCGGCTTTGGTCCTGTGGATGAGATCCGAATAAAAGCTCCGGGAGGCGGTCCGCCTGAAAGAGCCGGTGCGGCGTCGGGGCGGTGAGCAAGCGTAACGCATCTGCCGGGCCGCAGAAGCGACCCGGCAGCGGGGAGTCCGGATACAGCAACTGCTTTGATGAAATTCACCGCTGAGCCTGTTGCTGTTCCGGAACGTCGGAATACCAGGTGAGGTAAGGAATCAGGGGCGTTACCTCAAACGGCATTTTGTCTTTGGCCGAGATCAAATTGACCGGCGCGGACTTCATCAGGCGGATCTGGTCATTCCACGCATTCACCTTGATGCGCGCGCCGAGCGGCAGGGCGGCGATCTGGTCAATGGATTTGGGCTAGAGGGCGTCTGTCTTATAATCCAATTCGAAGCCACAGGTGTCGTAACCTGCAAGACGGTCCGGATAAACTTGACAACGGCAATTATCTCGCGCTTGCAGAGAAACTCGGCCTCCGCGTGGCCGAACTCCACCGCGCATTTGCCATCGAAAGCGACGATCCCGCTTTCCAACCCGAGCCGGTCACAGAATCCGATGTGGAATGCTGGAAGCATCAAATCCACGCCGAAGCTGAAACAACCTTCGGCCTGCTCGCCAATTCGGAAAGCATGCTGGCGCCGGAACAACGAGTTCGCGTGCAAAAGCTTCTCGCACTGCGCGATCACATAATGAATTTAATCACAGGTTTTGAACTCCGCCTGAACGCAGGGATCTCGAAAACGCGTTTCCATGGGGATCTTCATCTCGGACAAGTTCTGGTGGCGGACCGTGATTTTTACATTATTGACTTTGAGGGAGAGCCTGCGCGACCCTTTGCCCAACGGCGCGCCAAGCACAGCCCTCTCAGAGATGTTGCTGGTATCTTGCGCTCACTGAACTACGCGGCATGGGCGGCGTTGTTTGAAGCCAGCCGAGACGAACCCGAAAGAATCAGCCTCTTGCAAAAGCCGGCTCGCGATTGGGAGGTCAGAGCGTCAAGGTCGTTCATGCACGGATATCGGAAGGCCATTCAGGGCTGCTCCTCCTGCCCGACCGACCCCGGCATTTTTGCGCGGCTGCTCAACCTCTTCGTTCTTGAAAAAGCTCTCTACGAAATCCGTTATGAGCTTGCCAATCAACCTTCCTGGCTGCGAATTCCAGTTGAGGGCATCCTGACCCTGTTGACGGAACGATCCACCTAAGTCAAATATCCCTTACGCAAGAAATAGACTCAACCATCTTCCGTTTTGCCCTGCCTCCTACTGACTCAAAACAAGCATGGAATAAATCTTCAGGGTTGGCACGGTAATCTGGTTTATGCCAGTCGCCTGTTGACGAACGGTTACCGGAATCTCACGCACAAGATCAGGTGACAGCAGCATCGCACTCCCGTATTTCTGATTCAGGTCAATTCTGATGTTGGTCGCCGGATTGGAACCATAGTTCAGCAGATGCACGATCACTCGATGGCTCGCCGGTTGTGCCACGACATTGTAGACCACGCCCCCGGGGGCTTCAATCAAGGGTGCTTTCCACTGTTCACGGGTCCGCATATTTTGGGCAAGCTGATCCAGCGGCGGTATCTGCGCGGAATAAATACATTCGCCTTTTCCGAGCTTCTGCCCGAAAAACGAAGGCCGGGCCCGCTTCTGCCCGCGCTGGTCCAGGCTGGCCGATTGTCCGGCGACAACAAGCCTACCGCCTTGCCGCACGTAGTTCTCCAGCAGGCCGAGCGTCTTGTCGCTCACGGAATCCGCCGTCAACACCGCAACTTCGGAATAGTGCTTCAGCTTTTCCGCCGTCAGGTCTCGCGCATAGATAACGTCGAAAAGAATGTTGCGCGCCGCAAGACCATTCAGCAGATCCACTCCGCGAGTGCTGTCATCCAGAACCACGGCCACGGGCGCGATGGACTTCGTCGCGGTGTAGTAACTTTCGTGGGTGGCAAAGAAGTGGTTGTACTGTGCAATGGCCTTCCAGAGTGCCACCGCGTCAGGCTCGTGGTCCCACAAGCCGGTGGCCAGCGCGTCCTCAACAAACAATTCGTCAGCGACACCAAAGCTCATCGCCTCAGCCATTGCCAGTTGCTGTCTCCGGGGAGACATTGGCTTAGCTTCGCGCTGGCCGAACTCCCGCCGGCCGTCCTCCACAAGGTTCGGTTTCCAGCCTTCGCAAAGCGCATCGAGCGCCCTGAACAACCCCGCGTTGTTGATCAGATATCCACCGTCCGCCGCCAGCAGGTACTGCCTGCCCCTCATGCGGTGTAAGTGCGCGGCATCGTAAATTCCGGGCTCCGTGCCATCCTCCGTGGTCATGGAATTTGTCAGACGATTCACAACATACGACGTTTGGTGGAAATTCCCCATCAGCAGGAAATCCCTCTTCCTCGCTGATCCGTACTTGTAAATCATCTCGTAGATATTCATCAACTGAGTGATGTTTCGCGTGAAGTTGTTGTCATAGTCAACGCCGTCGGCGCCGGCATCGAGCGCCAGTTGGACCCGCTTGCGAAGATAGGACTGCCATTCCGGATTCGACAGGTCGGCCATGTAGCGGCTGATGTAACCGACTTTCTTGTACGCTGCCGCCCCATAAGGAACAGGTTTGCCGTCTTTGTCAATTGCGGGCCAATTGTGCGACTCCGGAACGTTTTTGAACATGTCCTGCCAGAACATGTTGGTGATCGACTCGTAAGCCATCACGTGAATTCCCTGGCGGTGGCACTCGGCAATGTAGCGCTTGAGTTGCTCCTGGTTCAGCCGCTCGGTCTGGTTCGAAAAACCGTTGCTGAAGGTCACCCATATCATGTTGATACCCACATCCTTTAACAACTTGATGGTTTTCAGGTTGTACCAGTTATCGGTGGCGTAGAGAACATTCGGGTCAGGTGGCCAGAAATTAGGCCAGCCAGAAAGAATTGCCTTTGCGGCTTCAATTCTTCCGCCATCCCAGCGGGCAAAGCGGATGGCCCCGTTGTGTGCCCACGCGGGAAGCGACTCCCGCTCCGGCCCGGCCGGCCACACAAGCGGCTCCGTCGTGGCTGCGCCACCCAGATGCTCCACCGTGGACTGAGAGAAACCTCCGGCTGGCACCAGAAGTACCGTTATAGCCAATAAGAACAGTTTGCGCAGATTACCTAATTTCATTCCGGACCTCCCGGTTGATGTGTTCCCCATTTCTTGTCGTGTGTTGCCTCAGTATGAATACAAACCTGGGCAGACCTGGGGATTGTACGTTACGGCGCACAATTCTCTCTCAACTTTGCTTGATTTGGAATTAGTAATGGGAAATTTGTCGCTTGAATATGCGAATGGAGGCGCTGCCACGTACCGCGCGGTACGTGGCGGAGAGGGTGGGATTCGAACCCACGTTACGATTTCTCGTAAACACGCTTTCCAAGCGTGCTCCTTCAGCCACTCGGACACCTCTCCGTGTCGCGACTCGTAAAGCAAACTTGCGTGAGGATTCCCAACAGGCGGTTCCGGCAAGTTTGTGGCTCCAATGATTTTAGGGCCTCCGGGGCAATAACCGCAAGTGAAGAACTGCGGCCGCAGACGACGAATCGATCTCCCCGGATTTGCTTTTCAACAAAGAGCTGCGTTTCCCGCAATTTTGCTGCAAGATAGTTGATCGCAATTTAATGGGGTGCAGTCATCGGGTGGTGACAGGTTCGAGACGAAAACAACGCATGAGTAGTTCAACATTCAAATCGGTATTGAGGAACTTCAGCCACAAGTCCAGAACAAAGAAGTTTCAGCTTTTTGAATCGCTCTTCCGTCCGCGGCCCGAGGAGCGGGTGCTCGACATCGGCGCAAGCGGAGAAGTCTTTTTGCGCTACACCTTTGAAGATATCTACCCATACCCCTCGCGCATCATTGCCGGGGGATACGATCCGGGCGAAGTGAAGAGCGCCCGCCAGGCCTACCCTGGGCCCACCTACATCGTATTCGATGGCTGTTCACTTCCCTTTCCAGACAAGACTTTCGACATCATATTTTCGAACGCCGTCATCGAGCACATCCTTGGGCCGGGGCGGCAGGAGCAGTTTGCGAATGAAGTGATGCGAGTGGGCAAAAGCTGGTTCGTAACCACGCCAAATTACTGGTATCCCTTTGAGAGCCATTATCATCTGCCGTTTATCCAGTTCATGCCGGTGAACCTGCAGCGGCGCTACAACAGCCTGCTGGGCACTCATATTCCAAAAGGGCAAACGCAGGAACTGGGTCTGCTCTCTGCACGAGGATTGCAAACACTCTTTCCAACCAGCCGTATCGAAAGGGTTCGCGTGACTTTCTGGCCGGAAACACTAGCGGCGTATTATCTGGACCCGGAACGGGCCCGCGCAAACACAACCGGCTGAGTCTTTGCGACGGATTCGCTGGCTCCCGCTGCACAACCCTTGACCGCATCTACACAAGCCATTGCATTCTCCTTGAGTGCGCCTGTAATTCAGATGGGCAGAGCTCAGCCTAGAAGGCCGAGACACCCGCGGTCCCGCAATTTCCCCAACAATTTTGGGAGCCTCCCCTCGCTCGCGGGTGGGCGCTCAGTTTTTTGCGGCTTTAGAAAATGTTGCCCTCCATTTCTGCAGCGCGGTCAATGACGAGTTTGTTCCAGACCGTCGCAACTTCCTCGATGGTCTTACAGTCTCCGAGCCAACGGATGTAAGTGAAGTCGCCAGTGACTGGACCGCTTGCCTCTAATAGGTCGTGTGGCCGCCGCTTGTCGATGGACTCCAGGTAGCAGGTGGCTCCCTGGGGGATTCCTGCCGCGTTTCCCTCGTCCGTATCAATGTGCAACTCCAGCCCTGACGCCGGATGGACCCGCACCAGCACACTGTTGAAAGCAAGCGAGCGCTCACTATCACGGATTCCCACGCTTACAAGGTCTTTGTCCCCCAGTCCGAACCCGAGCGCATCATCGGGAGCGATGTGGATATGGCGCAGCTCGCAGATTACACCTCGCTCCAACTCCACCGTGCCCACGGGCCCTTCCAACCGGAACCGGGAGTGTCCTGCAAGGATCCGGAAGGGCGAACGGGTGGATTGACACCCAGCTTTAAAGCATCTGTTCTGCCGACCTCAACATGCGAGGTCTTGCGGTACGGCCCCAGGACCCGAACCCGTTCGATTCGCCCTTTCGGCCCGACCAGCGTCACTTTCTCTTCGAAGGAGAACTGGCAGGGTTGACTCAGGTCTGCGTGCTTCGTCATATTCGTGCCCGCGCGGAAAAGCTGTTCAAAATAGTCCTTCGTCAGATGAACACGATGGGCAGAAGCAGCAACTGGAATTCCGCGTTGTGCCTCCGGCGCCTCGCCGCGGAGAATATCTGCGTCCTAGAGTGCTTCAACGGCAGGTCGAGCAATCATTGCCTGCTCGTCGGCTCGAACCAGCAAGACCCGGATATACGATTGCCGATCTGAAATCTCAACCGCCATCCCCGGAGCAACAACGGCACTTGAGTTCGCATCTTCGTCGAGCAGGATTCCAACTGCGGCCAGCCCTTTGCAAATCTGGCTGCGGACGCCCGCATGTGCCTCCGCGACCGAACCGCAAAACACCAGCGCGTCGGCGTTTCCAAGCGCCGCCAGGTGGGCGCCGATAAATTTCTTTGCCTGATAGCAGAAATACTGAACCGCACGGTTGCCATCGTTGGCGTCCCAACTGAAGCCGCCCCATCCTTCTGCCCTGGCAAGCGATTCCAATCCGCTCCTTCGGTTGAACAATTCGCCGGGTTCGGCTGCGGAGAGAGAATCTCGGGTTTGCAGTTGTAGAAGAAGTCCGGCATCAACACTGCCGGATTGGGTAGCCGTGGGCATTCCCTCCAGCGCGGTGAGGCCCATGCTGGTTCCAAAACACCTTTGGAAACGGCCCGGCCGCTATCCAGCAGGGCCAGGTGGCCGGGCAAATGCATCGGGGCTTCCGAAACGAGGTGCACCAAATGGCGGCGAGCCTCTCTTGTCTATAGTGCCGGACCGGGAAATGTGACGCCGCCAAAAGGAATGCGTACGGCAACGGCTGCCGGCTTCGATGCAAGCAGGTTGCGGATTTCACCCAGTGTCCGGGTGAAGAAGTCCTTTTCGGCCCGAGTTCCGTGATAGTCCGAAATAGTCTTTTGCAGCTCCACCGTTTCCTTCCCGGGGAAAAAGGTGCAGTGGAGATCCTCCGCGGCGATTCTGAGTACGAGGATTTTCATGCCACCGCCTTTCGATTGTGAAGGCGATCCACGCCGACCATCGCATATGCCTTGTGGGCGATTGCGAGTTCCTCATTCGTCGGGATCACAAGAATTCTGACCATGCCTTCAGAAGCTGCAATGTCGGCCGGGAGGCGTGTCAGATTGTGGTTTCTCTCTTCGTTCAGTGCTAAACCGAAAACTTCCATTCCCGAGCACATGGCTGAGCGCACTTCTGCTACTTCTTCACCGATCGTGCCCGTGAAGATGATCGCATCAGCAGAGCCCACAATGGTCAGATAGGCGCCCAGGTATTTGCGCAGACGCCACAGATAGATCTCGGCAGTTCGCCGACACGATGGATCCTGGTTCGTCCGGGCGCATTTGAGCAGAATGTAGCAGATGCCCGCCGAAACTCCGGAGTGGCCCAGCACCCCGCTGCGCCGGTTCAGCAACGCTTCCACGCGCTTCAAGTCTCCATTGGTTCGGGCGAGCAACTGCATGGTCACGGCAGGACCCAGATCACCGCATCGTGTGCTCATGATCAAACCCTGAAGGGGTGAATAGCCCATGGTGTTTTCGATGGAGCGGCCGTGTCGCACCGCGCACAAGCTAGCCCCTCCGCTGCCCAGATGGCAACTGACTGCGTTGAACTTCTCCAGCGGGTGCCACTGGAAATCGGCCGCCTTGTTGACGACGTATTCGTGACTGATGCCGTGGAAACCGTACTTGCGCAGCCCGAGGCTGTCGCGGAGTTCCATCGGCAGAGCGCAAGTGTAAGCGTACTCCGGTATGGTTGCGTGATAGGCCGTGTCAAAGGCCACGACCTGAGGCAGGCCGGGGCAGAGTTGCCCGCAGGCATGGATCACGCGCGTGGCGGGCGGATTCTGCGAGGGAGCCAGATGCTTGATCTTGTCCAAAGCTTCAAGGAACGACGGATCAACCAGCACAGATCCCTGGTAGCGTGAGCCACCGTGAACCATCCGATGGGCGATAAGGTCTGGAGCAAGCCCAGCCTCGCTCGCTGCCAGTTTGATGATCTTTTGGAATGCCGACTCATGGTTGTTCATCGGCACAACGTGGATGGTTTCATTGCCATTCCGCCATTCACAATTCGCGAGGGCTCTGCCGTTGGCTGTCCCACGCGCTGGGCCTCGCCCGTGAACAACTCTCGTTCATCAGGCATCTGAATCAGACGGTATTTTAGGGACGAACTTCCGCAGTTGAAAACGAGGATTCTCATGGTGGACGTCCGGAGTCCCTGCCGTTCAGATTTCATCGGAGGTCCAACCCGAAACCGGAACACCGATCCGGCCGTGGATCGTCACGGCAGCTCCGTACATGGCTTCGACAATGCTGGCGGCTGACGGCTGATTGCTGAGGGCTGGAGCGTTCCTTCTCTTCGCATTTCAAGGGCGTGGGGTGTATAAAACCGCTATCATAATCGTGCGGCCACATGTGGCGCACATTGCGAGGAAGTGACAATTATATGCATCACCAGCAAGGGAATCATGGGCCGGTTCGTAACCGTCATGACTGGCGCAGTGCCCAGTCGAATGCCGTCTAGACTGGCGCAAGCACGGGAGCACGGTCTACCAGTTTTGCGGTTGACGGCGGGTTTGTCCTTTTCGAAAACCCCACGGACAGAAAGCCGCTGTCCGTGGTCAGCTATTCTTACGGATGAATCAAAGACGTATAACCTCGACAATCATTTCGGGCAGATGCTAGCTCTGCAGATTTTGATCTTAGAGAAACGAACCGCAGATAATACGCTGAACGCGCACAACCCTAAGCAACCGGGTCGAATCTGACAAAAGCTCGCGGAGTTTAAGAACAACTCTGTGCGACCAAATCGAATCTGACAAAGAGCCGCAGAATTACAGAACACCGCTGCGCGACTACTCACGAATTTTGCTGACGAGGCAGAGAGGAATCATTCCTGTGAAATGGACATCTACTTTAACGGCTGCACTGGTGATCGTGTTGTTGGTGGGCCTGGGCGGCCAGCAGAACACCAGGGCAGAGAATAACGGTCTCGAGCGCACGCCCGTTCTCGGCTGGAGCAGTTGGAGCTTCCTCCGCAAGCATCCGACGACAGCGAATGTTGAAGCCCAGGCGCGCGCACTGAAGAAGTCTGGCTTGCAGAAACTCGGTTACGAATACGTAAACCTTGACGACATGTGGTACCAGTGTCCGGGCCCTCAGGGTCCCAACGTCGGGCCTTATGGCCAATGGGTGATCGATTCATCGAGGTTCCCGGCCCATGGAGATACCAATGGCATCAAGGCGCTTGCTGACTACGTCCACAGTCTCGGGATGAGGTTTGGGATATATGTTACACCAGGCATTTCGAAACAGGCAGTAAGCAAGAACACGCCGATTAAAGGCACACCGTACACGGCTGCCGAGATTGCAGAACCGTCCGTTGCGGAGAACAATTACAACTGTGGCGGCATGGTCAGAATTAACCTTCATAAGCCTGGAGCGCAGGCGTTTATCAATTCATGGGCAGATATGCTCGCGTCATGGGGTGTCGATTACGTCAAACTCGACGGCGTTAAAAACAGCAACGCTCCTGACGTTAAGGCATGGTCGAACGCAATCCGACAAAGCGGTCGGCCGATGGTCCTCGATGCCACACAGGGGAGCTATACGCAGGCGATCGCCCCAACATTGATGAAGTACGCTAATCAATGGGAATTCCCACCCGACGTCGAATGCTACAGGTGCGAAAAGGGCGGCAGCAGCTATCCGCTGACCAGTTGGGCAAATGTTGAGAAACGCTTCAACTATGCGGCCGAATGGCAGCCTTACGCCGGTCCGGGCGGGTTCAACGACTATGACTCCATCGAGGTAGGGAATGGCAACAGCGACGGGCTTACACCGGCCGAGCGCCAGACCCAGTCGAGTCTGTGGGCACTTGCATCGGCACCCCTGATCCTCGGTGTCGATCTTACTCACCTCAACCCACTGGATCTGAAATACCTTAAAAACACCGCGGTCCTCGCTGTTGACCAGGATTCGATCGCTGCTAAAAGGGTTCTGAATAACGGCAACCGGCAAGTGTTCGCCAAGATGGAACCGAGCGGAGACGTGATCGTCGGCCTGTTCAATACCGGCGGGTCGGCAGAGAAAGTCTCCGTACAAGCATCTGCCGTGGGCCTCCCCGCGAATGAACGCGGCTATTCCGCAAAGAACCTGTGGACAGGCAAAATGGAGAAAGAAAGCGGAGCCATCAGCGCCAATGTCCCCTCGCATGGGGTCGTCCTATACCGCATCAGGGGACTTTGATAACCTGAATCCAGTGTATTTCAGGGACTTCAGGACGCGGGAGAAGCAAGGCAGCGCATCTAACCAATGGGACATTTCTAAATAGGCTTGATACCCTGCGGCACAAATCTTGACCGCATCTAAACAAGCCATTACACTCTCTATAAGTGCGCCTGTAGCTCAGATGGGTAGAGCGGTTGCCTCCGGAGCAACAGAAACCATGTGAGCAATTTCATTGCCATCAATAACTTATCATTTATAATCAGCAAGTTATAAGAAGAACATCAAAGCTTTCTAGCAGGCATTGACACCCATGGTCCCGCAATTTCCCCAACATTTTTGGCGACCTCCTCTCGTGCTCGGGCGTGCGGCCAGTTTTCTGCGGTGGCACGAAAAGCTGACGGAAACGGCGGGCCCACCACCCGGCGGAATTCCTTTCTCAAAACACTGGAACAAGCCTAAAAGTTGGTTGCCAAGTAAGTAGTTGTTAAAACGGCTGTAAGCCTCATGAATGAAGCCGGGCCTCCTCACGGCCTCACTCAGTAATGCAGCCCATGAAGCCATCGCTTTTCTCTCAGCGCCATAGCGCGAGCTGCCTGGGACTGTCCGCTCGCCGGACTCGGCCGCGCTCGTCGCTTCCTCTGCTGTCTGCCTAGTTTTGATTTCCTCGGTCACGGTTTTTTCTCCTTTTCTGCCCCGCTTTGATTTCGCTAGAAGCTATTTCAAAACCCTCCGTAGGACGATCATGAAGCAGGCGATATGAAAGAAGCCCTGATAAACAGTCAGCGAGCGGTCATAGCGCACCACCAGTCGTCGGTAGTTGCCGAGGTGCGCTCCACGATCCACCGTCGTTTGTAGCGACGCAGCGCCCGACCGTCCTGCGTCGGAGGTTTGCGCCGATTCTTCCGGTGCGGGGCGATCAATTCGATGCCACGGGCTGCCAGTTGCTTTCGCAGCGGATCGCTATCGTAACCGCGGTCGGCAATCAGCCGGCAAAGCTTCTGCCGGCGTCCTACGCGGACCCCCTGGAGCGTCGCCTCGACGAGCTTGACTTCCGACGGGGAAGCAGAGTGAAGGTGGTTTCCCAAAGAAACACCCGCGCCGTCGACCACCACCCTCCACTTTGTCCCCTTGCCCCGCTTGGTTTTGCCGACTCCACAGCCCCTTTTTTCGCCGGAGCAAAACTGCCCTCCATGAACGACTCGCTCCACTTCAATTGCTGCTGCTCATTGAGCTCAGCCAGAAACGCCCGCCAGATCGTGAGCCAAACCCCTTGCTCTTTCCAATCCCGCAGCCGCCGCCAGCAAGTTGATGGCGAGGGAAACTCCTCGGGTAAATCCTGCCACCGGGCCCCGCTGCGCAGAATCCACAAAATCCCTTCCAGCACTTTGCGGTCCGGGGCCGGAGGCCGACCTCCGCGCGGTCGCGGCGGTCGTTTAGGAAGCAAGGGCCGGATCTTTTCCCATTGGGCGTCGCTCAACAACCGACCGTATCGCGCCATCCGCCCTCCCTCTGGCGCTGCTTACTTGGGCCATCCACCTCCATGAAATATTAACTACTCTAACTTCAAACCGTTGTACAGGGTTTTGAAATAGCTTCTAGTCTGAATTGGCCCCTTTTGATCACTTGATTTGGCCCCACCTGAAGCGATGAGCCGACTACTCTATCTTGGGCAAGGCCCAGGATGGAGGCAGCGGTGGATTGGAGAGCCAAGGTGGAGCTATTTGAACAGATCCGACGGGAGTATGAGCATGGCGGGGGGACAATTCGCGGCGTGGCGCGTCAATACGGTGTCCATCGGCGAATGGTGCGGGAGGCCCTGAGAAGTGCCTTACCGGCCAGGCGAAACGGGCCTGCCCCAAGCTGGGGCCGGTGAAAGATTTTATCGATGCGATTCTGGAGGCGGACCGGAAGACACCGGGCAAGCAGCGGCACACGGCCCACCGGATTCACCAACGTCTGAAGGCAGAGTTGCCCGGTTCGGATGTTTCGGAGTCCACGGTAAGGCGCTATGTGCGCCTCCGGAGGCGCGAGCTGGGATGGGCAGCGCGAGAGGCCTTCGTGCCGCAGAGTTACGCCTAGGGATCGGAAGCCCAGGCGGACGGGTACGAAACCGAAGCGGAGTTGGAAGACGAACGGTGCACTCTGCAGGTCTTCAGCCTGCGGAGCATGGCCAGCGGAGCGGCACTCCTTCGGGCTTACCGGCGAGCGACGCAGCAGGCATTTCTAGCGGTTTGTTGAAAAACGCGGTTTGAGGATGCTTTTACTTTCCAACTTGTGTTCGGAACGGGTTAGGTCAAGAGTAGTCGGTCGCTTTGGAGGGGTGGTCTGGACCCACGGCGATCCGCTGGGGGCCCTGGTGGGGACGGGTCTCCGCCGCCGGCGCCTGCAGCCGCTGCAGACGCGTCAGGTTGTAGGCTGCCGCGGTGAAAGTAAACAACCATCCCACCTTCTCCCGGCCTCGCAACTTCACCTTCCGGAGCATCCCGATCCTTTTCATCCAGCCGGAGCTCTGTTCCACGCCTTTCCGTTTCTGCTGACTCCGCG
>JAJYLL010000102.1 GCA_021787735.1 Acidobacteriota bacterium | reverse complement strand
TGGTCTTTTTCGCACAAGCGCCGTGAGGTCGGCTCCCATTTTACTCCTGACTGCAAGGTCCTATTATGTTCCTGCTTTCTAGAGTGCCGACGCAGATCTCAATAACTTGAGCGGTCCGAAGTGGAATTTTTTTTGCGAACGCTCGACTTTTACTAAGACATGTATTTTCTATCAGTTATAAATACAAGAACGAATGGTTGCAAGCGAAGGACGGGAGGATCAGTGGCACTCGGCAATCCGAATGCAACATGATAAAGCAACCCTCTCCCATCCGTTTTGCGTCAGACAGTATTCTTGGTCTTCAACTGCTCCTTAGAAGATTAACTCGCGGTGTGTCAACTCTAAAAAGATAGTTTTGCGTTTCTAGATGGCAAAACTTTCCGGAGCGATAGAGCCGAGGTCCGGTAAGAGCCACCACGATAATGTTGCATCGAAAACGAACAGGTTGTATTGTATTTTGATATCAGTGTATTAGGAGATGGACATTGTCCAGTGCGCGGGGCATAAGCGGAATTTTTGGCGCCACGGCCTTGGGCTCCACCTTTGAGGAAAAACCAAGTGCGGAAAATTTACAGGCTGTTTCTCGTCGTCATCATCATCTTCTGGCTGCCGGTTTTCGTAGTGGCGCAGGATTCTTCGGCACAGGATTCTTCGAGCCAGCAATCTCAGGCCGCAGCGGCGGTAAATACAACTGGCCCGACTGCCTTCGCTCAGGCCGTAGGAATGCACTCCAACCTAGGGGGGGTGTACAACGAGGGCATCGGGATCGGTTACAATATTACCGAGCACTTTGGCGGGGATGTCGGCATACCGCTTTACACTATTCAAAGCCCCTATTCTATTGTCACAAACCACGACTGGCGCTGGACCACTCTGGTTGGGGATCCCTTTGTGGACCTGCGCTACACGACAAAGTGGCATGGGCTTGACGCAACATCTGTTTTGACCGGGACTATACCGATTTCAAGCCCTGAACAAGTTTTCACTACCGGGCGTTTTGGCGGCGACTGGTACAACCACGTTAGTGGGCATTTTGCTGGAATAACTCCCTTCATCAATTTCGGGGCTGCCACTGGAACCATGGACCGGTATGTTTTACCGCGCCCTTATAATATTGCCCGGCCATATCAGGTTCTGGGCTTCAATGCGAATGGTGAAGCGGGCGTGAGTTTTACGATTCTTAAGCACTATTCGATAGGCGCTTCTGCGTACGGGATTCTTCCCTTTGGCCGGCAGAAGGTGTTTAGCAGGCTGGTTGCGCCCGATTCAGCGATTGCCGGAGACGCAAATCACAACCGGTACTGGAATAACGCGTTTGAGACTATCGGCGATTCCAAGATTGCTCGAGATAATGGTTACTCTGGGTGGGTCGATGTTGCCCGGATCAAGAACCTAGTAGTGGAGGCTGGATATACCTACAGTGTTCATTACCATTGGGGTTCTGCATACCTGATGCTTAAATTTGACGGAACTTCGCTGATTCGATTCCTGACAGCAACTGACTAGGCTTTTAAAGACTGCAAGCCCTGATTGTGGCCTCTGGGGTTGGAGTGGGTGAATCCAGCGAATTTTTCTGAAGTGAAGGGAAAGAGGGATTTGAAAAGGAATACCGTCGGCTGTCTGTTGGTGACATTCTTCTTGGGACTTACTACCTGGTCGTCGAACCGTGGTCAAGCGCGGCCCGAAGTTCGTCTTCCTGACGCGGGTCTCCGGAATAAGCAGGTTCTTTCATACGCCCAGCTCCCTCTCAGCTTTGAGCTTAACAAGGGACAGGCAGACTCACATGTCAGGTATTTGGCTCGGGGGCACGGGTTTGCTCTCTTCCTTACCTCGACAGATGCCATCCTCAGACTCAATAAGTTAGAGACACGTGATCATGCCACCGGAGTCGTCGCAACGGCCTCTAATCATGACCCAGCGGGCACAAATTTATTCCAATCGGGGATGGAAAGTGCGTCATTCTTTTCATCGCCGGCTATTGCCGGCAGCCATAGCAAATGGGCTTCCCAGCCTGCCTTACGGGCCACGTCTGATGTAGTTGATCTGAAGCTGCTGGGAGCAAATCAGGCAGCGAAGATTACTCCTTTAAGCATGCTCCCTGGCCGTACCAGTTATTTCCTGGGGAATAATCCTAGCCACTGGCATACGAATATCCCCAACTATGGCCGTGTGCGCTATCACGAGATCTACCCTGGCATTGACCTCGATTATTACGGACGGCAGGGGCAATTAGAGAGCGATTTCATTGTGTCTGCGGGCGCTGACCCAGGGGCGATTAACTTTGGGCTGAAGGGTGCCGAAGGTGTACACCTAAATGCGGCAGGAGACCTGGTGCTCAAAGTCAGCGGTGGCGAGGTTTCCCTTCGACGTCCCCGTGCTTACCAGGGTTCTGGAAGCAGTCAAAAGGATGTAGCCGTTCACTACGTCCTCACGGCAGGAGACCGGGTTGGCTTCGGCTTTGGCCCCTATGACCGCCACCAGGAACTTGTCATCGATCCAGTGCTGACATATTCGACGTATCTGGGAGGCAGCGGCGGAGATGTCGGATATGGAATCGCCTTGGATTCGTCAGGGAACGCTTATGTTACCGGGACTACGGCCTCGCTGAACTTTCCCACGACGGGCGGGCAGACAACACTGGGAGGCGGCAGGGATATCTTTGTAACAAAGCTTAATCCTTCGGGAACAGCTTTTATTTACTCTGTCTTTCTCGGAGGGGGCAATCTCGACAGGGCGACCGGCATTGCGGTTGACTCGTCAGGCGATGCTTATTTGTCCGGTTATACCTCATCAACCGACTTCCCGACCACCTCTGGCGCTTTCCAGGTGACAAATGCCGGAAATACCGATGCATTTCTGACCAAGCTTGATCCGACAGGTACAGCGCTGGTTTATTCCACTTATCTGGGCGGAAGTGGTATCGATTACGGACGTGCAGTTGCTGTAGATGCTTCGGGTGATGCCTTCATCACGGGGTCGACCCAGTCTACAGACTTTCCCACAGTGAATGCCCTGCAGGTGGGGCTTGATGGCGGAGCCGATGCGTTTGTGGCGGAATTTGACCCGAACGGCGCAGCCTTGCTTTACTCGACTTACCTCGGGGGGAGCGGTGCTGATGAAGGGCTTGCCATTGCACTTGACGGCTCGGGGAACCCGTACATTGCTGGATATACTTTTTCGTCCAATTTCCCGACTCAGAATGCCTTCCAATCAACGCTGTCGGGAGCGTCCGACGCGTTCGTTGCGGAGATCAACCCCGGGACCTCCTCGCTAGTGTTTTCAACTTACCTTGGAGGGAGCGGGTCGGATAGCGCTCAATCTATCGCACTTGATTCGGTTGGCAGCATCTACCTGACTGGTAGCACTGCTTCGAATAATTTTCCTGGGACAACGGCGACGGGGCAGACAACCTATAAGGGCCAGGGAGACGCATTCATCGCTAAACTATCGCCTGGCGCGACACAAATTGTATACGCAACATACCTGGGCGGCAGTGGCGTGGACCAGGCAAATGGAATTGCCCTCGACTCGACCGGAGAGGCTTTTGTTACGGGCTTTACACAGTCCAGTGATTTTCTTCTGGCGGATGCCTTGCAACAGGTGCTGGGGATTACGGGGGCCGGATCGTGCGGTTCGACTCCCTGCTCAGACGCCTTTGTTGCCAAACTTGGAGCTTCCGGGAATTTGGTCTACTCCACGTTTCTTGGTGGAAGCGCAATTGATATAGGACAAGCCATTGCGGTTGATTCGTCGGGAGCTGCGTATTTGACTGGAAGCACAGCTTCAGCGAACTTCCCTGTTATAGCCGGGGCCCCCCAATCAACCTACGCTGGTACGAATTCAAGCACGAATGCGTTTGTGTCCAAAGTTGAACCTCAGGATGCGCCGGCTGTGGCCCTCAGCCCGCAGAGCCTCACCTTTGGCAACCAGACGCTCAACAACCCTAGCAATCCTCAGACCATTACACTAGTCAATGCGGGAAGTTCCCCACTTGGAATCACGAGCATTACTGCGAGTGGCCAATTCAGCCAAACCAATAATTGTGGAACAGTGGTTCCCTCCGGCGGGGGAACCTGTACTATTCAAGTAACATTTACGCCTACCCAGACGGGATCCGTTACCGATCAGATTATGATCGCGGATGATGCCCAGACTAGTCCCCAAACCATTACTCTTACCGGAGCCGGCGTAACCTCGGCAGGCACGCTCACGATGACGCCTGGCAGCCTTTTGTTTCCTGCCCTGACGGTTGGGCAGACGAGTCCTCCGAAGACGGTTCAGTTAGTCAATTCCGGTACCACCGCTATAAACATCAGCAGCATTGATGTGACCGGAGACTTTGCCGAAACCAACACGTGCGGTACTCTTCCCACTGTTCTTAACGTTGGCGCGGCATGCAGCGTCAGCATTACTTTTACGCCGACGGCTACGGGTGGTCGATCGGGGGCGCTAACTGTTAAGGATGATGCTACCAACGTCCCGCAATCTGTGGCGCTCTCCGGAACCGGGAATGCCGTCTTTTCTCTATCGGTGAACGCAAGGTCGGCTGTGCTTCTCATCGGAACGCAATCGACAACGTTCACTATCACGGCTTCGGCCCCGAGCACATTTCAGGGGACGATAGGTCTTTCTTGCAGTACCGGTACGTGCGGTTTCAATCCTGCTTCGATCACGGCGGGCCAATCCAGTGTCGTGACGGTCAGTGGCTTGTCTGCAAGCTCAGCCAATCCATTCGATTTCTCGATAAAAGGAAGTAGCGGTACTCAGTCAACAAGTGTTCCGCTGACGATATTTTTCCAGGATTTCTCGCTTTCGCAGACCCTGCCATCGCCGCCGCTTCAAACGGTTACGGCTGGAAATTCAACTACTTACACGGTTACAGTGACTCCTCTGAACGGGTTCAGCCAGGTTGTGCTTTTGGGCTGCAAGAACCTGCCGCAGGGGTCAGATGCAACAGCACAAAAACCCGACACAACCTGCACATTCTCCCCGCCCGGTTTAACCCTGGACGGATCAAATCCTTCCACGGCAACGCTGACGATCAGCACGACTGCCTCAAAGAGTTCTCATATGCTGCCGCAGCCTCCGGGAGGGTCGCCTCCGTGGGGTTCCTGGAAGATCGAGTGGTGGGCTCTGCTGGCCTTGCTCTGGATAATTTTTGCCGTTTCTTTGGTTGTAACGGGCCGGCGGTTGCTGGGTGCAAAGCCTGTACGGCTTCGCGCAAGCCTTGCCATTCTTGTGCTGGCCGCCTCGTTGAGTGCTTTGGCAACAGCGTGTAACAGTACCTATTATGGTCCCCAGACCACGCCTGTGGCGACAGGAACTCCCGCGGGCACTTACACCGTTACTATCGTCGGCACCCTGGGAAGTAACAACAGTATTAAGCGATCGACGACTGTTAACCTGGCAGTTTCACCTTAAGGGGATAAGAACAAGTGCGGTTGAATTGCGAATGGCGTGAGCTTACTGAAAGAGATTCTGGAATCGCAAGGGGAGTAATTTAAGTATGTCCAAGGAGTGCAGTGTGAAAGTCAAATGTTCTAATGTGGCCCGTAAGGAACCGATTCGAACTCAGCCGAGGTCCCGGCGTGGGCGTAGTCTGGTTACTGCGGGCCTTTTGGGTCTGACAATCATCAGCTTCGGCCTGGTCCTGAACGCTGCCCAAAGATCCCCCCTTCGCGACACCCATGCCCTTAAGATTTGGAAAGATCGTCTGGCGCTGCTGCCCCTCAGCTTTGAGGTGAATCGCGGACAAACGGACTCACGCGTAAAATATCTGGCTCGTGGGCAGAACTACACTCTATTTCTGACAGAGCACGATGCTGTCCTGTCCCTCCAAACCACCAAGCCTGCGGCGCACGGGACTCCGGCGGTATCCTCCGCTGTGCTGCGGCTCAGGCTGCTTGGATCTTCAGGAGCGGTGCATGTAGCTGGAAGGACCCTGCTCAGCGGGAAGAGCAACTATTTCCTTGGCAATGATCCTCGGAAGTGGCACACCGATATTCCCAACTACGCGCGTGTCCAATACAGCCAGATCTATCCTGGGATCACCCTTGTTTACTACGGCCGCCACGGGCAACTTGAAAACGACTTCGTCCTTTCTCCAGGTGCTGATGCCAATTCGATTCGAATTGGCGTGAGTGGTGTGACCGGATTGCGCATGGATCAGTCCGGGAATCTGGTGCTAAAAGTCCGCGGCGGGGATGTCGTTCTCAAGCGACCGGTGGCCTATCAGGGTCAGGGCTCAGAGCGGAAATCTGTGGCGGCTCGTTACTTGCTGCAAGATGGGAATCAGGTTAGTTTTGGCCTTGGACCCTACGATCACAGTCAGAAGCTCGTGATTGACCCCGTGCTATCCTATTCAACCTACTTCGGAGGCACCGGTGGCGATATCGGCTATGGCATCGCTGTAGATTCCTCAGGAAACGCATACGTCACTGGTATTTCAAACTCTTCCAATTTCCCGACATCGACGGGTTCGCAGAGCGGAAGCTATGGCGGTAGTGGCGACGTGTTTGTCGCGAAGATAGATCCTGCAGGCACAGCGGAGAGTTCATCTACGCCCCAGAAAGTTTACTCCACCTACTTGGGCGGAAGCGGGACTGATTCTGGCAATGCGATCACCGTAAATGCTGGTGGAGACGCCTTTGTGACTGGCAGCACCAGTTCCTCGACTTTTCCAACGACATCCGGGGCGTATCAAACCACGTATGGCGGCAGCGGCGACGCTTTTGTCACTCAACTGAACAGCACTGGCTCCGGCCTTGTGTATTCGACTTTCCTCGGTGGAAGCGGGGCCGATTCCGGATATGGTATTGCAATTGACTCCTCGGGCAATGCCTACGTCACAGGTTCCACGGCATCGCCCAATTTCCCGACCGCCAGCCCTGCTCAAGCTTTAAACGCCGGTTCCACGGACGCATTTGTTGCCAAACTGGATTTTACGGGTGCGACCCTTCTCTACTCTACCTACCTTGGCGGGACTAAAGCGGACGTTGGGCAGAGTATCAAGGTAGATGCATCCGGCAACGCCTATGTTGCGGGATACACATTCTCTTCTGATTTTCCTGTTCAGGCCCCCATCCAAGGTGTGAATGCAGGAACAGTCAATGCCTTTGTAACGGAGTTGAATTCAGCGGGTTCGGTTTTTACATTTTCGACCTACCTGGGCGGCAACAGTGATGACCGCGCTTTCGGTCTGGCCTTGGACTCCAGCGGCAACGTGTATATTACCGGCGGCAGCCAATCCACCGACTTCCCGACAACGACCGGGGCGTATCAGATTTCGAACCATGGCCAGTCTGATGCCTTTGTTGCCAAGATCAATCCCGCGGGGCCAACACTTGTTTACTCTACTTTGCTGGGAGGGTCTGGGGTAGAGCAGGGTAATGGGATTGCCTTGGACTCTTCCGGAGATGCGTTTATTACGGGTTTCACAAACTCGAGTGACTTCCCGACTTATAGCCCCATTCAGAAAGTCCTCGGGATTACCGGGGGCAGCGCATGTGGGACTGCGGCCTGCACGGATGCTTTTCTATCCGAGTTGAACCCTACCGGCACGGGCCTTGTCCAGTCAACTTATCTTGGCGGAAGCGGAGCCGATTTCAGCCAGGCTATCGCTTTGGACACGGCCGGTGATGCCTTCCTTACCGGCAGTACGTCCTCAACGAATTTTCCTGCCATTGCCGGTACCTATCTTGCCTATCAGTCCAGCCTGGATGGGGTGGCCGGCAATGCGTTTATTTCCGAGATCAAACCGGCCAACGCTCCTGGCCTTTCTGCCGTGCCGCAAACGATTGATTTTGGGAACCAAACTCAGAATGTCCGCAGCGCTGTGCAAGCTATCCAGGTTACTAACGAAGGAACTGCGGACCTGACTATCAGCAAGATTACTTTTACGGAAACGGATACCACAGGTTACACCAGTGACTTTGCGGAAACGGACAATTGCGTAGGTACGGTCGCAGCAAGCGGCGGTACCTGTACCATCAATATTACTTTTACGCCATCATCGGTACAGACGGAATCCGGGACCTTTACCCTTACAGACAATGCCGCTGGCAGCCCCCAAACGCTCAAGGTTTCCGGAACTGGTGTGACAGCCGCGACTGCAGTAACAATTACACCCTCCAGTCTCGCTTTCGGGAACGTGACTGTAGGAGGCACCAGCCCCGCCCAAACTGTGACGCTTACGAACACGGGCACGCAGACTTTGAGCATCACTAACATCACCACTAATGGTGATTTTGCACAGACCAACACTTGTGGCGCGTCGCAGAATGTCCTTAACGTGGGCCAAAGCTGTAACATCAGTGTAACTTTTTCTCCAATCGCCAGCGGAGCGAGGAACGGGTCTTTGGCGATTAGTGACAACGCCACGGGAAGCCCTCAGTCAGTCGCGCTGTCCGGCACCGGTATCGCCCAGTTTACACTGACCTCTTCGAACCCGAATGTCACAACAGTCATTGGGAGTGGGTCTGCAGCCTTTACGATTTCGGCTAAAGCGCCAAGTAGTTTCACAGGAAACATCACCCTGGCCTGCCCGTCGTTATTGGCGGCCAATGGAGGGACTTGTAGCTTCAGCCCATCGACCATTCTTGCAGGCCAAACCAGTACGCTGACAATCGGTAATCTTACGGACTCTCTCCCCATAAATACGGTGAATAGCAAGTACGGGGATGTGTTTGCCTTTGAAGTAATTGGAACCAGCGGCTCGCAGACCACCACGATCAACCTAAGTCTTCTTTTTGCAGACTACAGCTTGTCTGTGTCTCCATCGCTCAACACGATTGTCGCCGGCGCACCCGCTGCATATGCCATCTCAGTTTCCCCGATTAATGGATTCAACAGCCAGGTTCAACTCGCGTGTGGAACTGGCATGCCTCCTGGCGCAACATGTACCTTCTCAAAATCTTCGGTAACTCCTAAGGGTGGGGCCTCCACGGTCACGTTGACGGTGCAGACCACAAAGAATGCCAGTTCCGTGCCACTGCCGCTCATTCCTCCTGGCGCCGTGCCTCCGTTAATGGTGACCTTACTTGTCGTTGTCCTGGTGGGTGCTTTTGTCCTGGGTCGCAACCGGAGCCGGTTCCCGCGGCTGGCGGGCAACCGCTGGGTCCGCGTTCAGGTTTGCACTCTTTGCCTGCTCATTTTGTGCGAGGTCTTCCTGGGGTCATGCCGGAGCAACCCCGCCACCACGGGATCAACAACTGGGAATTACAGCATTACGATTAACGGAACGCTTGGCTCCAATTCCTCTGTTGTCCGGAGCACGATCATCAATCTGGCGATCACGTAGTGGAAAAGAGCAGAATTCCTTTAACGAATGCGGGGCGTGTGGCTGGAAAAGCTCCGCCTCGCATTCGGGGAGTTCGCGGGCATCCCCCGACGCATTCGGAAAGATCCCGTTAAGCAATCTTCCCTAACTTTCTCTGTTTTTTGATGTGCTGGACAACCCGTTCAGGCACTTATCTTGTAGGGTCGTAATTGAGGTTTGATCCCAGCCATCGCTCGATGGTGGCCAGCTCCATCCCCTTGCGCTTGTGGTAGTCGAGTACCTGGTCGCGTTCAATCTTTCCCACGGCGAAATATCGGGCCTGGGGGTGAGAGAAATAGAGACCGCATACCGAAGCCGCTGGATACATTGCGAAATTCTCCGTAAGAGTGACACCCGTAGTTTGTTTGGCCTGAAGCAGCTCAAATAAGGTGCGCTTTTCCGTGTGGTCAGGAAACGCAGGATATCCCGGTGCAGGGCGAATGCCACGATAGCGCTCGTGGATCAAGTCGAGGGAAGACAGATTCTCTTCGCGGCCATAGCCCCACGCTTCGCGTGCGCGCTTATGGGTCAGTTCAGCCAGCGCTTCGGCAAGACGGTCGGCTAATGCCTTGACCATGATGGCGTTGTAATCGTCATGGTCTTTCTCAAATTGGCTGACCACATGCTCGATGTGTATGCCCGCCGTCGCCGCGAATGCCCCCAGGTAGTCTCGGCGGCCGCTGTCATACGGTGCAATGAAATCCGCAAGGGCAAGGTTTGGCTCACCCTCAGGCTTTTCGATTTGCTGGCGCAGTGTATAAAAAGTCGCCTGAACAACGCTCCGGGAATCATCGGAGTACACTTCGATGTCATCGCCGACGCTGGCCGCCGGGAAGAATCCCACAACGGCTCGAGCCTCCAACAGTTTTTCCCGGGCGATGCGATCCAGAAGCTTTCCCGCGTCATCAAACAATTCCCGTGCCCTGTCGCCCACCTCCGGCTGCTTGAGAATTTTGGGATATACTCCGCGCAATTCCCAGACATGGAAAAAGGGCGTCCAATCAATATACGGAATGATCTCCTCGATCGGAACGGGGCTGTTTACTTTTATTCCTGTGAAGAACGGCAGGGGTGGATCATAGCTGTTCCAGTCGAACTGCAGCCGGCGACGGCGGGCCTCCTCGATCGTTACGAGCTTCTGTGACCGGGGACCACGGTGAGTTTCCCTCAGTTTTTCCTGCTCACTTCTGTTCTCTTCGGTAAAAGCCGGCCTCAACTCTGGATTTGACAGCCGTCCCACCACGCCCACCGCGCGTGATGCGTCCAGCACATGAACTACAGGTTGCCTGTAAGCGGGAGCGATCTTAACTGCCGTGTGTGCGCGGCTTGTCGTCGCGCCACCGATCAGAAGCGGTACCGTGAAACCTTCGCGATCCATTTCCCTCGCGACATGTGCCATCTCATCAAGAGAGGGCGTAATCAGGCCGCTGAGGCCGACCATGTCGGCTTCCAATTCGCGAGCCGTCTTCAGAATTTTCTCGCACGGAACCATCACACCGAGGTCCACGACCTCGTAATTGTTGCAGCCCAGCACAACTCCGACAATATTTTTACCTATGTCGTGAACATCGCCCTTCACCGTTGCCATCACAATTTTGCCGGCTGCCTTCGCGCCCCCGGTCAATTGCTTTTCGGCTTCCAGATAGGGCATGAGATATGCTACCGATTTCTTCATGACGCGCGCGCTCTTCACTACCTGCGGCAGAAACATCCGGCCGGAGCCGAACAAGTCGCCCACCACGTTCATACCCGCCATGAGTGGGCCTTCGATCACAGCGAGAGGACGTCCGTATTTCTGGCGCGCCTCCTCCGTGTCGGGTTCGATGTAATCAACGATGCCCTTAACCAGTGCGTGTGAAAGGCGTTCTTCCACTGTGCCCTTGCGCCAGGCGTCTTCTTCGACTGGCTTTTGGCCAACCTGTTTCACGGAATCGGCAAACGCCAGCAGCCGCTCGGTTGCGTCGGGACGGCGATTCAGGATGACGTCTTCAACCAGAACCAGGAGGTCCCTGGGAATCTCTTCATAGATGCCGAGTTGGCCTGCGTTGACAATGCCCATGTCCATGCCGGCGCGGATGGCATGGTAGAGGAATGCCGTGTGCATGGCCTCTCGAACAGTATTATTGCCGCGAAATGAGAACGAAAGGTTGCTGACACCGCCGCTTACCTTGGCGTAGGGGAGCGAGGCTTTGATTTGATGCGCGGCTTCAATGAAATTCACCGCGTAATTGGCATGTTCTTCCATGCCAGTTGCGATCGTGAGAATGTTGGGATCGAAAATGATGTCTTCAGGAGGGAAATGAACCTCCTCCGTCAGAATGCGGTATGCCCGCTTGGAGATTTCGAGCTTTCGTTCGGTCGTGTCCGCCTGCCCCCGTTCGTCAAAGGCCATGACGATGACGGCAGCGCCGTAACGGCGTACCAGGCGAGCCTGTTGTTTGAAGACCTCTTCGCCTTCCTTCATGCTGATGGAATTAACTACGCCCTTGCCTTGAACCGTGCGGAGGCCTGCTTCAATCACGCTCCACTTGGAACTGTCGATCATGATGGGTACGCGCGCAACCTCAGGCTCAGAGGCGACATAATTGAGGAAGGTTGTCATGGCCTGCTCTGATTCGAGGAGGCCCTCGTCCATGTTGATATCAATGATTTGCGCTCCAGCCTCGACCTGCTGGCGTGCCACGGCCAGCGCTTCTTCAAACTGGCCATTCAGAATAAGCTTCGCAAACTTGGGCGATCCCGTAACGTTGGTCCTCTCACCTACGTTGACGAAATTCATGTCTGCCCTGAACGTGAGCGGTTCGAGTCCGCTGAGACGCGTCACGTGGTCCGGTTTCGCCGGCCTGCGTGGCTTTTCTCCACGCACGGCTTCCGCAATCGCACGGATATGCGCAGGCGTTGTCCCGCAGCACCCGCCAACAATGTTCAGCCAGCCGTTAGCGGCGAAATCACCCAGATCCCGCGCCATGCTTTCCGGCGTCTCATCGAATCCCCCAAAGGCATTTGGCAACCCCGCATTTGGGTGACAACTGATGTGAACGGGAGCAATCCGTGAAAGCTCCTCAAGGTGGGGCCGCATCTGTTTCGCGCCTAGGGCGCAGTTAATTCCAACACTGAATATGGGAATGTGTGAGATCGAAATCCAGAAAGCTTCGATCGTCTGGCCTGACAATGTGCGACCGCTCTGGTCCACGATTGTCACGGAAACCATAACAGGGAGAGGTCGGCCGGAATCTTCAAAATACTGTTCAATGGCGAACAGGGCGGCCTTGGCGTTGAGCGTGTCAAAGATGGTTTCGACCAGCAATAGGTCGACGCCGCCTTCCACAAGTCCTCGTGTCTGTTCGTAATATGCGGAGCGCAACTGCTCAAAAGTGGTGCCTCGGGCTGCCGGATTGGCTACGTCCTGCGATACCGAGGATGTGCGGCCCGTGGGGCCTATCGAGCCTGCCACAAAACATGTGCTCGCCGGATTTTCCGCTGTGAATTTCTGGACTGCGCACCTCGCTACCGCCGCGCCCGCCAGGTTTAGTTCGTGGATATGACCCTGAAGACTGTACTCCGCCATTGAGATGGCGTTCGAGTTAAAGGTATTGGTCTCAATGATTTCCGCGCCTGCCTCCAGGTATTGCCGATGAATACTCTCTATGATTTGTGGCTGGGTGATGCTGAGAAGGTCGTTATTCAGCCGAAGGTCGCGCGAATGGCTGGCAAACTGCGTGCCGCGATAGTCCTCCTCAGTGAGATCGTGGGCCTGGATCATTGTGCCCATGGCTCCGTCGAGGATGACGATGCGCTCGCGCAGGGTACTTTCAAGCAGATTGACGCGATTCTCGCTTGCCTTCATGCAATCAGCATTTCCCTTTCTTGATACTTCCGTGCACCCGATAGAGTGGGCGCTCAGTGTCTTGATTTGATTTGGTTTGCGCCCCGTAGTTACCTGGACACTTTCAGTATAACAAGAGTTCTCTCCATGCAGCGGGATCGTCAGTTGCCAGCCCTATCAATAGTGCAAGTGATCCGGCCGGAGGCGTGTTGAAGGCAATTCGCAGGGACTACAACTTCCCATGTCAATCGGGTCGGTGCGTTGGGCAGACAATCGAGACTTCTCATTTAGTTAATCGGAATCCCGACCATCCTGATAATCTGCAGGGCGTTTGACTGCTTCACTTTGCCAGAACGCAGAGGGCAATCGAACTTCCCACAGGCCATAGCAGATGATGTTCGAATTGCAGATAAAGAATTCCACTTATTGCAAAAAGCGATGCTACGAGGTAGATATAAGCATTTCTGGGTTGAACCTTTGCTTGATCGACTTGCTCCTTGAGATGAGTTGCTCTGACGCGGCAAATGGTGGCGGCCTGACCGCGCATGCGTTCGGGAACACCTGCCGAGGGTACAGAGCCGGAAGGCGCCGGGTTAAGTTCGGCTGGCTACTAACCTACACCTCGCGATTCCAAACCGCAAGGTGTGCTTTCCCGCTTCCTTGCCTGCACGCGACAGGAGCGCCCCCTCACCGCCTAGAAGAGCCTGAGACAGGCCTACCTCCTGGTTTCAGCGGAGCCAACTTTGCGATATAACCCTTAAAGCGTTTATACGAAGGGGGAATCATCCAATGAACCATAATAGGTGCCTCAGCCGCAGAGAATTTATCGGACTTGCAGGCCTAGGTGCAGCCGGAGCAGCGATCCCTCGAGTCGCCAATGGTGCCGAACCCCAGAATCCCGTGGTCAACAAAGTGTTTCAAAATGGTACAACTGTTGACCGGGAATTAGTGTCACGGAAGGTTGTGCCATTTCCAAACAAGCAGGTCCGACTGCTAGACGGGATGTTCAGGCAGCAGGCGGAAATCAATCAGACTTATCTGCACATGCTACCCACCAACCGCCTGGCCCACATGTTCCGCCTGACAGCGGGCCTGCCTTCTTCTGCTGAGCCGCTGGGTGGGTGGGAGAAACCCGATTGTGAATTACGTGGACATTTTACCGGAGGCCACTATCTTTCAGCTTCGGCGTTGGCGTATGCGTCGACGGGCGACAAAGGCTTGAAGCAGAAAGCTGATGAGTTAGTGGCAGTGCTCGCCAAATGCCAAAAGGCACACGGCAACGGGTACCTGAGCGCCTTTCCTGGGGAATTCTTTGATCGCCTGCGTGCGGGAAGGCCGGTTTGGGCCCCCTTTTATACCCTGCACAAGATTATGGCCGGCCATCTGGACATGTACACCCACACTGGCAACGAGCAGGCGTTAGAAACACTAAAGGGCATGGCTGACTGGGTCGGCCGCTGGGTGGGGTCGCTGAGCGACGACCATATGCAGCGGGTCTTGGAAGTGGAGCAGGGCGGTATGCTCGAAGTTCTTTCCAACCTGTATGCGGTGACAGGCAGTGAGCGATACTTGCGGACAGCCCGCCGCTTTGATCACCATGCGGTGTTCGACCCGCTTGCGGGGTATCGGGATGAACTGACGGGCCTGCACGTGAACACCAATATTCCGAAGATCATCGGTGCGGCCCGCCAGTACGAACTGACGGGCGACCTGCGCTATCACGACATCGCTGATTACTTCTGGCACGAAGTCACCGGACGGCGTGCGTTTTGCACCGGTGGTACCAGTTACAGGGAACACTGGCTCGGAACCCCCGGGAACTTAGAGAAGGACATGGGCCAGGACATGGAAGAGTGCTGTTGCGGTTATAACATGCTGAATCTGACGCGGCACATCTTTGCCTGGACTGCTGACCCGCGGGCGATGGATTACTACGAGCGGACTCTCTTCAACAGCCGTCTGGGCACTCAGGACGCGCAGGGGCTCAAGAGCTATTTCCTTCCGTTGGCAAGAGGCTGGTGGAAATATTACAACTCGCCTTACGATTCGTTCTGGTGTTGTACCGGAACTGGAATCGAGGAATTCTCCAAGTTCAACAACTCGATCTACTTCCACGACCGGGATGGAATTTATGTGAATCTCTTTATCGCCTCAGAAGTGAACTGGCCGCAGAAGGGCATTCGCTTGCGTCAGGAAACGAGATTTCCTGAGCAAGAAGGGACCGCACTCGTCGTCAGTGCCGAGCGTCCTGTTGAGATGGCGTTGAATATTCGCATTCCTTACTGGGCGACTCGGGGAGGTCGTGTGAAACTGAATGGCAAGCCATTGCCTGTCTTTTCGAGCCTCAGCAGTTATCTCACGCTTCAGCGCACTTGGATCAACGGTGACAGGATTGATTTGAGTCTCCCGATGAGTCTGCACATTGATCCTCTTCCCGGTGATGAAACGCAGCAAGCGGTGATGTACGGGCCGGTGGTCCTTGCAGGACGGCTTGGGAACGCGGGCTTAACCCACTCGAATACCTACCTCGACTATAACCCAAGCCCGGGCGGCAAGCCGGTAGCTGTCCCTGTGATTCAAGCAGGGATGGGCGTGGGGGCAAACTGGGTCGAGCCTGTCCATGGACAGGCTCTCACGTTCCGAACCGTTGGCCAGAGTGAGCCGACAGAGCTCATCCCGCTTTACCGACTTCATGGCGAGCGGTACGTCGTCTATTGGAAAGTGAATCCACGTACGAGCAAAGCGCAGGCTTAACGTATTCTCTTTCAATTACTCTATCGGTTTGGCTGCTGGATTTTTCAGGAGCCACACTTCGGCGAGGCGAGACTCCTGGCGCCAGTTCAGGCTTTCCTCGTTCTGCGGGCGGTCCCACGTGAGGACCAACTTTCTGGTTTTGACAAACCCGGGCGGGACTGAAAATTCTTTGAACTCCCCCATTTGTGTGCCATTGAGGGTTGGTTCAACCCGTTCGCCGTTGATTCGCAGCAGGGCCTGTCCGTACCCGGTCGAGCGCACTACGTACGCGGCATTTGGGTCAAGTCCTTCATAAACCATAGCCGTCGGCCACAGCGTGACCTGCCAACTGAGGCGGGCACGGCTTCTTCCATGGTCCCACCACCAGAATGTCGGCTGTGGATGCTCTTCTATTTGCGGACCGTTTCCGGGGTAACACTGGACCACATGGGGCGATTTAGCAATGTTCCCCAGATCATCATAGAAGCTACCTGGTCCCGGCTGCTCCCATGTTGCAAGCTGATGCAGCCGCCGATTCTTTTCACCTTCTGAGATGAGCGCACGGATCGCCCTAAACTGGTCTTCAAGCCACCACCGGTTATTCAGAGGGTAATCGACGAAATCGAGAATCGCGCCGCGCTCTTCTCCGATCGCAAAATACTTTTGCACGCTGGTCTGCATGCCGATGGAATGGAAGAGCATGTCGCAAAGTTCAAAGATTCGTTTCCGCAGTTCGACGCTGACAGGTTGCGTGACAGACTGCTCCAGCACGTGAATTGCTTCCGCCATGGCTTTGTCCGCACCGAGCTTTCCTGAACTGGCAAGGATAGCGTTGGCTTCGGACTCAAGCCGGGTTTCGTTCACAAGGCGGTGCCGCAGATAGGTGTCGTAGTTTGCGCGAAGCTGGCACATTTGCCAGCGCCAGTTGCTTTCCAGGTCTGGATTCAGCTTCGCGAGTTGCTGCCATTCCCGGAGCGTTCCTTCCACGGCTCCGTTGTCGATCAAGGGCCCGTGCCAGTTCTTTTCAAGCGCCAGGATGGCGTCAGCGGCGCGTTCAGCAATAGCAGGCTTAAAATAGACCCGCGCGTATTCAACAAGAATTTCTCTTGGAGCCAAGCTGGGGTCCCAACTCAAAGCGCTCCAGATCGTCTTGTTGACGTCGTCGTTTACACCTTCGGAATATGAAATGAATCCGTTTGTGTAGCCGGAGGTTTGGCTGAAGATGGCGGC
>JAJYLL010000101.1 GCA_021787735.1 Acidobacteriota bacterium | reverse complement strand
AACTGAACATCGCTTCCTGCTTCTGATCCGTTCCGCGCATCGTCGCTCCTTCGCTTCCAGATTTAAAGCAATCGATGCGCCAGATCATTGCTACGATGCAAAGAAAGTGAGTTTTTCAACAAACTGCGAGGTGTCGTCTCGAGGGGACATCCAAAACCAGGCGCAGGAAGAACGGTGATTGGACCACTTGTGCCTGTGGTGACGAGCGGCCGCCGCGAATCTCGCCGGGGATGCTTACTTCGCCCTGAAACGACTATTCATAACGCAAAGCTTCGATGGGATCTAAGTAGGCTGCCTTTCTCGCAGGGTAATATCCAAAGCTGATTCCAACGAGAGCGGAGAAAAAGACGGCAAGCAACACCGCGCCCGGCCCGACGGTCGTCGCCCATCCTGCGATACGCGAGATGAGGGCCGAGGCGCCGATACCCAGCATGATTCCGATGAACCCGCCGGCGACCGACAGTGTAACAGCCTCAACCAGAAACTGGGTGAGAATATCACGTGTCTTTGCGCCAATGCCCTGGCGCAATCAGATTTCTCGCGTGCGCTCTCGCACGGAAATCAGCATGATGTTCATAATGCCGATTCCACCCACAACCAACGAAACCGATGCCACGGCCGCGAGCATCATGGCCATAATGCCTGAAGAAGGCTCCTGCGCGGCAAAGACCTCCTGGAGATTGCGGACTGTGAAGTTGTCAGTTTCAGCCGGTTGTAGATGATGTCGTTGTCGCAGCAGCGCCACGGCTTCCTCTTGCGAGGCCGGAATCTGGTCGCCGGATTTCGCCTGCATCATGATGGAGTTCACAGCGTCCGCATTCGCTGAATTGATTCCGATGACTTTGCGTTTGGCGGTTGAAATCGGGAGCAGAATCACATCGTCTTGGTCCTGTCCCTGCGAAGATTGGCCCTTCGGGGTGAGCACGCCCACGACGGTGAACGGCACGTCCTTGATACGGATTACCTGTCCGACCGGTTCGGCGTCGCCGAACAGATCGTCCACCACGGTCTTGCCAAGCAGCGCGACTTTATTCGCTCCATCGACATCCTGCTGGGTGAACTCAGCGCCGTCCGCCACAGAGAAATCGCGGATGGCCAGATAGTCGGGGGTAACCCCATAGATAATCGTCGCGCAGTTGTTGTTCCCGTAGACCGCCTGCCCACCTCCACGGACCATGGGCGCCGCCAGCGCGACATCCGGGCACCGCGCCACCAACTCCCTGGCGTCCGCTTCGGATAACGTCATGGCGTTACCTGCGCCCAGGTGCATTCCGGAACTCGTCCTGCTCCCCGGGATGACCATGATGATGTTGCTGCCGATGCTCGCGATCTGGTCCTGAATTCGCTGTGTGGCGCCGGAGCCAATCGCAACAGTGGCAATTACGCTTGCCACGCTGATGACAATGCCCAGCATGGTAAGCGCCGAGCGGAGCTTATTCATCGTCAGCGCCGGAAGGCGATTCGGATGGATGAGACTAATTTCTTCATTGTGGCACCTCGGCGGGAGCGCGCAGAAGAGCAACCAGGTCCTCAATGGCATTTTGGGGGTACATTACCGGTGCGTCACTCACAACGAGCCCGTCCCGAAAGCCGATGATTCGGTCTGCGTACGCGGCGACCTCATTCGAGTGGGTCACCAGAACGATGGTGATGCCTTGCGTGCGGTTCAGCTCCTGGAAGATGCTCATGATTTCGGCGCTTGTGCGGGAGTCGAGTGCTCCGGTGGGCTCGTCGGCAAGAAGAATTTCCGGCCTGTTGATCAGCGAGCGCGCGATCGCCGGCCGCGAGCATAGTTGCTGGCCGCCGGACAGTTGCGTAGGAAAACTATGCTCGCGGCCGGCCAGACCGACGGAGGCCAGCAGGCTCCAGGCCCGGTTGTCGGCATCCGCCGTATCCTCGTCCGTATACAGTAGGGGCAGTTCCACATTCTCCAGCACCGTCATGCGAACCAATGAGTTGAAGTTCTGAAAGATGAAGCCGATTTTCCGGTTGCGGATCTCGGCCAATTGGTCGCGGTCGAGTCTTTCAACCGGAATGCCGGCGAGCAGATAGCGGCCTGAGGTTGGCCGATCCAGCCAGCCGAGGAGATTCATGAAGGTTGATTTGCCTGAACCGGATGGTCCCATCACAGCCACGACCGAGCCTCTCTCGAGAGTAGCGGTCACCCCTTGCAGGGCATTCACACTGACTTCCCCCAGCCCATAAGACTTCCTGAGCTCTCGGACGTCGATGAGTGGTGGCATTGACAACCTCCCTGGAACCCAAGCCCGCGGCGCGGGCCACTCGATCCTGGGGCCGAAGTCGCATTGGCAGTACGCGAGCTCACAGTTGTGGTAAACCTCTCCACTACCTGGTCTCCCTCATGCAAGCCGCCTGCGGTCACGGCCGTGGACCTTCCGTCCGTAAGTCCAAAAGTAACCGGCACGGCCTTCGGCTTGCCCTGCGACAGCACATAGACTTGCTGCTTACCGATCGGCACCGGTGGGAGCCCGAGCTGCGCTAATTGGGACGCGGAGGGACGGACCCGCAAGACAGAATTGGGCACTCTGAGCACATTGTCCAGCTTCGCGGTCATGATGCGGGCGTTCGCCGTCATCCCGGGGAGAAGTTTTAGATCGGGATTTGCGACTGAGATCACAACATCGTAGGTGACCACATTCTGGGTGTTAATCGGTGCCTGCCGGACGGCCGCAACCTTCCCAGGGAATGTCCTTCCCGGGAAAGCATCGACGGTGAAAGCAGCGTCCTGTCCTGCTTTGATGTTGCCGATATCGGATTCATCGACGTTGGTATCGACCTGCATCTTCGTCAGGTCTTGCGCGATTTCGAAGATGGTCGGAGCCGAAAACGATGCAGCCACTGTCTGACCCACATCCATGCGGCGGGCGATCACCGTACCGTCGACGGGAGCGGTGATCCGGGTATGCGCAAGATTGACCCTGGCGTGGTCGAGCGCCGCTACCGCCTGGCGCCATTGCGCTTGCGCCGAACCCAATTGAGCCTTCGCCACACGCACCTGTGCCTCAGCCGACAGGATGTTCTGCTTGGAGGGGTCAATCTGGGAGCGATCGGCGGTCACCTGGGCATCAGCGGCATCCATGGTGGCTTGGGCCGAGTCGTGGTCCTGCTGGGAAGTGATTCCCTGCTTGAATAGCTCGTCCTGCCTCTGGAACTGGTTTCGCCCGTTGAGGGCATTGGCCGTGTCCTTGGCCAAGATGGATTCCAGAACCTTTTCACTCGCCATTGCTCCGGACAGATCCTATTCCGCCTTCTGAACCTGCGCCTCGGCTGTGATGACGGCCGAGTGGAGTGAGGTTACGGCGGCCTGGGCCTGATCGACCTGAGTTTGGAACATTTGCGGATCAATCAGGGCCACAAGCTGGCCCTTCGCTACCTTAGTGCTGAAAACGGCGTAAAGTGCCTTGATGTTACCCGACACCTGGCTGCCCACTTGAACATCGACAACTGCATTAAGCGTGCCTGTGGCCGTAACGCTGGCCTGAATCGGCCCCCGTTTAACAACTGCCGTCTCAAAGCCAATTGTGTTCTCCGAATGAGCCCGCCACAAACCCAGGCCAACGGCAAGAGCAATGGCGGCGCCTGCGAGTGGTGCCCACTTCTTACGGTTGTGCCGAGGACGCGCCCCGTGGGAAGTGGCAAAGCGGTGCCCGCCACTGGTGCTGCCGACTCAGCAACGACCTTATCTACTGCTGTGGCCATAATTCATTAACTCCTTTTGCGCGAGACGTTGTGATGCTTTTCATTGGGAATTCGCTCACGCTCGTTACCAAGGCACCTTCGATTATTAAGACGAAACTGGCGTGAGTTTGGCTACCTGGAGGCTGGGACGAATGATCGTCCTGTGTTATCAAAAGGGTGCGTCAACCCGGGAGATCAATAGGTGCGGTCCGGGGCGCTTGCAGATTCTGAATGTCCATCAATCCGGAGTTCAACAGGCCTCACTCTATACGTTCGTCAAACGACTGACGCGCTTGTGCCTAGCGGCTCGCCGCCACACCAACTCAGGCCTCACTGCGAGTTTCTTCGGGACAGGAAGCGCAAGAACCCGGACATATTCAGGAAAGGCACAACGACCACAATGACCCCGATAGAATTCAAGCATGAATTAACGGAGCAAGCCATCGGAATGTAGTGGTTGACGAGCCAGAGGAGAACGCCAGACACGATCAAAACCACGAAGATTTGAATCGAGAGTATGATTTATTGCCCGCGCAGGTTTCGGAGGCAGACGCCTATACGTCCGCCCCCCGGTTTGCACTGTTGAGTATCGACTGCGACTTCACGGTAACGACTGCAACTGTAAAGTTTCCTATAGCAAGCAGGAATCCCAAGCGCGCGGACTGATCAGCAATTATCTGGCTGAGAAGAGCATCGACCTGGAACTACATCCAGAGGCGCGCTTGAAAGGTCGGGGTTCCGCAAAAAGTGGCCACAGCCCAAAATGGATCCTGTGCAACACCCTGGGATTTACATAGCATGGTCCAATTGATGGTTCGTCGGCATGCTGCTCTTGTGACCTGGATGCCGGACGTGATCAGGTTGGCCAAGGTTAGGCCGTTACGCGCCGACTTGAAGCCCGATTGCAGAGCGTGGGAGTGGCTTGTCATCCGTCCGAAATCTGGATCACCCTCCGAGGCTCAGCTTCGTAGGACACGTGGTGACCACATCTCTTGTGACTATTGCTCGGTAGATATGTCAAGAGGGGTGGGAGTCTGATTCAACTTCAAACATCCTTGTTTACCTTTTGAGGAAACTCGTCTTCCGCGAGAACGCACAAGGTCAATCGTGCAGTGGCGGCGCCGCGACTGGTAGGCACGGGCTTCCGATGATCGGCCTTGAGCCGCGGGCAGGCTTCGCTGCCTCCCCAGAATTCCGGGCGCGATGTTCGGCGTTGTATCCGGGCGCCATCGGGTATAGACTCAGGTCCGTTGGGCCATCAGCTCAGTACGTTCCAGATTAACGAATTCACTCGAGCATCTCGTCCCGGTAATAAGATGTCTGGAAAACTTGCAGGCGTGGTTCGTTTCCTCTGGTAGGGTGGTTTAAAAACGGAGTATAACCGGCCTCACGCGTATGCCGGTGCCCACCGAAGGTGGGAGAATCACGTGAAAGGCTCACGCATGTCTTCCGCACTCGCTTGCTCGCGGAACACCGAGGGGGTATTCCCTCCTCTCGGCAAGAACCTAAAGGTTCTCCTGGTCTGGCCCAGGATTCCCAACTCCTTCTGGACGTTTACAGGCATGATGGAACTTCTACCGGAGAAGGTCGTCATGCCGCCGTTGGGACTCATCACGGTGGCGGCGCTGTGTCCGGAAAGCTGGACGCTCAGGCTAGTTGATCAGGGCGTCGAGGAACTCACCGACCAGGACATCCTCTGGGCCGACCTGGTGATGGTCAGCGCCATGACCGTACAGCACGAAGGGCTACAGGAAGTCCTGGCGCGCGCGCGGCGCCTGAGCCGGCGAACGATGGTGGGCGGGCCTTACGCCAGCGGCGAGCCGGCTCGCATGTTGGCCGTCGCCGACCACGTTGTGGTGGGCGAACCCGACGAAGTCTTTGGTGAAATCGCCCGCGACCTGGAGCATGGGACGGCACACCGGCTCTACGAAATCGCCGACAAACCCGACGTCACCTGCACGCCGCCGCCCCGCTTCGACCTGCTCAAGCTGGATTGTTACGCTTCGATGTCGGTACAGTTTTCCCGCGGCTGTCCCTTCCAGTGCGAATTCTGCGACATCATCATCCTTTACGGGCGCAAGCCACGCACCAAACTGCCCGCGCAGATGCTCGCCGAACTCGACGCGCTTCTCCGCTTGGGCTGGCGCAAGCAGGTCTTCATTGTGGACGACAACTTCATCGGCAACCATACCCGTGCTCTCGAACTCTGCGTGGAGCTCGAGAAGTGGCAGCAGGCGCGGCGTTACCCCGTCATGTTTTACACCGAAGCCTCGATGGACCTGGCGCGCAAGCCCGCGCTCATGGAAGCGATGGTGCGCGCCAACTTCTTTTACGTGTTCCTGGGCATCGAAAGTCCTTCCAAAGAGTCCCTGCAAGAAGTCAAGAAGCTCCAAAACTTGGCGATGGATCCAGTGACTTGTATTGACGTCATCCACCAGAAGGGCCTCTGGGTGACTGGTGGCTTCATCGTAGGCTTCGATTCGGACACGGAAGGGATCTTCGAACAGCAAGTGAAATTCATTGAGCGCACAGCGATCCCCTGGGCACTCATCAATTTCCTGCACGCACTGCCGCGCACCGCGCTTTATGACCGCATGCAGCACGAAGGGCGCATCCTAGAATCGCGGGGCAGCAGTAGTGATGGCACGCCGCCCAATTTCCGCACTCTCATGGAACGGGACGTCCTGCTCCGCGGATTCGGCAGCACCGTAGCGGCAATCTACGACGCGGAAAAATTCTACGCGCGGGCCTGGCGCTCTCTCGAGAACTGGAAGTCCAAGCCTTGCCAGCATCCCGCCCAGCAGCCCACAGTTACGGTCTTTGCGCAGATTCTGGCGCGGTCCATCTGGCGGCAAGGCCTGCGCTCATCGTACCGGAAAGCTTATTGGAAATTTTTCCTCAAGATCTTCACCCGTTTCGCGCTGAATCGCGCCAAGCTTTGGATCGGTGTGACCATCCTGATTTCCGGCCAGCACTTTATTCCTTACGCTGGCGAACTGGCCCGCAAGGTTGAGAGCGAATTGGAACGCGCTCGGCAGGTGCGCGAACTAACACCCGTTTCCGTGGAACAGTAGCCATAGGCGGCGAACGGAGCGCCACTTGAAGCGCGCGCGTCGCGGGCGATGGAATTTCGTCTGAAAATTAAATTCCCTCCCACCAGCCCTCGTTTTCGATTCCGGCCCTGCCAAGCCGTAAGCGCAATGCTCCATCATGTTTTCCAACTGCACAAAGTGTAATTCGGGAGTTGATTGGCTTTAGCCTGTAGAGGCTCAGTGGCTTTCGGTCGCGGCTCGGATCGGGCCTGAAAAGTCGGCTAACCGTAGATGCGGACCATCGTATTGCCTCTGACGGTTGTATCCGGCTGAGGTAAGCGCTGACGGGCCACTCGAAAATTCCACGCGCGGGGGATCGCATCGACCAACCTTAGGGTCGCCCAAGATGGTCCCTACTTTCGGACGGGGCAGCGTTTACCAATCGGCCTTGATAGATAGCCCTGAAAGGCTGTATTTGTCTTCAAGGAATTGGGTTCTTCTTGCCGCATGGCGCAAGCGAGTGTGCCACGGTGGCACACTGGGATATCCCCTGAAGACCCACCGTTCTGCCGTTTTTCTTCTCCCTGCCTCCGCCGCCGATGTCGAATATCCCCTTCTAAGACCCTACAGCCCCCCTTGCAAAGGTCATGCCTCCCCGCTTGCGAGGCCCCTGCATTCCGCAAACGGAAGCCACGCCTTCCGGCGTTTTGGCAGGCGTATTTTCAGCGCCAATGAAGTTTCAGTGTGCCTAGTAGGCACACTGGGAGTTTCCCGTCCGGCAGCCGTGCAGCCCCCGAGTCTGTGAAAGTCGGTCGGATTGAAAAGCTCTCCCTGTCTGAAATCCATGAGATCATCCCTGAAGCCTCCTGAACTCCTCCGAAAGCGGCGGGGCGCAACAGAAACAGATTCAAATTTGTCCCCAGAACCATCTCTATCCGGATAGAGCCTGATTTCCGATCCTGCCTTTGGCCGGCCCGGGAAAAAAGGCGGGCCCCCAGAATCAAAAAACTCTCTTGATTCTTCCCCTACACGCAGACCCCCCCTATCCTTCGTCAAGGCGTGGACATCCTCCCTAGCATCTCCCTCGCGAATTGGTCAAACTCTGACGCCGTCATCATTTCACCCCTGCGGGTGGTTTCATGACATTGGTCGGGAAAACTAAAACCACCGAACAAGCATTGGCGACTCGTCCGTGGGGGTCACCCGTAAGCAGTGGCTGAGTCAATCTTGGCCGATCCGAAATATGTCCGCGTTTGAGGCAAGTTGGGATTCAATCCCGACGTCGTATCGGATCGCTGCCACCCTACAGCCAAGATCCTGAAGTCTGGCTCTTTCAATCCTGTCGCGCGCCCTTCGACCTTCAAGGTCGTGGTCGGGACCATCACAGAATACGCAGATCCCTCTTCCGTTATCGCGGGCGTAGTATAGCCCAAGCTTTACAATGTCAATTTCAACTCCGAGCAGCTTTTATAGGGCAAAGGCTGTACGGCACGGAACTCACAGTCCGCGTTCGGGACTACTCACGACTCCGAGGCGGGCCGCGTCAACAACGCAGGAACCGATTTGAGCCAATGAACCTAATGTCGGTCAGTCGATATGCAGGCCGAGGGCGGAACAGAGCGCGACTGCTGGCAATTCCGCCGTTGCACCTGGGAGTGAAATGATCGGCGGCCAGAATGGCCTATTGCACCCGATAGACGAAGACTTCTCCGGGGGTATTCGCTCGCGGAGGAATTGTTGTAAAGAGGCGCTCCAGCTGGGGCACGAGAACCTCATTCTTGCTTCCCCGAATCGCGGCAACGTCCCCAAGATGACTGTAGTGGTTTGGATCGTCTTCATGATAGACGGCAATCATGCCACTGCCGCACGCCGCGTAGATCCGCTTGGACGCCGGGTCAAAGATCAGGTCGTCCACACCTGTCCCAATCGGCAAAGTTTGCAGTTGTTTCCCTGTCTCGCTGTCGAAGACGACGATCACGCCGCTGCGGCAGGCGACGAACAAGCGATGCGTGGACGGGTCAAAAGCCATGGCGACGTTTCGCCTGCCCATAGTTACCGGCCAGGTCCTTAGAACCGAATGCGTTTCACGGTTGACGACATCCACCAGGCTCTTTGAAGGATTGTTGATGTAAAGGAGGTGGCTTGAGTGAGCAAGCGCCATGGCTTCGAGCGTGTCGCCGTCGATTTTGATGTCTGCAACTTTCTTGTCCGTCGTTGTGTTAACGACGCTCAGCATGGAGAAGGACTGGTGAGCATCACCACCGCCATTGACAATGTAAAGATCGTGAGTTTCCGGGTCGTAGCCGATTGAGTCGGAGTCAACTTTGAGCTTTACCGCGCCGATTTGCCGATAGTTCTTGCCATTATAGATTCGGAGTTCGCCCGCTCCACCGTCTGTGACATAAATGCGTTTGAGATCATCGCGGAAGAAGATCGCGTGCGGGATTCCGATGCCGGTAATAGCTCGGAGATATTTGCCAGTACGAAGGTTGAACACGAGAACTTCATGGGCGCTCTCTGCCGTCAGGAGCAGGCGGTTACTCGGAACGTCAGCGGCCAGGTGATCAAAGCGCCCCTTGACCGACGAAGGCATCTTGTACTTCGCGACAAGCTTTAAAGGCGCCGCCGCCTGCGCGAGCCCGGCGAGTCCTGCTAAGAACGTCCCCATCATGAGTAATACACCAAGCTTTTTCATCGATTTCCTCCCTTAGCACACCAGGATAAAAGTCAGGAGATATCATATGCCAGTTTCAGGCGTCGAAAAGCCTCGTGATGGAAGATAGGCATGGTTTAGTTCGGCTTTCAGGCTTCCGCCTCAGTTTTGCTTGGTTGGAAAAGCAACTCGAGTGCGAAATCCCCGATGATTATGCTTGCCGTCTTAATTTCCACCTGGCGCGGGGCTGCCACCTTTGTGATTTCCTTCGAAGCACCAGTTGATCAGTTCCGATGTGAATCTGCCCACGACGGTGCGGGGAACGTCCGATTTCTTCACCTGATAGTACTTGAAACTGATCGTGCTTTCACGGCTGCCCGGTGGATTAACTGTGCCCGGCAGGTATCCATAGACATTGGTCATCACCGTACTGGCCTCTGTGGAATCCGCAGGCAGTTTGGCGCGTGTGGCTCCTGCCGTGGCGAAGATCCATCCCGGTATCACGTCGCTATGGGACTTCCAATAGGACGTGTTAAAGATGTTTGCCATGTAAAGATGCAGATGCGCGCAGAGAACGTAAACATGTTTGTTGTAGTGATGTTCAGCCTTGAGGAGAACTCTGTAAGCGCGAGTCCCACTCTGGATGCCCATATCCGATTCGTCCATGCTGCGCTGGGCGTTCGTTGATGTCCTGGCCTTGATTCTAGTGCTTGATGTGACCGGGGCTTTTGGCGCCAAGTGGACTGAGAGAGAATTCACTGCTGAGCGGACCGGTTTCCTGTGAAAGCCTGTGCTTGTCTATTTCGCTTCTTACACTCTGCATTCCTGTACGGCAACTATTGTCTTCTCTATCGAACCACAAAAAGCCAGAAGGTAAGGCAGGAATATATTGGCCCTTCCCCGCCGGCCATTCCGGAGCATACCTTTTACTCGGCTTCTAGTGCGGTTAGGAGACCCCCCGGCTCTGCCGGGGTGGCAGTAGAAGTTTGACATTTTCGGCATTGCACTTCACCCAAGCTGTATGTGCTTTCGCCGATTATTCTCCAACTGGACGCGTACCAGGTTTTGATTGTGAGCAGTTGCGATCAGGCCCCTTTGAGGGGCCTGCAACTGAAAAGCCCCCGGCTTTGCCGGAGGATTATTACTCGAAGGAAATAGGTCGTCCAAATTTGCCTGTGTAAATCAGTCGCTCGTGCCAGCACGGGGGGCTTCGAATCGTCCCACTAAGCTTTCAAGGACGGGGATTAGGAACAGGATAGCGAGGGTGGTGGTGATCATGGCTCCCACCACCACCCTCGCCAGTGGCCGCTGCGCCTGTGACCCGATGCCGTGCGAAACGGCCGCGGGCAGCAACCCCAGCGCCGCCGCGAAACATGCGAGCATGATGGGGCGCATTTCGAGGAGCGCGCCTTGTTGGATAGCCCTCCAGAGAACGCTGCCTCGTCCGTCCTGGACCGATGGGCCTTGTTCAACGCTCGATTTTGCTCGTCTTATGCCGGAAACGAAGACGCTCGCGCCGAGTGTTCCCACTCCCAGCGCCGAGGCAAATCCCACAGCGGCCGAAATGCTGAAAGGCGTGTGGGTCAAGAGCAGAGAGAGCACACCGCCGGTCGCGCCAAAGGGCAGGATGGCCATTACGATTAGGGCCTCGCGCCAAGCATCGAACAGGACGTACAGGAGGCCGAAAATCATTAGCAGCGTGATGGGGATGACGATCTCAAGGCGATGCACTTCTTTGACGAGGCTATCGTACTCGCCGGCCCATTCGTAGTGATAGCCGGGAGGCAAGTGAACCTCCGCGTTGATTCGCCTCTGCGCTTCCTCGACCGTGGAGGCGAGAGCGCGGCCCCGCACACTGAACTTGATGGGGATGTACCGCTCGCCGTTCTCGCGGTAGATCATAAAGGCGCCCTGCTTCAGCTCCACATGGGCGACTTGGCCCAGGGGCACACGCCCGCCATCAGGAGTTGCCAGTAAAATATCGCGAATCGCCGCTGGGCTGTCGCGATATTGCCGGGCGTACCGCACAACAAAATCGAAGACGCGGTCGCCTTGAAGGATTTCCGTCGCCGCTTGGCCTCCGATGGCCGCCTGAACCGCCGCATTTACGTCTGAGGCCGTCAACCCGTAGCGCGCGCATGCCGGGCGATCGATCGTTACGTCCAAATCCGGCTGGCCCGTTTCCTTAAAGATTCCAAGGTCCGTAATGCCCCGCAGCTTGGCCATCACATCACGAATTTCTTTGGCCTTTTCATTGAGCACGTCGAGCTCGGGGCCGAAGAGCTTGAGTGAGTTTTCGCCCTTAACGCCCGACATCGCCTCCTCCACGTTGTCCTGGATGTTCTGGGAGAAGTTCCAGATAACGCCCGGAAACCGGCTGAGCTTCGCGTTCATGGCGTGGATGAGCTTCGGCTTGGTCAACCCATGTGGCCACTGGCTTTCCGGTTCGAGCGGGGCAAAGAATTCGATGTTATTGAAAGTGGTCACGTCAGTTCCATCATCGGGCCGCCCCATCTGAGAGACGACGCGTGTTATTTCCGGAAAGCTTCCGATGACCTGACGCATCTGGTTCGCCAGCCTCGATGAGGTTTGAAAGGAGATGTCCACCGGGAGCGTGGCGCGAATCCATAGATTGCCTTCTTCGAGCGAAGGCATGAAAACGCTGCCCACCGAGGACATCAGTACAAACGTCGCGCCCAATGCGGCACACGCCGCGCCGAGGATTAGCCATCGCCGCTTGATTACGCGAGGCAGCAGTCGCGCGTAGCGTTCGCGGGCCCAACGCACCCCCCTCGTCTCGCCGACCCCGCGCTCTCGCGCCTTTTGGGCGCCAAACGAAGCCAAAACTGGTGCAAAGAGGAGCGTAAACAGGGACGCCCCGACCAAGGCGTAACCGTAGGTGACCGACATGGGCGAGAATATCTTGCCCGGAACTCCGTGCATGGTGAAGAGCGGAATAAAAGCTACGAGGATGATAGCGACAGAAAAGAGCACAGGCTTTGAAGCTTCCGCCATGGCCTCCGCGATGACGCTTTCCACCGTTTCATCATCCCGCCGCGCCCTCAGTCTGCGGTGAATATGCTCAAGGTTAATCACCGTAGCGTCCACGAGGATTCCGAAATCAATTGCCCCGACGGAAATCAAGTTGGCGGACTGATGTGTCAGGACCATCAGCAAGAGCGCGAAGAGCAGGGCAACGGGAATAGATAACGCGGCAACGAGCGAAATACGCAGATCACCTAACAACACCAGCAGCAAGATCGTGACAAGTACAAGCCCTTCGAGCACAATCTCGCGGACGGTGTGCGTCGTGACGTTGATGAGATTCGTTCGGTTGTAAATCGTTTTCAAATGCATTCCCGGCGGAAGTAGGCCATGATTCAATCGGTAAATCTTTTTGCGGACGAGGCGCAGAGCCGACAGGGATTCCTGGCCCTTCTGGAGAAGGACGATGCCTTCGACGACATCGTTGTGATCATCCATTCCGACTTGGCCGAGGCGCGGCTGAAAGCCCTCGCGCACCGTGGCGACGTCTTTCAAGAACACAGGCACGCCCTTGTGCTCGCTGATGATGACGTTCCGCATTTCGGGGATGGTCTTGAGCAGTCCAACGCCGCGCACGTTGACGCTCTGGCTGCCCAAAGTCAGGTAGTTTCCGCCAACGTTCGCGTTACTCGCAGAAACAGCATTGAGCACCTGAGGGAGAGTCACGTTATACTCAAGCAGCTTTTGCGGGTCAACTTCAGCCTGGTATTGCCGCGTCGTTCCTCCAAAAATCACCACATCAATGATGCCCGGCACTTGCTTGAGCTCGCGGTGAACGTACCAGTCGGCCTCTGCTTTCAATTGGTTTAAGGAATAGCCGGGCCCTTCAAGTATGAAGCGATAGATTTCCCCAATCGCCGACTCCGGCGACCACTGCGGCGTCAGGTTATTGGGAAGCGTCAGACCTTGGAGGCGGTCGAAGGCTTCCTGGCGGTCGCGAAAGTAGCTGGTGCCAAATGCGAAATAGAGCTTCACATCGCTCAGCCCAAACAGGCTGATGGAGCGCGTATATTGAAGACCAGGCATTCCAAAGAGCGCCGTTTCGACCGGGATCGTAATCTGCCGCTCGATTTCCTCAGCCGACCAGGAAGGATTTTGGGTAATGAAATCCACCGTAGGAGGTGTGGGATCGGGATAGGCCTCGATGTCGAGACGCGTGAAGGCGTAAATGCCCGCGGCAATCCAGGCCGCAAGTACCACCAGCATGACGGGACGATAACGAAGCAGAGTATGGACGAGTTTTCGCATTTATGGTGTCGCCGGCCGCAACAGGACCGCTCCTTGAGTCACGATCGTTTCGCCGGATTGAAGGCCCGAAAGGATTTCGACATTATCCGAGCCCACGGGTCCTCCCAAGGCCACGGCTTCGGGCCGAAAGCGTCCGGGACTCTGCTCGACGTAAACGTTGGCGGAATTTCCCTCGCGGATGACCGAAGTCGCGGGAACTGCAAAACCCATGTGAGTTGAACGCAGTACCTTCAGCGTGCCGTACATGTCCGGGCGCAGCATGGCGTCCTCATTGCGCAGGACCACTCGCAAGTGCAGGGTTCGAGTTGTTGGATCAACCGCGCTTGAGATCAGGCTGACCCGCCCGCGCCACGTTTTCTTGGGGTAGGCGACCAAGGTCAGATCGGCTTGATCGCCCACTTTGACAAAAGACAAGTCTCTTTCAAGCAGGTCGCCCACAGCCCACACCGTCGAGAGGTCGGCGATTGTGCAGAGGTGCTGCGAGCCAGACAAACCATTTGAGAATTCACCTTGGGCCGCGCCTATATCCAGAATCACCCCGGAGCGCGGCGCCACGACGCGCAATTGGTTTTCCGGTTCATCCGGGTTGACGCCCATGGCCTGTATCTCGGCGCGGGCCGCCTGCACTTCGGCTTGGGCCATTTGGGCATCGCCTTGGGCCTGCTGCAAATCCTTACGCGCAATGGCGCTGTGAGCGAAGAGGAACTTGGCGCGCGCGAGCGCCTCCTGTTTCACCTGATTGTCAATGAGCGCCTTATGGTAATCGGCGACGGCTCGCGCAAGATCCCCGCTATCGAGTGTGGCGAGCGTCTGACCTCGGACAACGCGGTCCCCGGGACTGACTCTCATCTCTGTGATCCGTCCTCCAGCGGGGATGAAAACATGAACTACGCGGGTTGGCTCCGCTTGGATTTGAGCCGGCAGGTCGAGATAGGACGGTATAGGTTCGGGCTTGACCATTGCTGTCGTGATGCCCTCGGCGTCCGGCGCCACGTAAGAAACGGGCTGAGCACCGCGTTTAGCGGGGGTCTGCTCTTCGGCCGAAGGCTGGTTTGCGTTGCTTCGATTGCAGCCCGTCCCGAGGCCCGTGGTCAGGAGGATAAGCACCATGATGATGTAGCCCAGTTTGAGTTTCATGGGATCACTTCCCGTGCAACGGCCCAGTTCAGTTGAGCCGCAGCCGTCAAATACGATCCGATCAAATTCAAATAGCTCAGCCGGATATTGCGGTATTCGCTTTCAGCCTGGAGAAAGTCGAGCAGTGAAGCTCCGCCGTGCTCGTAGGAAAGCCTGACCGTATTCCGAACCTGTCCGGCTTGCTGGAGATATTTCTCCTTGTAGGGTTGCAAAAGCGCCAGATCACTGTTGACAAGCGCATAAGCCGAGTCCACATCGCTAAACACTTGCGCTCTTTGTGCTTCTAACAACCGCTCGCTGCGCTCGATGTCCAATTGGGTGCGCAGCTTTTCCCCCTGGTTGCGGTCGAAAATACGGAGTGGAATGCTGACGCTGCCTCCGAGGGTCTGCATGTCGATGGGATAAGGGTTATTGACCGCTGAGTTCCATGTGTACCACGCGGAAAAGGTGGGGTCGCTCGTGCCATTCGCCATCGCGAGCTTGTGGTTGGTCTCCGCCTGCTTGATGGTCTGGATCGCCGCTTTCAAGTCGGGCCGGTTCTCAAGCGCCTGTTGCTGGAAATAGCTCAGCGGCTGAATTTGTTCGTTGAAATCGAAGGGTCCGGTCACGTCAAACTGGTCCACGGGCGTCCGCTCGTTGAGGAGTGCAAGGAGCTGAATTTTCGCCGTCCGAAGATTGACCTCTGCGGCTTGGACGTCCGACGTAAACTGGACGCGCTGAAGCTCCAGACGGTCGAGATCAATTCCCGCGAGGTCACCGACTTTGAAACGGTCGTGGCTGATTTCGAGAACGTGGTCCCAATACGCGAGGTTATCTTTGGCCAGCTGCAAAACGGCTTTGGCTTGGAGCGCGCCCACGAAGGCGCTGCGCAAATTGTAAAGAAGCGTCCTTTTCAGATCCGCCTCAGTGGAAGCGGTAACGGCCGTGCCTTCTCGGGCGCTTTCGAGGCGCAACTCGCGCTTGTGGCCGCGCTCGTGCAGATAACTGATGCCGGACTCGACGAACGTTCCGCTCAGCGGCAGCCAATGGCCGTCGTTGGGAGCAATTTCTGTTCCGTCCATAGTCGTGTTGAGTTGCGGATTGGGCCGGAGATCGGCGGTGATCTCTTCGGCTTTGGACTCACGGATGTTGAGCTCACCGGCTTGGAGCTCAGGATTGTTCTGTTCAAATCGCTGCCGAACCTGGTCCCACGTCAGTGGCGCGTGCGTCTGCGCGATCGCGCCGCTTCCCGTGCAAATTATGAGAATAAGTAACACTGCTGCATGCTTCATTTTTTACGCCTCTCCAAGGCCGACTCGATGGAATGGGATAGAAACGGCAACCGCCCGCGCAGAAAGCCGACGGCCCCCGTCAATCGGATTGGGGTTTCTTGCTAGAGGCTGGGAGGGGCGCGATTGGAGAGTAGATTACTCGGCAGGGTAATGAAAAGTGACGCACTCGGATGGCGCGTAAGAAGGTAAAGAATATTCAGCGTGAAAGCTGGACGGCTGCTTGGAAGGAACGCGAGAGAAGGTGGAACCCTTCCGTGATGGTTGGGCATTGGAGCTCGGGCGCACGAATTGGCGATCCGTTTTGTTGCTCCGCCGTCTTCGGCTTGAATGGTCGCAGGGTGAAGGTTGTCGGTAAGCGAAATCGGCGCCCAAAGGAGCGTCATCGCCATTGCGAGACCGAAGATTTCGCTTGAAGGTTGTCGCCGCCGTTTGGAGAGCAGACGATGGCGCGTGTACGCCCAGGCGACAACACTGGCAACAACAATTAGCAACCAGAAAAGATTTAGACCGACTTCGATCATTGCGTCGTTCTTGGTTCCCCCCAACTGCGGAACGGGGTTTAATCCTTGGGCCAATCACGCGCCCTATTTTAGTACTAGCAGCATTTCATCGGCGCCTCAAAACATGCTACTCCCTTAAACTCCAAAAATCGAGACCCCACCGCGAATTGTATTGTCGGCGCCAACCTGCCGGGTTCGGCTATTCTGAGGCAGCCCGAAATCAAGTGCGGCGGGTAACTACCTTGGACATCTGAACAATCAGCCCCCTTCATGATGCGAAAGAATCCACACCGATACGACAAGTTCGTTCTAGCACGATTCCAACTCCGGTCCGTCCAGGAATTAACATTGACTGTCTCCCAGATCATGATGTTAACTATGGTTTATTACAAGTAAGAATCTCCTTTATCTCAACTCCAGCGACTGAATTTGAAACCCTAGCATGCACGTCGCGGCCAGCGGCTCAAGGAAGAATATGACGGCGAGTAAGCAGATGATTGGAAGGTCTAGCAGTTTGTTGAAAAACTCACTTTCTTTGCATCGTAGCAATGATCTGGCGCATCGATTGCTTTAAATCTGGAAGCGAAGGAGCGACGATGCGCGGAACGGATCAGAAGCAGGAAGCGATGTTCAGTT
>JAJYLL010000100.1 GCA_021787735.1 Acidobacteriota bacterium | reverse complement strand
AGGTCGGCACTTCAAGCCCGCACTTCTGCGCCACCGCAAGGCAGAAACGCTCATTTGTAGCGAGATGGGGATATTCGTTCGGGTCCCAGAGTTTTACGATGTGTGTAGCGCCCAGATAGCTTTGAGAGAGACGCGGCCTTGCGTTCATTAGCGTAGCGGATGCTTTTTCATCGCGAACAAGAATCTTAGGCTGCACGCCGCTGATGCCGGAAAAGGTGGCAAACTTATCGATGAGGTACCGAAAAAGATCCCCATCGCGCCGCCGTGCCAGGATTTCATCCACTGACTGGAATGGAACGTCCTCTTGCAGATCTTCTTTCTCGCCCGTATACCGGATGCGGCCGACCTGCGAGCGGCCAACGATAGAGAGCAGATCAAACTCATCAAACGTGCCCGTCGCCTTCGCGAAGGACAGGCGTAGCCGCTCGCGCAGGATACCTTCGGGCAGATTCATCTCAAAAATGGGAGGCAGCCCGAAAGGAACATCCCACGAGGGCAATCTGACGGGCATGGTGACGGAGACCGCCCGCTCGACGGAAGTGTTTGGTAAGTACACAAAGGAACTGCCGCGATCACCAAACTTGTCAAGCAGGCCGGCTTCAGAGCCACCGCTCCAGACCTTAATCATTCCGATCCTCGTTCATTCATGAGTTCGTCCAGGGTCGGCCGGTGCGTGCCTGCCTCTTGCAGATTGAGGCTGAGCCCTAGTGCCGACAAAAGTCTGGTTATCTTGGAAAAGCCCATCTCCCCGCTGCGACCATTCTCCAGGGCGTCGAGAGTAGCTCTGCTGATGGAGGCTTTTCGGGCCAGTTCGATCTGGCTCATGCCAAGTTCCTTGCGCCTTGCCGATATCTGCTCGCCGAGAGAGTTCAGAGTAATCATATGCCTAATGTAATAGGCATTTATATAAAAATCAAGCTATATGCCTAATATATTAGGCACTCAGAACATCGAAAAACGCGAACTGCTCAAAGCGTATGAAACGGCGCTGGGCGATTGACGCGCTACTATGGTATCGAACGCCTGTGGGTGCTTTCCTAAGGGCAGGGCCGGCCTTGGGCGGGGCGATAGCCTGCGGCGCGGGCTTGCGTTTGCGTCATGTACTTACCTTGTTCGGTTTTTCCGTAAAACCTGGAAGTGGCGCAGTGGTAGACGTTTGTTTTGGTATTCACCCAGACCTTGGGGTTGGGTATGGGCGGCGCATCCGGCCGCTGCGCGGGATGCGAATTTGCGGCGGCCTCCTGGACGGGGTTTACCGGGTGGATGGCAGCGGGCTTGGCGGCTGATTCCGTTTTTGGAGCAGGATGCTTCTCCGCAGGCGTGTCCTCGAAAGCCTTGGCCGCGGCGGGTGTGGCGCTGAACGAGTGGGAATCCCGGAGCCAATGCGGAATGAAGGCCAGCAGGGCCGCGAGCAGCAGCGCCGCCGCACCCAGCGCCGCTTTGCGCCAGGTTAGAATCCGTGACGGGCCGGCCGGGCGCTTACGGGCAAGCTGGAGTTCGTCTTCCAGGTCAGCGGACGTCTGTTGTGCTCGCTGGTAGGCCCGTGCCGGATCTGTCTCCAGGCAGCGGGCGACGACGGAACGCAGGCCCTTCGGCAGCGCCGCGACGGCAGATGATTCCAGGATCGCCGAGGGCGGCACAGTTCCCATAAGCACATCGAGCGCCTGCGTCGGAAACACGCCCGTCGCCATCTGGCAGAGGAGGATGCCAAGTTGCTGGAGGTCCCGCCGGGCGCCCTCCGCAGGCCCAGCGGGTGAGTTACTTTTTGAAAGAAGCCGCGCCAGGCCGAAGTCCAACACCTTGACGCGGTCATCCAGGGTGAGCATCACGTTCCTGGCCGAGACGTCCCCGTGGCAAACTCCCTTGTCGTGCGCGTGCGCAAGCGCAGAGGCGGTTTGCGCACCGTAGCGCAGAGTTGCCTCGCAGGGCAGTCCGTGGCCCGGAATCGCCGCATGGAGCGAGCGTCCTTCGACCAGTTCCATGGCGATGCAGGCGCGGTCGTTTTCCTCCAACACGTCAAAAACCGTGCAGATGTTGGGATGGGTCAGGGAACCGGCCGCGCGTGCTTCGCTGATGGCGAGCGCCCAGGCTGATTCTTCCCCCATCAGGGAGGGGTCAAGTATCTTCAGCGCCACAGCCCGCTGCAGCCTGTGATCGAAGGCCCGGTAAACAACGCCGCCGCTGCCCGCTCCGATCTGCTGCTGGACCACGTAATGTCCGACAATCGTTCCGGGTGATAGCGATGCCGGCGCGGTATTCCTGGATTGCATCACGGGTATCTTCTACGACTTAATCCGGCCTCGGTCTTGTGGCCGCAACCTGTTGCCTCTGCCTGCCGCAGAGATCATCTGCTCCATAGCTGGGAGGCGGCTTGCACGGACGGAGATGGCTCTGGATTTATCAATCCTCCGAGTCTCATGTCCTATAACTAAGGCGATACGTTCACAGAGATTAATGGGTGAGGGATGGATTGTCAACAGCGTAACGCCGCATGGCGGGGCAGGCTGGCACAGAGCCTGGCTTTCGGGCCCTGCGATTTACCAAAGGAGTGGTAGCGCAGACCGCCGTGGTTGCGGCTGCGGCTCTTAAGAAAGAACCGCAGACCTCAGAGCCGGAGGTCCCCGCTACCAGCGGGCAGCGCCGCTTCCGGCCTTTGAAACTCAGTGCGTTTTCGTTCGTTCCCGAACAAGGTGCTTGCTGGCGGAGAGCACGGCGAGGCGCGCCCCAATCATTGGCCACCGGCGGCGCGCTTGCCTGTAAAATCCAGACTGAAGCGTTCGTTTCCGGCGGTGCCCTTCATTGTGTCGCCGCTGACCGTGGCTTTATAGTCCATGGTGAATGTGCCCCGAGGCGTCTCGCGGGTCACGCTGAAGGTGAGCGCGTCGCCTTTCACGGAGCCCTTAACGGGAGTTTCTCCCATGCGGCCTGTGATCGTACCGGTCACCGCGTCGCCCTTCTGTTCAAGCTTGAGCGTCTGCTCGAAAGTGCCGCGCTGCCCCGTCATTGTAAGAGTCCACGTGCCCGCGACGTTCGCAGCCCCGCCCTGAGCCATGGCCACACTGCCGATGAACAGTCCCAAGCCCAGCGCCAGAGTGAGTGCGAAAACTTGATTTCTTCGTTTCATGATTGCCTCCTTGTGGCGAGTCCTCCCGCCTGCGGATCGGATCGAAGTTGGTGATAGATGAGACGAGACGAAGAGCTTCCTGGTTACAGCGCTCAGTTGCTCGCGCGTGCGTCCGGGTCAGTGGCTGGAGCGAACGCCACTGCGATCAGGCGTAGTTGCAACGAAATCCTGCGTAATGTAAAGATCGCCATTCGGGGCCTGAACGATCCCGATTCCCACGTCGGTATACTTGGGGTTCAAGATGTTACCGCGGTGGTTTTGCTGGAACCGCGGCTCGTTCATCAGATCGTCTTCTGCTGCAGTGACAGTTGTGTCGATGGCAATGTTTTCCGCCAAGGCGCGCCAGCGGATTCCGGCGCCGTTGATGCGGTCCGTAGGAGTCCTGCCTTCCGGGTCAACATGGGCAAAGTAGTGGCGACTTCGCATGTCGCGGGAATGCGCCAGCGCGACGGCTGCCAGTTTATCGTTCCATCTGAGGGGCCGTGCCCGGCCACCCGTTTCGGCAGCGTTAGCGGGATTCTGACGGTCTCGGTTGACGAGCACCCACATCTGCTTTGCCAGATCGGCCATGCGGCCCGCGTCTGATGTTTGAGGGGCATCGGATTGGGCCGGTACACCTCCTCGCGCGGCGCTGTTTGTGCCAAAACGTCGCCCGTCGTTCTGATGACTCGCCATTGGGCAGACGAGGGAGGCGGCAGCGCCGGGCGCCTGCGGTTCGATCCATGGCGCTCCTGCCGCGCCTGGCGTGAGCGCTGGAAGAGCAAACAGCGTCAGAATAATGACGACGAGAATTGCGGACCTCCAAGGTATTTTCATTTCATGCCGAACGGGATGTGGGCGTGGAAAGTTGTTGCAAATCATGCCCGGCCCCACTGATGCTTGCTGGAGGATTCCATAACAAGCCCTTACTATCACCTGGCCAGCGTGAGGTCAAGATAAATTCCTGCCTCAGAAGGGCGATGCAGAGATTCAGTATTTTCAGGGCTTGCCGAACTGGCGGTGAGACAGGGCTGGTGTAAACTTCGGCAACACAAATTCCTGAAGGATATTGGCGAAGGCATCGAACCCGATTCCGATCAGGCCGTTTTCAAGCGTTACGCCCATTCCATTACGATTTTGCGGCGGGAGGTAGAGGTTGGCGATGCCGCCTGCGGCAAAGTGTCCGAGAACGGCTGAGTAATCCGGCTCCCAGTGTCCATTGTCGCCCTTGCAGATCACCGACCGAGTGATGGCGTAGAGCAGTCGCGATGCCACGCTGCCGTTTCCCTTGTAGTAGAAGCGCGGATCCTGGTGAAGGATCGAGGGCAGCAGGGCGTCACTTATGAAGGCACCCACACCGAGAGTGGCATAAGCGGCACCGAATCGCTTGGCGAAGCCTTTCTCCTCATTGCCGTATCCACTGTACATGCCGGTGGCCTGCTCTCCGCCCACAAACGCTGTCGTCAGCCCAAGGGTGAACGGGTTGAAAACTGTCTTAAAAGTGAGCTGGAATTTTTGCCTGGCAGTCAGCGGGGCGGTGTGAGGGTAATAGCTGACCATGTAATTGGGAATGAAGCCGAGCACAAGCTGTCTTTCTTCGTGCTGGAGCTGATACTGGGCCACTTCTGCCTGCGGCGGAGTTACCTTTATGGTGGTTACCAGAGGGGCCAGTGCCAGCGTGATTCGGGGCGCGGTGTACGTCTCGCCCGGGTGGACATCAGCGGAGACCGTTTGCGTCTCAAAGCCTTCGGCGGCAAGGGTGATCTGATAAATCCCGGGAGCGATGCCCGGAAAAGAGAACTGGCCGTTGTCAGTGGCCCGCACCTGCTGCACAGTTTGGCCATTGCGCACCAGGGTGACGAGGGCCTCGATGACAGGGCTTCCGTCCGGTCCGATAACCGTGCCGCTGATGCTGGCCGCCGCCAGTTGGTGTGATTCCTGGCCGGCTGCTGCCGCTGTTGCTTGCGGCGGGGCAGGCGAGGCAGTTTGCGCCCCCGCAACCGACGCAGGCTGCGCGGATTGCGCCGGGGATGCAAGCGCGGAAACCGGAAAGGCCGCGCCGAACCAGATTAGAATTCCGATCCCGCCGATCAGGTTCCACCCGCGCTGCAGGCGGCGAATCCGCCCAAAGGTTTTTACACTCGAAATCATTCAACCCCCGATTTTATGTGAAACCCTTCCCCTATTTACAATCAGATGCGGAGTTCCGGCAAAAGTATGCACACGGGGATGTGGGTGGTTGCCAGCCCCTTCAACCGGTCCCCGGGGGGCAACGTTGCGGCTATTGCCACCCGGCATTGATGAACTGTTTATTAACCCCCTTGCGCCGATGCGCTTGCCGGAACTTGGTGGTATTCTACACCACGAATCGTACAATCTGATCATCCGGGGAATGCGCCACGCGGGGTTTCGATGTTCCGGCAGAGTGCCGGGACAACTCCGGATTGCGCAGCGTTAGAACCAGGAACAGGCGCCAAAATCATAACCGGAAGGTACGCATGGAAGAGAAACATGTGCTAGATGTGATTTCCGCAATCCTTGCCAGTGGGATTGTGTCCGGGAAAAGCAAAGTATCGGCGAAGGGCGCGGCGAAAGTCTTCTTTGATGTCCGGGATGAACTGCTGAAAGGTATGCTCGACCGCGAACTTGACAGACTCCCGGTTTACCTCACGCAAAGCTTTGGCAAACGAATGGAGCAATAGGCGGTAACCACGGTGGTGTCAAGTACTCCGTGGGACTTGCGCTGTGTGGGCGACGCGGCTCGAATGAAACCCGCGCACATGGCGGAGTGCGGGAGGAGCCCCCTTCAGACGCACGCAGTCGCGCATTATTCGAATTCGATCAGGACGATTTCAGGCCGTGTGCCCACGCGCATCGGCGGACCCCACGTCCCGCAGCCGCTCGAGGTGTACACCATCATTTTCCCGAACCGGTTGAGGCCATAGGCATACTGGCGGAACACTCGCCTGATGAGCCAGATGAATGGATAAATCTGGCCGGCGTGAGTGTGGCCGGAAAGCTGCAGCGATACGCCCTGCTCTTCAGCAACTTCAAGCTGGTGAGGGGCGTGGATGACCAGGATGCTGGCGCGGCTGCGATCCAACCCAGCGCTTTGCAGGATGGAGCGGAGGCGTTCGGGCCGCACGGAATCCCCGTAATGCACGCCAATGATGTCGAGACCCTCGAGGGTGACCCGCTCGTTGTTCAAGACGCGCACACCGGCATTGCCGACGGCGTCGAGATATTGGGCGGGGTCGGAGAACTCCTCGTGATTACCGGTGACGAAATAGGCACCCTGTTCGGGAGAGAGTTGTTTCCATTCTTCGGCCAGATAGCTGGCGCTTACCCGCGCGCCGTCGAAGAGGTCTCCCGCGATGAAAACCACGTCCGGGCCAAGGCTGCGAAGCCGGGCGACAATCTTCCGGATGAACCCGCGTCCGTTGACGTGGCCAAGATGCAGGTCAGAGACGAGGGCGGCCGTGCGGCCACGCCATGACGGCGGAAGGTTCGGCAGCTTTACCTTGATTCGTTTTAAACGGACCCGGCGGGCATTGATGATGCCGCAAAAGCCGGTGAATGCGGCCAGGCCGTAAGCGCTTTCCGGAAGTGCGGGCTGGCCGGCGGGAAACCTGAACACCCACTCGCCCAGGTAGACAATCCAGCAGAGGCCGGCCGCCAGTACTAAACAATTCAGCATACCCAGCCAGACCACGGAAAACTTATAGAATAACTTTGTCCAGAAGTTGGAATAGCGAAAGCCGAGTAGCGAAGCGGGAACAAATGTAACCGACAGGAGCGCCATGGCAACTTTCAGCCATGTAATGCCGGAAGAATCAGGATGCTTTTGGAAGGCGATCCAGGTCTCATAGACGAACCCGTGCGCGGTAAGCAGAATGAGTTGGATGACGACGACAAACCTGATGAATCGCGCCCGCAATTAGACCATCCCCAGCAATTGAACGTAGCATATCCGGCTCACTCCCAACAACGTTCGGTGCCGTCACCACGCTGGTTGACCCTGGCCTTTCCATGCACGGAAAAGCCCACGGACGCGGAGGCGCGCCGTCCGCGGCCGCCACAACCTTTGGCCTGCGGGCCTGTTTCAGCCGAGTGCATCGCAAACAGGGTGATCGCCGCACCTCCCATGCCTGCGGCGATGCTAGAATACCCACATGCGGCGGTTCAGGGGATGCGGCCTTTGCAGGATTGATACGGACCACTACAATCCAGTAGCAGGGAACGGCAATGCAAAAGCTTCGGTGTCAAAACCGCTCTCAAGCTCTCTGAGCTTTTTCCTTCTCGCGACACTTCTTTTCACTGGCGCCGCCTTTGGCCGCCATGAACGGCCAAGAACGCGCTTCGTTGTCCAAGTGGGGGGGAAATATGGGTACATCGACCGTTCGGGTCGCGCCGTGATACCTCCGAAGTACGGGCTTGCCTGGAACTTTACAGAGGGATTGGCGTCGGTTTCCCTCATTACCAGGCCCGGACATATCGGCAAGTCTGGCTTTATTAATGAAATGGGCAAGCTCGTGATCCCTATGCGATTTCAATACGCACGGGAGTTTGAGGATGTGCGCGCCGAAGTCGAACTGAACGACAAATGGGGATTCATAGATAGAGTAGGGCGCTTCGTCATCAAGCCGCAGTACGACGAGGTTCACAGCTTCAATGAGGGTATAGCTGCCGTTCAGTTGGGCGGTGAGTGGGGTTTCATCAACAGGTACGGGCGTCAAGTAATACCTCCTCAGTATACGCTTGCGTGGGGGTTCAGTGAGGGCTTGTCTGGAGTGTATCACGGCGGGAAGTGCGGCTTCATCGACAGGAGGAACGAGATTGTCATTGGATTCCACTTCAACGAGTGTCGGGGTTTCGCCCATGGCGGACCGGCTCCCGTGCGGATTGGAGATAGATGGGGCTACATCAATAAGAAGGGCGAGTTCGTTGTTCCGCCCACGTTTAAAAACGCGTGGCCTTTCAGTGAGGAGCTCGCGCCAGTGAAGCTGCACGGAAAGTGGGGATATATTGACCCTTCGGGCAAGGTTGTCATTCCACTGCAGTTTGAGGATAGCGGCCCTTACGTCGAATCGATCGGTGCGTTCAGTGAAGGATTGGCGGAGGTGAAAATTGGGTCGAAATGGGGTTTCATCAATAAGAAGGGAAAGGTCGTGATTGCCCCGCGCTTTTTAAAGGCGTCAAGTTTCCACAACGGAATGGCAGAAGTTTGGGATCCGGATTGTGCATACATCGATACTTCCGGAAATACTATTTGGACTTCGAACCCTAAGGCCGGTGCTCCTTGAAGGGCGGGCCGGTCAGCGACCTTGTGATGCGTGTCCTGGCTATAGCTTCCGCCCCTGCGCGGCGCTTTAGGATGCTCAGCGGTCATTGAGCCCCATTGCCCGGGCCGCGGGTTAAAGTCTGCTATGGTCGGACAGATCGTAAACGATGCGATTTATGTACCAGCCGGAGGCAGTCGATTCCTTGTTGACCCGGAATGAGACGACGTTTTTCAGAAGCGAAATGATTGAATCAGCTTGCGCCGCGGCCCAGCAGGACCACGGGGATGGTTCTCAGCAGGATTTTTGCGTCGAGGGCTGGCGACCAGTTGTCAATGTACATCAGGTCCAATTCCATCCAGCGATGGAAGCTTAACTGATTGCGCCCTTCGAGCGCCCACAGGCAGGTGAGGCCGGGCTGCATGCGTAGGCGGCGGCGCTGCCAACCGGCGTACTTTTCAACCTCTTCGGGCAGTGGCGGGCGCGGCCCTACAAACGACATATCGCCTTTTACGATGTTGATGAGCTGCGGCAACTCATCGAGCGAAAACTTGCGCATGAAGCGGCCGGCCGTGGTGCAGCGCGGATCATTCTTGATCTTGAACACCGGGCCGTCGAGCTCATTCAGCGCTGCCAGTTCCTCACGCTGCAGATCGGCCCCGGCGTGCATGGAGCGGAATTTGTAAACCGTGAATTTCCTGCCGCCCAGCCCGCACCGCACCTGGCGATAAAGCACCGGGCCCCTGGAGGTCATCCGGATCACCACGGCGAGCAGCAGCAGCAGCGGCGAAAGAACGATCAGCAGCAACAACGCCATACTGAAATCGAGCACGCGCTTCAGCAGCAGCAGGTATTCATTTTCCGGTGTAGTGGTGAAGGTGAGCAACGGCATCTCTTCCAGCCGGTCGAGATAAACGCGCGAGACGACATGCGGGAAGAAGTTGAGCAGCACGCGCGTCTTGACACCCTCCTCTTCGCAAAGCCGGAAAGCGTCTTCGATCTTTTCCATATCGCCTTTGGCCGCGGCGAAAATGACCTCATCGATCACGTGCCGGCGGACCAGTTCCGGCAACTGGTTAAGCGAGTAGACCGGATATTGCCGCTGAAGGCCCGTGGGCGGCAGGGAATTGTCTGCAGCGTGGCCGATGCTTGCAAAGCCGAAGATCCGCATGCCGCGCCGTTCATTGGCTTCAATCGCCTTTGCGACATCGCCGAGGCTGGATGCGTCACCCGCCAGCAGAAATTCGCGGTAGCCGCCAAATGTGCGCCGGAGCGGATCGCCCAGCCTGCGCGCCGCCAGGCGGAAGGCGATCATGGCCAGCAGAAGAATAACGGCGTAGAGCGCCAGCAACAGGCGGCTGATGTATTCCAGCTTGAAGGCAAAGATGGTGGCGAACAGCAGCGCCGTTCCGAGGAAAGCAGCCTTGGCGGGGTCCAGGAAAGCGCGGACAATATTTTCCTCCTGGATTTCGCGGTACGAGCCCGTTGTAAGGCCGATAACCAACCAGAGGGCGATGGCGTAAGGGATGATCCAGATGTAGTTTGAATCAGGATAGAGCGGCTGTGGAGTGATGAACCGGGCGCGGACCCAGTAGGCCAACGCAAAACTGGCTACTGCCAGCGTGGCGTCAGCCAGCAGGTAAAGTACCCCGATCATCTGTTTGTGCCGGGAAAACATGCGCGTCAATCCAGCCCGATTGGCTTCACTATCTTAGCAGAACACGGGCCGGGAAGAATGGGCAGTCCTGACTGCACTCATCGCAAAAAGCGCGTTGTTTGCGCCACCCACGGCGTAAAGCTGCCGCAGTGGCGACAGGCTAAGCCGCAGGAGGCTGATAGCTGCGGCCCTTCCACCGAAGACCGGGGCCGGTAATGCTCCTGAAGGCCGATACCACCGCGACGGTGGAGTAAAAAAGCGACGCTAATGGAAGCGTGAAAGTGTAAAGCGGAGACACGCCGGCGAAAAACACCACCGGGCAATATATGACGGCGCTTGCCGCCGTGGCCGCCGCCGCTGCAATGAACGCCGGGTTGTGAGCCAGAGGCACACCTGTAACCAGGTGCGAAAGCCAAAGAGCGGCCAGCGAAAGCCAGGGCAGCACGGCCATGCCGGTGGCGACCGCCACGCCTGCCACGACCTTCCAAATCGAACATCCGGCGCCTTCCCAGGCGCTGCGTGTAAGCCCTTCAAAAACCTCGTGCCAGTTTTCATACATGCGGGTGCGGAAGACTCCCTGCGTAATGCCAAGGTAGGTTCGCCGGCCGTTGCGTTTGAAGAGTTCCGCCATGCGAAGGTCCTCGATCAAAGTGTCGCGCAGTCGGGCATAGCCTCCAAGCGCGGTCAGGTCATCGTGCCGCATCAGCAGAAAAGCTCCCGCTGCCATGGCGCGAGGTGAGCGGGGATCGTTTACGCGCCGCAGAGGAAACAGCATGAAGAGAAAAAATCCAAACGCCGGCAGGACCACTTTCTCCGCCCGGGACTGCATTTCAACTTCGGGTGTGAGCGAAAGGAACTGTACGTTCTTGCGCTGCGCGAGCTCGACAGCCTGCCGCAGCAGGCTCGGGTGGAAAACGATGTCTGCGTCCGTGGAAAGGATCCACTCGCCCCTGGCGGCCGCTGCTGCCAGGCTCATGGCATGGACTTTGCCTCGCCAGCCGGACGGCAGGTGGTGATTATGGATCACGCGTAGCTTGCCACGTGCGCCGTCGCGCTGTGCCCACTCGTCCGCAATGGCGCCGGTGCGGTCATCGGAATCGTCATTAACTAAAATGATTTCGAAGTCAGGATAGTCGAGCTTGAGCAGGGAATCGAGCGTTGCCGGCAGCATTTCCTGCTCATTGCGTGCGGCCAGCAGGATGGAAACGCGAGGGAGGCGATGTTGCATTGCCTGTGGCGCCGGGAAAGGTTGCGGACGAAGGATGGCGACACCGATGAAGTTCCAGAAAGCATAAATGCCCGCCGCAATCCAACCCACAAACACAAACCAGAGAACCAGGTCCAAGAAGTGCATATAAGACCCCTTATTGACTATAGGGAATCCGGGGAGAAATCGGCAAGTTCTGCCAAGTAAGGCCCGCATCGCAAGTTATGCTAGACTCGAAACTCATTCATGGGCACTGCGTTCATTATCTTCATTATTCTGGGGTTTCTGCTGCTCGTGCAAAGCGCGAGTTCGCTTCGCAGTGGATTCCGGTTCCTCGAATACGTGCGGCGCTGCCGGGCCCAGAACGTGGGCGACTACGCGCCGCGAGCCGCGGTGATTATCCCCGTGACGGGCTCGGGTGCTGCGCTCGAGTCGAATATCTCCGCTTTTCAGGCGCAGGATTATCCGCGCTATCAGTTGGTGCTGGTGGTGGGGGACGAGAAGGACCCTGCGTTTGGAATGTTGAGCGCGCTGATCGAGAAATCTGCGGCCCAGGGTTCGTCCGCGCGGCCAGAGGTGTCGTTGCTGGCGGCTGGGCCTTCACAATCGCAAGGGCAGAAGGTCCACAACCTTGTGCGCGGGCTGGACGCCGTCAAGCCCGAAATTGAAGTGCTGGTTTTTGCCGACGTGGATGCCAGTCCGCATTCGATGTGGCTGCGGTCGCTGGTTGCGCCGCTCGCGAGCCGCGATGTGACTGTCAGCACGGGTTTCCGCTGGTATCTGCCGGACAAGTCGTTCGTTTCCCAACTGCGCGCAGCCTGGGACACATCGATTGCAACGTTCATGGGCGAGCATGACAGCGCATTCCCGTGGGGCGGTTCGATGGCCATTCGCACGGAAGACTTCAATCGGTTGCAGGTTCGCGAGCGTTACTGGGCATCAACGGTCAGCGACGATTACGGGCTGGGCCGCGCCGTGCATGACGGCGGTGGAAGGATTTGCTTTGAGCCGCGATGCCTGGTGGCCTCGCGCGAGGATTCCTCGTTCGCGCAATTCCTGCGTTGGACCAACCGGCAGATCATTATCACCCGAGTTTACGCTCCGCGGCTGTGGCGAATGGGTCTGGCGGGACACGTGCTCTACTCGCTGGCGTTTGTTTGGGGCTTTTTCGTGCTGCTCGATCCGCCGGCCGGATGGGAGCGACTTGCGGCGGTCGCCCTCCTTGCCGTTATTCTTGGGCTCGGGATGAGCAAAGGTAAGATTCGTGCCATCGTGGCGCGCGAGATTTTTCCGGAAGAGCGCGAGTTTCTAGCTCGCTATGGAAAACGCTACTGGCAGCTTACTCTGCTGGTTCCGTGGGTGATGATGTGGAATTTTGTGGCGGCAGGGTTTGTGCGGACGATTGAGTGGAGCGGTGTTCGCTACCGTTTGCACTCAGACCATGAGGTGGAAATCCTGGGGCGGGAACCGCATTGATCCTATTTCTTGGCGGGTGATTTGGATTTGTGCCGGATCAGAGGCCGGGCGGCGGGCTTTGCCTTTGGCTTTTTGGGGGCAGGCTCTTCCGTCGGGGCCGCGGAAGGAGCAACCTTCTCTAGTACCTGGTCAAATGCGGTCTTGGGGCCCTTGGGTGTCTTTTTCTTTTCTTTCCCTTCAAAGTAGGGATGCTCGGAATAGCAGGTCTGGCAGATGACCTTGACGACCTTGTCACCCACAAAACTTGCAATGGCGTGATTCATCAGCCGCTTGCACCGCGGGCAATGGTCATCAATCAGGTCACCAAGCCTTGGCGGACGGTCATCGAGCCATGTATGACTGGTGCCCATAGATGTTGCCCATTATAACCGCACCCACCTTAAATGCAAAACCAGCGGGGGGCTCCTTTCTTTGTGCCATATTGGCGGTGTGGCATTTTGGAGGCTGCCAAGTTAGAATCAAAGCCACGAGTTCAGCCGATGCCTGAGACGAAATTCGAAGCTCTCCCAACCACAAAAATTGCGACAGCGAGCGGGCGCATTATTGCCGTTGCCATTGTGATTGCGGCCATCAATTACGCAAGCCTGATTGTCATCACGTTGATCTTTTCCATCCTGATCGCCTTTGTGCTGGAGCCGGCGGTCAGTTTTCTTGAGCGGATTCACATTCCACGCTGGCTAGGCGCTCTGCTGATGATGGTGATTTCCCTCGGCCTCCTTTACCTGGTTGTTTACGGGATTTATGATCGCGTGATTGCCTTCATCCAGGAGTTTCCCACGTATGGCGCGCCGCTCAGGCACTTGTTTGCCAGCTTCGAAGGCATGTTTAAGAACATCGAGAAGCTGGCGTCGGGGATGGTGCCTGCCTCGGCGCAACCGCAATCGAATCTGCCGACGATCCGGCTGCAGCAGGAATCGCACTGGGGCCAGTATCTGTTGCGAGGCATCGGGTCGGTTTACACATTTATCCTGACCGTGATGTTTATTCCATTCCTGGTGTTCTTTATGCTGACGGCTAAGGGCCACATCTGGCGCGGAACGTTAAGCCTGTTTTCGGATTCGAACCGGCAGCAGGCGGAAACCGTGATTCTCGGGATTGGCCACATGATTCGGCGCTACGTGATGGGAAATACCATGGTCGCGCTGATGGCTGCGGCGCTGATCACCCCGGTCTTTTCATTGATGGGACTCAACTTTGCTCTCCTGGTCGGGCCGCTGGCGGCCTTTCTCAGCATGATACCTTACCTGGGAGTGGCCCTGGGGATGGCGCCGCCTTTGATGATGGCGCTTGGACAATATTCCTCGGCAACCCCCTTTATTGTTATCGCGGTCACGGTGATGGTGGTGCATTTCCTGGCCATTAACGTCCTGACTCCCAAATTTGTGGGCCATCAGGTCAGCCTGAACGCCCTTACCGTGACTATTGCAATGATGTTCTGGGGGTGGCTGTGGGGCGCCGCGGGCTTGATTCTGGCAGTGCCCATGACGGCGGCACTCAAAGCCATTTGCGACAACGTTGAGAAACTTAAACCGTGGGGCGCCTGGATGGGTGAGGACTGACCTGCGTGCCCGGCGGTACGGAGATTGCTGCAAGGCAGCATTGGGATCATGGTATAAAGGCAATTTCGGCACCGGGCGAACCGACGACTGCGGGCGGCATTTTCGGCTTGCCAGGAATCGCATCTCGATAGCACTTTTGGACGGAATCGGAATTTTCCCATGGCTAACCGCGATTTCTCGATTGTCATTCTTGCCGCAGGCAAATCGACACGCTTTAAATCTGAACATTCCAAGTTGGTCCATATGCTGGCGGGCCGCCCCCTCGGCGACTACGTAGTGAGCGCGGCGTTGGCGGCGGCGCCGGAAGCCCTCCTGATGGTGGTGGGGCATAACGCTGCGGAGGTCCGTGCAACCCTGGCGCGGCCGGGGCTTGAATTTGTCGAGCAGAAAGATCAGCGCGGGACGGGCCATGCCCTGATGATTGCACGCCCGCAACTGGAAAAGTGCAGGGGTTCCGCAGTCGTGGCAGTGGTGGGAGACGTTCCGCTGCTGCGGACGGAAACGCTGCTAGACCTGGTTGCGATCCACCAGAAAACCCGTGCGGCTGCGTCCATCCTGACGATGAAGCCTCCCAGCCCGCACGGATACGGCAGAATTTTGCGCTCCGGAGGACGGAACGTGCGGGCCGTCATCGAAGAAAAACTCTGTACTCCCGCGCAGCGTAAGATCGCCGAGGTCAGTTCCGGCATCCTCTGTTTTTCGCGGTCGGACCTGCTGAAACACCTCGATGAGCTGTCCGACAAGAACGCCCAGAAAGAATATCTGCTGACGGAACTAGTCACAATTTTCAACCGGCACCGCAAAAAAGTTGTGACATTTCCTGTAGCCGACGCGCACGAGGTGCTGGGCGTGAATGACCGCGTTGAACTGGCACAGGCGGAGCGCATCCTGCGATTGCAGAAGGCCGAAGCCCTGATGCGGAATGGCGTGACGATTGTGGACCCCAACACGGCCTGCATCGATGCCGGCGTGGAAGTGGGCAATGATACTGTGATTGATCCGGGCGTAAGCCTGCTGGGGAATACCCGGGTCGGCCGCGGCTGCACGATCCGTGTCCATTCGACGATTGAAGATTCCATCCTGGGAGACCGCGTGCAGGTGCGTCCTAATACGTATGTAACAGGGTGCGAAGTCGGTCCCGATGTGATTCTCGGGCCTTTTGCCCGCCTGCGCGACGGCGCAGTGATTGACCCCGGCGCGCGGATCGGGAATTTTGTTGAGGTCAAGAAGTCACATGTGGGGCAGGGCACGAAGGCCTGGCACCTAACCTATCTTGGCGACGCCAAACTCGGCAAGCAAGTTAATGTCGGCGCCGGTACGGTGACTTGCAATTACGACGGTGAAAAGAAAAACCCGACCAACATTGAAGATGGAGTTTTTGTCGGCAGCGGCAGCATGCTGGTGGCTCCTGTCAGAATCGGCAAGGGAGCATATGTCGCCGCGGGATCGACTATCACCGAAGATGTGCCGCCGGAGTCTCTGGCCGTCGGCCGGGCGCGCCAGGTAAATAAACAGGACTGGGTTCGAAAACACAAGGAACGCAAGGCAGAGTCCGCAACCGAGCACGGTTCTGACGCGAACGGAAACGGCCAGGCACAATAAGCCTGTCTTACACCAAATGTGCAAGTTCTTGCACATTTCTTTTCTTGGCATTTTGCATTTTTTACACCCACCGCGTAAGAAATTCTCTGCCGGCTGCCAAACTTGTTCCTGCAGGCGGATGGAAGCTATCTGTTCCCATAGTGATACTTCAGCCTCAAGGCTGGAACCTCAATTGCCTTGATTCATGGATACGGGTTCTGCGGCCCGGATGGTCTTTCTACAATTTGAGGAGGAAACACGATGGCGATCGACGAAATGCCGCCGAAGGCGGGTCTCCAGGGGGATACCTCTGCCGGGTCGGGCATGGACAGCAAGATCAAGGTGATCCTGATCGGCCTGGCGGTGCTGATGGTTGCGGAGATCTATTCCGTCAGCCGCATTGCGACGATGGGAAGGGCCATGAAGGCTCAGGATGCAAAGACGCGCCAGGAATTGACGGCGCAATTTAACAGCCAGCTTTCGTCCAAGGTGATGGCTCTTGAGCAGGAAAATCAGAAGCAGCTCGGGGCGCTGCAGGGGGAACTGGACAAGGATTCACAGCACCTGGGTGCGCAAAGCGGAGAACTTCGCCGCGCGCGCGCAATGGTTGCCCATCTCCAGACGGAACACGCTCAGCAGATGAGTGATTTGAAGCACGAGATCGCTCTGAAGGCGGACCAGCAACAGGTAGGGGCCTTGACGGCCGACGTTTCGAACACCAAGACGGACCTTAACAAGACCAAGAAAAACGTGGACGAGCTGGCTAACAGCTTTGGCATGACGCGCACCCGCTTTGGAACGCTGATCGCGCGCAATCATGATGAGATTGAAGCTTTGCGAAAGCTGGGCCAGCGCGACTATTACGAATTCACGCTTGTCCGCCATCATCCCATTCACCTGGCAAATATCGGACTGGACCTTAAGAAGACCAACAAGAAACATCACCGCTTCACCCTAGACTTGCTGGTTGACGACGTTTGGGTCACAAAGAGCAATCGCACTATTGACGAGCCGATCTTCTTTGCCGCCCAGGGTTCGCATACCTTCTGCGAACTGGTGGTCAACAAGGTGGACAAGAACGTAGTCACCGGCTATATTAGTACTCCGAAGAACCTTACCCAAATGGCGGCGCGGTCGGAGGGACCTCAGTAGCCATCCGGGGGGTGTTCCGGGTCAATCGGGTCTGCGGCAGACGGTGTGTCGCTACCACAAGTGAAGGCATGATTCCCTGACCCGGATACGTCTATCAAATCCTTTACAACTAGTATTGCGTTCTTAAAATACGTTGACTTATTTGAGCCATTGACTTAAAGTGCTCGATTATGTCCCGTCGAGCGCCCCAAATCGAACTAACTGCCGAAGAGCGAAAGACTTTGCAAACTATCGTG
>JAJYLL010000099.1 GCA_021787735.1 Acidobacteriota bacterium | reverse complement strand
ACTTGACAGCCTCTGAAACCGGGTGTTAGAAAAGCTATACGCCCCTTTTGGCGCTATCGTCTAGGGGTTAGGACGTCAGATTCTCAATCTGAAAACCCGGGTTCGATTCCCGGTAGCGCTACCAACTTTTGCTCTAGCAAATTTCCTTTTCAATCGCAGCGACAAGAATTTTCCCATTGTTCATCGGTTCCCGAGCGGGGCTGGAGCCACGCGGCCGGACGCCAATGCCCCTGCTGTAATGTCCAACTCCCTCCGATCATATAGCAGCGCACAGGCATGGGTAGGCACAGGGGCGAGAATTCTGATAAACTGAGCGGCTCTAAAGCGTTCAGCCAACCTTGTTCCTTGGCGTTAACCTTTTCGCAATGGAGGTAACAGCAACAATGGCCTACAACGATTCCTATCTGTCTGGCATCGCAATTGAAACTGTTGCAAAGGCCCTCGACGGGCTGAAGATTGAGCTTCCATCCTGGGCATTTGCTGATACCGGAACGCGGTTTGGCAAGTTCCTTCAACCTGCCGCCAAGACTATCGAAGAAAAGTTTTCGGATGCGGCTCAGGTCAACAATTTCACCGGGGCGTGTCCCACGATTGCGTTGCATGTGCAGTGGGACGTACCGGAGGGATCTGACACCGCCGGGGTCCTTAAGCTTGCGGACCAATACGGCATGCGCCCTGGTTCGATAAGCCCCAATGTCTTCCAGAACCAGGAGTACAAGCATGGATCGCTGTCGAACGAGCAAGCGTCCATTCGCAAGCAGGCCCTTGACCACATCCTTTATTCGGCCAAGGTTGCCAAGGAACTCAACTCGCGCGACGTCACGCCGTGGTTTGCCGACGGCTCCAATTATCCCGGCACCGCCAACATTCGATCCCGAAAACACTGGATGGCGGAAGGACTGAAGGAGGCCCACGACGCGCTGGGTGAGAGCCAGCGGTTGCTGGTGGAATACAAGCCGTTCGAGCCCGCCTTCTATCACACAGACATCGCTGACTGGGGCATGGCCCTGATTTACGCCCGCGCTGCCGGCCCCAAGGCTCGCGTCCTGGTTGATACAGGCCACCACTACCAGGCTCAGAACATCGAGCAGATTGTGGCCTGGCTATTGGACGAAAACATGCTGGGCGGATTTCATTTTAACGACAGGCGTTATGCCGACGACGATCTGACGCTCGGGTCTATTGATCCCTACCAGGTTTTCCGCATCTTCGCAGAGATCCGCTACTACGAATGGGAAAGCAGCAGCAGGGCAGACATCGCTTATATGGTGGACCAGAGTCACAATCTGAAGGGCAAGATCGAAGAAATGATTCAGACCGTCATGGTGGCGCAGGAACTTTACGCAAAGGCAGCGCTGATTGACTTCAAATCACTGAGCAAGGCGCAGGAAAAGCAGTGGCTGATTGATGCGGAAAACATCTTCAAAGACGCTTTCAGTACTGACGTGCGGCCTGCGGTGAGGGAATGGCGGCGGTCCAAGGGCCTCGCAGAAAATCCCCTGGCGGCATTCAGGGCAAGCGCTTACATGGAGAAAATCACGCGCGAGCGGGCCGGACGTGCCGCAGCGGCCAGCAGTTACGCTTGATCTGCCGCCGGGTTCAGAGCTCTACCGAAAATGGAGATAGAAATGACGGATGCAAGTCCAAAGTTGCGCTATTTGAAAGACCTGTGGGATGAAAGTGTCGCCTCCTCGCTCGACGAACCCGAAAAGCTTCGTTACCGTTCGAATCTTTTGGGCGCCGATTTGCGGATCACCAACTTCGGCGGCGGCAATACCAGTTCGAAAGTAAAACAAAAGGACCCCATAGGGGCGTGTGAAATGGACGTCCTGTGGGTGAAGGGCAGCGGCGGCGACTTGGGGAGCATCAAGCGAACCGGCTTCGCCACCATCTATCTTGACAAACTTCGTGGGCTCGAAAAGATTTACCGTGGAGTCGAATTTGAAGATGAAATGGTGGGCTTTTACCCACTTTGCGGATTTGGCATAAATCCTGTTGCGCCTTCCATTGATACACCTCTGCACGGGTTTTTGCCCTTCAACCACGTTGACCACCTGCACCCGGATTGGGCGACGGCGCTGGCGGCTGCGGCCAATGGCCGCGAACGGCTTGAGGAATTTAACAGCCGCTTCAATCACAATCTGATTTGGCTTCCCTGGCAACGCCCAGGGTTCGAGCTCGCCATGATGCTGAAGCGCGCCGTGGAAGAGAATCCCAAGGCCGACGGTCTGGTACTGGGCGGTCACGGTCTTTTTACCTGGGGCAATACGCAGCGGGAAAGTTACCTGAATAGTATTACGGTCATAGACCACTTCGGCCAGTTTGTTCTGGAGCACGTCGAAAAGAAGGGCGAAGGATTGTTTGGCGGGCCCATTTGCCAGATGCGTGCCGACAGCCGCGACGTGGCAGTTGAAATCTCTCCTTTTCTGCGCGGGCGCATTTCTACCGATAAGCGGGTGATCGGAAATTTCAGCGACTTGCCGGAAGTGCAGCGATTCATCAATTCGAAAGACGCCAAAGCACTGGCGCACCTCGGCACCAGTTGTCCCGACCACTTTGTTCGCACCAAAATCCGCCCGTTGTTTGTGGCTTGGGACCCAGCCAATGACAATCCGGCCGCGCTGACTGATCTTCTGGATAAATCGCTGGCCGGCTACCGGAAGGAATACGGAGAGTATTACCGCAGCTTTGCCAAACCGGATTCACCAGCGATGCGGAATCCCAATCCAACGGTGGTTCTGGTGCCGGGCGTGGGGATGTTCAGCTTCGGCAAGAGCAAGAAGGAATCTCGGCTGACGGGGGAATTTTACGTCAATGCAATCCACGTGATGGAAGGCGCGACGGCGTTGGAGAGCGGGCCGCCTCCTAAGGTGTTGCCCCACGCAGGGCGCGCCGCTTCCACCGAAGCGTTTGAGGTTTACAGCAATTATGTGGCGTTGCCGCTGAAGGAAGCTTTTGGTATCGAGTATTGGGCCCTTGAAGAAGCCAAACTCCGCCGCCAGCCTCCTGAGCAGGAATTGAGCCGGAAGGTGGCCTTTGTTGTTGGTGCCGGGCACGGCATTGGCCGGGAAGTGGCGATCATGGCGGCGAAGCGGGGAGCACATATCGTTGCGGCTGACCTCGACGGCAAAGCCGCAAAGGCCGTAGCCGGAGAAGTGTCGGACATCGCGGGAAAAGACGCATATACATCGGTTGTTTTGGACATCCGCGACCGGAACTCGGTTCGCGCTGCGCTGCGCAAAGCTGTAGAAACGTTTGGCGGAATCGATATCCTAGTGAACACGGCCGCAATTTTTCCGGCTTCTCCTGATGGCAGGATCACAGACGAACAATGGAAGCTTACCCTGGACATTAACGTAACAGGAAACCACCTGCTGGTTTCTGAAGCGGAGAAAATATACACCCCTCAGAAGTTGTCGGGCAGCATTGTGCTCACGAGTTCGGCCAACGCGGTGGTTCCCAAACGTGGCACCGAAGCCTACGATGTCAGCAAGGCGGCGCTCAGCCATCTGGTGCGAGAGCTTGCCATTTCGCTTGCACCAGCCGTAAGGGTGAACGGCATCAGTCCTGCCACGGTTGTCAAAGGATCGACGATGTTTCCACGAGACCGCGTTCTTGCTTCGCTGGCCAAGTACAAGATCGAGCACAACCCGGAAGCATCCACCGACGAATTACGGAACAAACTCGCGCAGTTTTATGCGGGCCGCACCCTGACGCACGAGCCGATTGACCCGGTCGATTGTGCTGAAGCCATCCTGTTTCTTGCCGGTGATCGTTCGCGCTGCACGACGGGGCATCTGATTCCTGTGGATGGAGGGCTGACGGAGGCGTTCCTCCGATAAAAGTAAGGCCAAAATTGCCAGGTTCATTCCGGGGCGCATATGCACAACCTTCGATGTGTCGCCATTGATCTGGGTGCTGGAAGCTGCCGCGTATCGCTGGCGGAATGGGATGGGAATGCTGCCCGCGTCCATGTTGCTCACCGATACCCAAACGGCCCTGTTGAGCGCGAGGGTCGCCTGTGGTGGCAACTCGACCAGCTTTGCGATGGAGCCGACGAGGGGCTTGACCTTGCGGCGAGGCTGTTGGCGGACGCGAGCGGCGGCATTGATTCCATCGGCGTGGACGGATGGGCCGTCGATTACGTTCGGCTGGATCAGGCCGGCAAGGCGCTTGCGAACCCACTCTGCTATCGTGACCCGCGGACCGAGAACGCGATGCCGGAGGTTTGGGAACGAGTACCCCGGGAGCGGCTCTACGAATTAACAGGGATTCAGTTCCTGCGTTTCAACACTCTTTACCAGCTTTACGCTGACCGTCGCGACGGCCTCGAACCCGGAGCCGGTTGGCTCAACGTTCCAGAATATCTTCTGTACCGTTTTACCGGCTCGAACCCGAACGCGGCAATCGCGGAATACACCAACTCAACCCACACGCAACTGGTCAATGCGAGAACGCGGAACTGGTGCGACGAGATTTTTGGCAAGGTTGGCCTTGACCGGTCGGCCGCGCCGCGCATTGTGCCGCCCGGAACGCAACTCGGACCTGTCCGAGGGGAGATTGCGAATCTCGCGGCCTACAAGGCCGCGCGAGTGATCGCTCCTGCCTGCCATGATACGGGGGCCGCGGTTGCGGGTATTCCTGATGCAACGATTGACTGGGCCTTCATCAGTTCCGGGACATGGTCGCTGGTGGGCGCCGTGCTTGAGGAGCCCTGCACGTCGGCCGCAGCGCTGCGCGAGAACTTCACCAATGAGGGCGGCGTGGGCGGCCGGATCCGGTTTCTGAAGAACGTGAACGGCATGTGGCTGCTGGAGGAGTGTTTGCGCGAATGGGAATCGGCCAGCGCCCGTTCATGGACAGTGCCTGAACTCGTCGCCGAATGTGAACGCCTGCCCGTACCCGAAACGATTTTCAATGTCGATGCCCCGGATCTTATCCTTCCCGGGCACATGCCTTCCCGGATTAACCAGGAGCTTGAAAAGGCTGGCCACGCCCGCATTCCCGAAGATCCGGACCACGCACCCCGAATGGCGGGAGTCATTTTTGCCAGCCTGGCCGCCCGTTATGCGGATGTCCTGCGGGCGCTGCAAGAGGTGACGGGCCGCAAGTTTCGCCGCCTTTATGTGGTTGGGGGAGGCAGCCAGAACGAATTTGTCAATTGCCTGATTCAAGAGCACACGGGCCTTGAACTCAAACACGGCCCTATCGAGAGTTCCACCATTGGTAATCTCGCGATTCAGTTTGCATCACTCGAAGGCGGGAGCGCGGATGTTACTTCAGCCGACGTTGCCCGTTGGGCTGAGCGGTTGGTTCGTTCTTCAATTCCATAAGAAACCTGCAAGTGAATGAGGGAATCATGAGTGGAAGCATCGGCCTGGCAATAGGTTTTGTTCTTCTGGGGGGATTCCTGCAAGGAAGTTTTGCTCTCCCCATGAAACGCATGACCCGCTGGCGCTGGGAGAACACGTGGTTGGTGTACTCCGTTGCCGGGTTGCTTGTTCTCCCGTGGGTCATGGTTTTTTTGACCGTCCCTCACTTTTGCCGGGTGCTGGCGGGTACCTCCGGGGCTGTGATCGCGGAGGTCGTGCTTTTCGGGTTTGGTTGGGGTGTGGGCTCAACCCTTTTTGGCCAAGGCATCCTCCGCGTGGGCATGGCGCTTACTTTTGCAATTGTCCTGGGCATCACGGCCTCTCTCGGCTCGCTTCTTCCCCTCATCGTCATGCATCCGGAGCAGCTTATAACGCGCCAGGGATACTTCCTGATGGGTGGACTTGCGATCGTTATTTTGGGCATCGTAGTCTGCTCGGTTGCGGGCCACCGGCGTGAGAAGGAACTTTCAAGCCAGACCACGCAGCGCGGCGGAGCCAATTTCTGGCTGGGCCTCGTGATCTGCATTCTCTCCGGAATCTTTTCGGCTATGCTCAATTTCAGCTTCGTCTTTGGCAAAGACCTGCAGACGGCGGCCCTTGCCGCGGGCTCTTCACGGGCCATGTCGTCCAATCTGATCTGGGCGCTTGCGCTCGGCGCCGGTTTCCTTGCCAATGCAGGCTATTGCATTTACCTGCTGGGCAAGAAACACACCTGGGGCGTGCTGACGCAGGCGGACATTTCTGCAAATTACTGGGTGGGAGCGATCCTGATGGGGGCCGTCTGGTTCTTCGGGATTGCTTTTTACGGTATGGGAGCCACGGGAATGGGTGACCTTGGCGCCGTGCTGGGCTGGCCGCTTTTTATGGCAATGAACATTACCGCCGCTAATGTCTGGGGAGCCGCAACCGGCGAATGGAGGGGTGCAAGCCGCCGGACGTACGGTTATTCCTGGGCGGGTGTTGCGGTCCTGCTCATTGCGATTTACGTGATTTCGCACGCAAGCGCATTGTAATCAAAGAATGTCATAGCGTTGGCAGGATCGGCTGAGCGTTGCGCTATTTTCTGCCGGTTGTTGTCGCAATCGTGCGGCGCGATGGCCGGCTGGATTTGATTTCATTCTTAAATATCATGATGTTGCCGCCGTCACCGAGAGCGTGCGCTCGGTGACGGTGTGGCTGCACCGGCAGGAGGATTGAGATGAAGCGTCGAACCTTTATGGAGAGCTTTGCCGCCGGAGCCCTTGCGCTGGTTGTTCGGGGGCCACGCGTTGCGTTGGGTGCCAATGTTTCCGGTGAGGATGATCTGGAAGCCGCTTTCCGGTCGCTGCCGGCCTCAGCCCGGCCTAAAACGTGGTGGCATTGGATGAACGGGAATATCACCCGTGACGGGATCACCCGGGATCTGGAAGCCCTGCACCGCGCGGGGGTCGGCGGGTTTCAGATTTTTCAGGTGGGCACGGGCATTCCCAAAGGGCCCGTGAATTACGGCAGCGATGAGTGGCTGCATCTTCTTCAACATGCAGCGGCTGAAGCAGATCGGCTGGGCCTGGAATACGACATGATGAACTGTCCCGGCTGGTCGTCGAGCGGAGGGCCCTGGATCACTCCGGAGCTTTCCATGCAGCAACTGACCTGGAGTGAAACCCAGGTTTCCGGCGGCAGTGAAGTTGACGTGCATTTGCCGGAACCCTTCAAGAAGCGCAACTATTACCGCGACGCTCTGGTGCTAGCCTTCCCGTCGATCGATGGGGAAGAAACGCCTTTGAAGGAGTTGTTGAGCCGCGTTACCTCTAACAGCGGCGAAGTTGATGGGACGCTTTTGACGGGGGGTGATCCTACTAAAGGCGTGGATATAGCGCCGGCTGGCGGACAGGCCGCCTATATTCTACTTGAGTTTAAGGAACCGTACGGGGCACGGTCCGTTGAGTTTTATCCAAATGCGCCGGCCGATGCGGGCTATTCCTTCCGTTACCCCGCCATGTCACTCGAAGCCTCGGACGATGGTTCCAGTTTCCGCAAGATTTACGACCTTGGAGTGCCGCGCCGCCGGGGCCCGATTGAAGTTCCCGCGGTGGCAAATTTCCCGCTGACAAAGGCAAAGTATTTCCGCCTGGTCGCGTCGGGGCCTGGAAGCATTGCCCGGCTTCGGATCTCCGGATCTGTGCGGATTATCGACTGGCCTCTGAAGGCTAACTTCGCCCACCGCGACGGCGCAGAGCCTTTCCCGGCGACGGGCGCGGTTCCCAAAGGGTCTGTGATCGATCCGGCATCGGTGTTGGACGTCTCCCGATACATGGACAGTTCCGGGCGCCTCAAGTGGCAGGCTCCTGCCGGCAACTGGACGATCCTACGGATGGGGCAAACGACAACCGGTGTTGAGAACCACCCTGCGCCGGACGGCGGCCTGGGCCTTGAGTGCGACAAGTACAGCAAGACAGCCTACGATTATCATTTCGACCACTTCTTCGGGAAGCTGCTTCCGACCCTGGAATCTCTTGGCGCAAAGGGCCAGGCCGGCGCTGTTATTGACAGTTACGAAGTTGGCATGCAGACCTGGACTGAAGAATTCCCGCATGAGTTCCAGAATCGCCGCGGATACGACCTGCGGAAATATATGCCCGCTATGACGGGACGCGTGGTGAGGAGTGGCGAGATCTCGGACCGCTTCCTCTGGGACGTCCGCCGGACTTGTGCCGACCTGATGGACAATTATTACTACGGACGCTTTGCAGAATTGTGCCGCGAGCACGGCATGAAGGCTTATGCCGAACCTTACAGCGGCGGGCCTTTTGAGGAAATGGAAGCGGGCTCGAAACTGGACATCCCAATGGGAGAGTTCTGGGTCGCCCGCGGAAACCATTACAGCATCAAACTGGCAAGTTGCATCGGGCATATCTACGGCAAGCCTATCGTGGGCGCTGAGTCTTACACTGGATTCCCGACGTGCGCCAAGTGGCAGGAATTTCCGTATGCCATGAAGGGGCAGGGAGACTGGATGTTTACGCAGGGACTGAATGAATTCGTCTTTCACGTTTATGCCATGCAACCCCATCCAACGGCCAAACCGGGAATGACGATGGGACCCTGGGGATGGATGCATTCGAGGACCAATACCTGGTTCGGGAGCGAGTCGTCGTGGTTGGAATATGCGAATCGCTGCCACCATTTGCTGCGCCAGGGAGTGACGGTGGCGGACCTAGTTTATTTCGCGGGCGTGGATGTCCCCGTAGACACGCCCGTGTGGCCGGATCAGTTGAATCCCACTCCGCCGCTTGGCTACTACTATGACGTCACGGATGCAGGCGGGATTTTGAATCGCATGAAGGTTCAAAACGGTTGGATCTTCCTGCCGGACGGCATGAACTATCGTGTCCTGGTGCTGCCGGAAGAACAGATGCTTACACTGGAACTTCTCCGCAAGGTTCGTGATCTGGTTCGGGGCGGCGCGACAGTCGTGGGACCCAAACCGCGGCAAGCGCCGGGCCTTTCGGGTTATCCGGGAAGCGACGAGGAGCTAAGCCGTCTGGCGGAAGAAGTTTGGGGCGACCTGGATGGAACATCGTCAACGGAACGGTCCTTCGGTAAAGGGCGGGTGTTCTGGGAAAAGTCGATGACGAATGTACTGGATAAACTCGGTATCACGCCGGATTTTGACTTCACGTCGCGCTCGGGCGATGCGCCCATCAACTACATTCATCGCCGGACGGGTGACACGGACATCTATTTTGTCGCAAACCGCCGCCGGCTACCGGAAGAACTGGTCTGCACGTTTCGGGTGGAAAACCGGAAACCCGAAATTTGGGATCCTGAAACGGGTGAGATTACCCCGGCAGAGATATACGACCTGGTGGATGGCGGAGTGCGGTTGCCGCTGCGGATGGAAAAGGCGGGATCGGTCTTCGTGGTCTTTCGTTCGCCAGCAGAGGGTCATCGATTGCGGGAAATCTCGCGCGGGGGCTTGACGCTGGCCGGGACAAAGCCTTTCCCGGCGCTCGCTTCGGGACGTTACCGCGGCGTAAAAAACAACTTCACCATTAGCGTCTGGGTTAAGCCGGAGATTGACCTGGGACTTCCCCCCGAGGGCGTTCGCGTGGACGCAAGCTCGTTTTCCCGTCCGGAGAGTTTTGTTGTTTATCCTCCAGACGGTGCGGTTGTTTACGGCCCGGGGAACGCAGCCTGCGGACTGACGGCAGGACGCGATGGAGTTATCGTTTACGAAAGGTCAAACGGCAAGATTTCTGCCGTTATCTTGACGCGCAGGCACCTTTCGGGATGGACGCATCTCGCCGTAGTGTACGATGCCGGCGTGCCAACGCTTTATGTAGACGGCAATCTGGTTGAACATGGCAGGAAATCTGGAAACATCGTTCATCCCGGGCTCGGCGAAGCGTTCGAACGCGACGGTGCCGCATACTTCCATGGAGAAATGGGCAAGCCTGAGCTGTTTAAGCAAGTGCTCGGGGAGGACCGGGTCCGGCAGTTGGCTGCGGTCCACTCTCGCCCGGTTGAGGAGCCTCCTGCCGTTGAGTTGGCCGGCAATGGGAAGCCGGAACTGCTCATCTGGCAGAATGGAGACTACATTCTCCAGCCGCATGCTGGCGCTGCTTCCTCAGTGCACGTTTCTGCAATCGAGCCACCCCGAACAATCAGCGGGCCGTGGCACGTAAGCTTTCCGCCCAACCTTGGCGCGCCGGTGGAAATCACTTTGCCTGAACTGATTTCACTGCACAAACATGCAGAAAGCGGGGTCCGGTATTTCTCAGGTACGGCAACCTATCGAAAACGCTTCAGCGCCGATCGTGGCGAAACGGACGGCAAGCGAATTTTCCTCGACTTGGGCGAGGTGGAAATCTTTGCGGAAGTCCATCTGAATGGCCGTAACATGGGGGTGCTGTGGAGGCCGCCGTACCGGGTTGACGTTACGGAGGCTCTACACTCAGCAGAAAACGAGCTGGAAGTTCTGGTGACCAACCTGTGGCCGAACCGCCTGATTGGTGACGAGCAGTTGCCGGCCGAGAATGAATACGAGGAAACCAGCAGCGTGTTTGGCGGGGCGATCAAGAAGCTGCCGGACTGGTATCTTGATGGCAAAGCCAAGCCGCCGGGTGGACGAATCACTTTCACCACCTGGAAGCACTTTGACAAGGATTCTCCGTTGCTGGAATCCGGTCTAGTCGGTCCCGTTCGGCTGCTGACGGCCGTGCGGCACAGGCTTGCCTGATCCCGCGCAGTTGCAAGGATTACATCCATGAAGCAGAACGCGAAGGCCAAAATCGGAGTGTTTGGAATTGGTCTGGCTGCATACTGGCCGCAATTCGCGGGACTGAAAGAGCGGCTGGAAGGCTATCAGCGTACGGTCGAGCAGCGGATCAGCGAGTGGGCCACGGTTGTGAGTGGCGGCCTTGTGGACGATGCTTCCGCCGCCCAACGGACAGGTGACGCTTTGGCCCAGGCTGGAGTGGACCTGGTCTTCTGTTATGTCGGAACCTATTCCACTTCTTCTCAGGTGCTGCCGGTTGTTCAACGGGCGAAAGCGCCGGTGGTGATTCTCAACTTGCAGCCGCGGGCCGCGCTCGATTACCTGCACACTGACACTGCGGAGTGGCTGGCCAATTGTTGTGCATGCTGCGTGCCGGAGATTTCCTGCGCCTTTGCCCGCGCTGGAATCCGCTTTCAGGTTGTCACAGGCATGCTGGAGCCTGAACCCGACGTGCGCGAGCCATGGGAAAGCGCCTGGGCGGAAATTGAGCAGTGGTGCCGGGCGGCAAGCGTGGTGCACGCTCTCAAGAATTCCAGGATCGGATTCCTTGGCCACACCTATCCCGGAATGCTGGACATGTACAGTGATTTCACGCTGCACCACGCGGAATTGGGTACGCATATCGAAGTGCTGGAGATGTGCGATCTTGATGAACGTGTGCAGGCCGTGAGTGAGGCGGATGTGCGCCGGAAGGAAGGAGAAATCCTCGGGGTGTTCGATATCAGTGAGGATAGCCCTTCCGATCCTCTGGCAAAAAAGCCGACAGCTGAGGAACTTGCCACGGCTTGCCGGGTCGCAGCTGGACTGGACAAGCTGGTTAGCGATTTCACTCTGGGCGGGCTCAGCTACTACTACCGCGGACTCAACGGTAATCGGTATGAGCAACTGGGTGCGAGCCTGACCCTGGGCTGTTCGATGTTGACGGCCCGCGGGATCCCTTGTTCGGGTGAAGGCGATCTGAAGAACTGCCAGGCGATGAAGATCATGGACCTGCTGGGTGCTGGCGGCAGCTTCACAGAATTTTACGCGCTCGACTTCCGCGAGGGTTTCATATTGATGGGGCATGATGGCCCGTTCCATCTGCGCATTGCCGAAGGGCGCCCGGTTCTGCGCGGGCTGGCGCTCTATCATGGGAAGCGTGGTTACGGTGTGGGTGTAGAGGCCAGCGTCCGGAAAGGCCCTGTTACCATCCTTGGCCTGACACAATCTCCCGGTGGCCGTCTCAGGCTCCTGACGGCCGAAGGGGAATCGCTTGAAGGTGACCGGCTCCGGATCGGGAACACCAACAGCCGGATACGGTTCGCGCTGCCGCCGGGGGATTTCTTTAACGCATGGTGTGCAGAAGGCCCCACGCATCACTGCGCGCTGGGGGTTGGGCACATCGCGCGGAGCATTGAAAAGATTTCTGCTCTGCTTGAGATGGAATTGAAAGTTATCGGAAAGCAGCAGGCCTGAAGACGAATCGGGCAGGGGACTGTCGAGCACATCAACACAGGGTGTTTAACACTTGAACTTGCCAATGGGTACGAGCCGGTCAAATCCACTTCAATATTCAGGCAGATTTCCCTCGATTCATCGGGGCAGCAAAGTGGTAGGTCCCGGAGCCCACGGCATAAACCGCATATCCGTTTTCCATTCGCAGGAACTGAACGCCGTGAGCTTTGGCTGCAGCCTGTCCGCCTTCTGTTACTCTGCTGGCGCTGCGGGCCGGGACGTACACCGTATCCGCCGTGTTCGGCGGCATCGTGACGTTCAGGTGGATTTCGCCCTTGCTGATGGACCACTCGCTCCGGATTTCACCACGCACTGATTTGTAGCTGGCCTTACACCACGTGATGTTGCCCGTGGGCTGTGGCTTGATCACAATATTCCTGTAACCGATGCTCCCCGGCGCTTGCCGGATCCCCGCAAGGCCCGAGTAAAACCAATCTTCGATTTGCCCGATCATAAAGTGGTTTTGCGACCCGGCGCGGTCCGCTGTCCATGACTCGGTAAGTGTAGTAGCGCCTTGCTTCAGGATGTACGCATAGCCCGGCGCGGTGGTTCGGGAATTCATCGCGAAGATCACATCGGGACGATCCGCATCGCGCAGCACGTCCAACAGGGAGGGGAATCCAACCTCGCCCGTTGTCATCGCATTTCCATGAAAACGAATATCCTGGATGAGATGTTCCAGCAGCGCAGCGCGTTCCCAGTCAGGAGCCAGCCCCAGCGCTAATGGCATCGCGTCTGCCGTCTGGCTGCCTGTTGAATAATTACCGGTATCGGGGTTGAAGAATTTTCGGTTAAACGCGTTTCTCACCTGACGCGCCAAGGCGGCATACTCTTCGGCCTTGCTTGGCTTGCCCAGCACGGTCGAGATGCGCCTTAGAGTCACGAGGTCGCGGTAATAGGTTGCAGTAGACGTCAGTCCTATAGGGGTAAGCTGCGCAAAGCCTGCGGGCTTGGGTCCGAGATCGTACCAGTCTCCCAGCCCCTGGCTCACAATATGCCCCTGGGCCCGGCTTCCGAGATAGGCCGCATAGCGTTCAAAGGTGGGGTAGTTCTCCTGCAGGATCGCCAGTTCGCCGTATCGGCGATAGGCTTCCCACGGAGACAGAATTGAAGCGCTTCCCCAGGCAGGCGCATCGCGGAAGCCGTCTTTGAAAACAGTAAATTCCGGTGCAATGTCCGGTACCAGACCGTTGGGCAATTGGGTCTCCGTCATATCACGCGCGATCTTTGCATAAAGTGTTGGCACGTCAAAGTCGAACATGACCGCCGGCCCCATCAGGTAGGTCTGTTCCAGCCAGCCAAGTTTTTCGCGGTGCGGGCAATCCGTCAGGATGCTTTGCATGTTGCTTTCAATCGCTGCTCGAATGATGCGATGAATGCGATTGAAGAGTGCATCAGAACTCGAAAAACTGCCCGCCGGCGCTGCGGACGAATGGACAAAATCTCCGGCCACGCTGATCAGCAATGGCTTCGTGCTCTCCTGTTCAGGATTTCGAGTGCCTCCCTCAATCTGAAGATAGCGGAACCCGTAGTAGCTGAACCTGGGATGCCAGGTTTCAACGCCCGTCCCCTGCAGCGTGTACTCGAACCATTCAGGGCGCCCTGAACTTCTTTGTGTTACGAGCCCCTGGGGAGTGAGCAATTCCCCGGGAATGATCTTTACGCTTGTGCCTCGCGGCCCGCGCACTGCGATCTGGGGCCAGCCGGACATGTTCTGTCCCAGGTCATAGACGTAAACGCCGGGCTTCGGCTGTGTGACCTTTATGGGATTGTAAATCTTCATAATGCGGGTCGGCGGAATCTCCTGGGCCGTCAGACGTCCTCCGGGAGGCGTCATCACTACCGCGTTGCGCAGGCCGGAGGTGTTTAGACCTGGCTGGTCCCATCCGGCCCTTTGCCGGCGAGCGTCGTAGTCCTCGCCGCCATAGATGGAATTGAGAATGATGGGAGACGGCAGCACACGCCATGAGCCGTCACTCACCACTTGCTGCCTTGAACCATTGGCGTAGGTGATCTCCATCTGCAGGATCATTTTCGGCGGGCCGAAGGAGCCGACGAACTTTGTGTAGCGCCCGGTCTTTTGAACGTTATACATCCCGTTGCCCAGCACCACGGCAACGGCGTTCGGACCTTCGTGCAGCATCTTCGTAATGTCAAAGGCGATGTACAGGTCGGTTTTCCGGTAGTTCGTCCAGCCCGGCGTCAAAACATCCTGCCCGACCTTTTCGCCGTTCAAATGGAGCTCGAACTGCCCCAGGCCACAAACGTAAACCACGGCCCTCCGGACCTTTGATGACAGGCGGAACACGTGGCGCAAAACAACCGCGGACGCCTGATCTTCTGATTCTCTTCCGGTGCCGATCCATTGCGCCTTCCAGTCAGATGGCTCCAACAGTCCTTCGGCCCAGTGCGCGGGCGGGCTCCATGCGGAGGGCTTTCCGTCCCTTCCCCAGACACGGACTTTCCAATAGCAGACGCTGCGCGATGCGAGGGGTTTGCCCTTGTATTGGACGTCCAGCGTACGGCTGGAGTCAACCTTGCCAGAATTCCAGAGGTTTCCTTTGTTGGCTTGGAGCAGCGACATGTTGCTGGCCACCAGGACCTGATAGGCAGTCTGGATTTGACCGCGTTCATTGGATTCCAGCAACCAACTCAGACGCGGTTGCGTGGAGTTGATGGCCAGGGGATTTGTTTGCCATTCGCACTTCAGACCCGCAGGACGTAGGCGGCTGCCGGTGGCGGCCAAAGAAAGGATCGGTGAGCCAAAAGCGAAAACTCCCAACAGCACGAAAAGAGCCACCGCGCTTCGCAACACCGGAACGTGTTTCTTATACCAGTTTGGGAACATTTGATTGCCTTTGTCGTTTTTTCGCGTCAAGTATAGCAGAGACAGGCGGCTGCGCGGCCCTATTGCGCACTTGAACAAAGTCGACTGTCTGGGTTGGTGTTTGTGGAATAACTGCCGGCCCGTAAGGTCGGTTACCGGACCAGCAGGACAGGGTTCCCAACCCGGCGGACAAGTTCCTGAATTTCATTTTCGGGAACGCGGGCGTACTGCCGGCAGAGGACAAGTAGCCCCCCGGTTTCGGACTCAACCGCATCTGCCAGTTGCAGAGCGCCTGCGGCAAAGACCGGCCGAAAATTTGCCTCAATCTTATCCTTCTTTAACAGATGAGTTGCCCTTCGCATCAGCGTTTTGGCGTTCTCAGGCGAGTCCGCCAAAATGAAAATGGTCAGTTGACTTTGGAAAGCGCCGGCAAACCGCGCTGCCGCTCTCAATGCTTGTTCCGCCAATGGTGAGCCATCAAACAGAACTACTACAGGACGGTCAACCTCGAGTGGTTGTTTTACCAGCAGCAGAGCTTTTGGGGCGTTCATCGCAGCGTTCTGAGCCGTCGAGCCCAGTTGCATCCGGCGGGCAAGAGACCAGCCCGACCGTCCCACGGTCAGGAGGTCCGACTCCGAAGCCGCGGCCAGAATCTCCACCGGTACTTTGCCGCGGACCACGCGGAACGTCCAACGGATACCGGAATTCTCAGCCATAGTGGCCAGCGAACGTTGGGCGTGTCGAGCCATCGCTTTGAGTTCGCGTTCCATGCACGAACTATCAAGCGGTTCCTCAGCCGCGGAAGGGAAGAGAACTCGCCGGGCGATGGGGAGAGTGGCAATGCGCACCAAGTTTGCGTCCTCGACGAAGAGCCCTTCCAAATCTGCGCCGAGTTCGGCGGCAAGCGTCACCGCTGCTTTGAGGGCAGCCATGCTCTGCGCTGAGGCGTCGAGGGCGATCAGAATTCGGCGTACGACAAATTCAGTTGTCGGTTCGCTCATGGTTCTTTTCCGGCGCGGCAAAGGTCTTCCGCATCTCTGCCAGTTGGATCAGGCGGGCTTCGACACGCTGGTTCAACGTGCCCGCAGGAAAGTTGCCGGATTCATCGCGCTCGCCCGCCGGGATTCCGGTGAGAATTGCGATTCCCTCGTCGATGGTCTCCACAGCGTAAACCGCGAATTTGCCGGCAGCAACAGCCTCCACAACGTCCTTGCGGAGCATCAGGTGCTTCACGTTAGATTGAGGAATCAGAACACCCTGCTTGCCTGTCAGTCCACGGGCGTTGCAGATGTCGAAGAACCCCTCGATTTTTTCGTTCACACCGCCGATGGCCTGCACTCGCCCATGCTGGTTGACGGACCCGGTAACTGCAACGGACTGTTTGATTGGAATTTCACTCAGGGCGGATAGCAGTGCGTAGAGTTCGGCACAGGAGGCACTGTCACCCTCGACGCCGCCGTAGGACTGCTCGAATACGATGCTGGCAGAAAGCGAGAGCGGCCGTTCGGTTGCGTAGCGTGCTCCAAGGAAGTTCGCCAGGATCAGAACGCCTTTGGAATGGATGGGTCCGCCCAGTTCCACTTCGCGTTCGATGTCGATGACCTCGCCCTTGCCAAGCCGCGCGCGGGCGGTAATTCTGCTCGGGTGGCCGAACATGAATTGGCCCATTTGGATAACCGAGAGGCCGTTCACTTGTCCAACTTTTTCTCCCTGCGTGTCGATCAGGATCGTTCCTCGCCGGATTTCCTCCTGTAGCCTCTCGCGCAGCCGTCCCGTCCGGTAAACCTGTGCTTCGACCGCTTTTTCAACGTCACTGGCTTCAATCGTGTTCCGCTTTGCGTCGCGGGCCCAGTAATCGGCTTCCCTCAGCAGGTCGCACAGTGTCCGGTTATGAGTGGAGAGCCTCTCGGCGTCACCGGCGATGCGGGCGCTTTGTTCAATCACCCGCGCCACGGCCTCGCACGATAGCGTCAGAAGTTTGTCCTTCCGGGCCATCGTCCCGATCATGCGCGCGTAGAGCAGGTTGTTTTCAGTAGTGCGGTCCATTTGCTCTTCGAAGTCGACGGCGACCTTGAACAGGTCATGGAACTCAGGATCATAGTGGCTGAGCAGATAGAACAGCAGCCGCTCGCCGATCAGGACAACCTTGATTCGCAGGGGAATAGGTTGGGGTTCGAGGGACACCGTGCTGATCAGGCCCAGCATCTGGCCGAGCGATTCCATCGTGATTTGTGACGACTGGAGCGCGCGTTTCAGGCCTTCCCAGGCGTAAGGCTGCATCAGCACTTTGTGCGCGTCCAGAATCAGGTAGCCGCCGTT
>JAJYLL010000010.1 GCA_021787735.1 Acidobacteriota bacterium | reverse complement strand
TTCTAGCCAAGGCACATGAGGATGACCCTGAAGGATGCCCGGAAGTTTCATCCTTTCCACCTTACTGCTTGCGTCATACGGCGCTGACCCGACTTGCTCAGGCAGGGGCCGATGCATTCACGTTGGCTCGAATTGCTGGTCATTCCAGTATCACAATTACCCAGCGTTACATTCACCCGGAGACTGAGGCAGTAGAGTCTGCCTTCCAAAAACTGGTCATGGCTGGTGGTCATAGTGAGGAATTGCAAGAAACGGGCAATGATGAGGATAAAGAGATAAAAGCTTTAGTTTCAAGTAAATAAATGGTGGACCTGGAGGGGTTCGAACCCTCGACCTCATGACTGCCAGTCATGCGCGCTCCCAGCTGCGCCACAGGCCCAAGCTGATTCGCCAAAAAGAGTCTTTCTTCTTGTAGCACGCGGCCACCGGAAGTGTCAACGCCGCCAAACGCCGCCAAACGAATGAGCTGTGTCTCAAATTGGTTAAAACGTAGGCTTCAGGCCTTGGCGGGCGAAGTGGACTCGCGGCACGAATCAAGTTCGGGGGAGCCGCGCAAAATGCTTGGCCACTGGTTGAAAATTGAAGAGTCATTCACCTCTCTTTACTTACCGCGAACATTCAGCTTGACACAGACCTTTTGATGGCCCCACTTTGCAGAGTGGGGAGGCTTGACGGGCGGTTGCGCATTAACAGGCGACTTTTCTCGCTCCTTTGAAGGGAATATGTCCACTCTATCCTCCTACATCCTGCGAATGGCTCAGTACAAAAAGCAGGCGGTATTCATCGAGCAGGGTGTCTATCGATCGCGTGAATACAGTTATGGTTTGGTGCTGGATCGCGCGTTGGCGTTTTCGCAGTGGCTGCGCCAAAAACAATTGGGGACTGAAGCGGGGCAGGAAGCTTCGCGCGTGGTTTTGTGGGCCGTGCCGGGTGCAAAGTGGGCCATGGCGTTTTACGGATGTGTCCTGGCAGGTGCAACGGTGGTGCCTGTTGATGCGGGATTTTCGGCGGAATTTCTTGGCCGGATCGCTCGCCGCAGTGGCGCCTCGCTTCTGATAACTGAGCGCACCCGCCTTGACGAGGCAGGGCAAGCGCAATTGGGCGGGGTTGAGCCGTTTTCTATCGAGGATATCGACAGCTTGCCCGCTGCCTCTGCAAGTTTGCGCGAAACACGCGCCGCCGGCCGCGACGCTCTTGCGGAGATTGTCTACACCTCGGGGACGACGGCCGAACCACGGGGCGTGATGATCACGCACGGCAACTTGCTGGCCAACCTTGAGCCGATAGAGCGCGAGATCCGGCGGCACGAAAAGCTCAGTATTCCATTCCGCCCCATTCGATTTCTCCATTTGATTCCGCTAAGCCACCTTTTTGGTCAGGTGACGGCGCTATTTATCCCTCAGCTTCTGCGGGGCGTTGTCATCTTCCCGGAGAGTCAATCGCCAGCGATGCTTGCGCGGACCATCAAGGATCGGCGGGTTTCCGTGATGGTGTCCGTCCCTCAGCAGCTTGAAGCAATGGGCAACTGGGCCAAAGCGCGCCTTTATGAAGAGGGGTACGAAGACCCCGAAGCGGAGATCGAGCAAGCAGGAAAAGAGCACTGGTCGATTCCGAAGCGGTGGTGGAAATTTCGTCGCCTCCATAGCCGCCTGGGCTGGAAGATGTGGGCCTTTGTGGTGGGTGGGGCGGCGCTTTCGGCGGAGTTGGAGCAGCTTTGGAACCGATTGGGCTACGCGGTCATCCAGGGCTACGGCCTGACGGAGACGGCCCCGGCGATCACCATTACCCATCCCTTCAGGATTCGACGGGGCTCAGTGGGCAAGCCGCTGCCCGGTGTGGAAACCCGCATTGCCGAAGATGGCGAAATCCTGGTGCGCGGCGCAAACGTTTCGCCGGGATACTACCAAGATTCCGAAGCCACGCGAGAAAGTTTCGAAGGGGGGTGGCTGCACACGGGAGACTTGGGCCGGTTCGATGAGAACGGCAATTTGCTTTACGTGGGCCGCAAGAAGGACGTCATCGTAACGGCGGAAGGGTTGAATGTTTACCCGGATGACGTTGAGAAGGCACTCTGCAAGCAGGAAGCCATCCAGGAAGCCGCGGTTGTGGGCAATAGCACGATGGTCGCAGGGGCTGCGGGCACGGATGATCTCAGCCGGACGGTGGTTCACGCCGTGCTGGTTCCGCGAGTGGGCGCAACGGACAGCGATCTGGAATCCGCGATCCAAACGGTCAATAACATGCTCGAGCCGCACCAGCGGGTGCGCGGTTTCTCGGTGTGGCCGGAAGCGTCGCTCCCGCGCACGCTGAGCACCTCAAAACTTCAGAGGGCAAAAGTTGCCGCCTGGGTCAACGCCGCGGAAGGTGACCGGAGATTGCCGGCGTCGCTCGCCGGGCAAGCCGAGGACTGGCACGAGTTCCTGACGCAACTCGGTACGCCGACTGAGAGAATCCGGCCGGATGCCCGTCTGGCAGAAGACCTGGGACTGTCTTCCCTGGACCGCGTTGAGTTGCTGACATGGTTTGAGACTCGCGGGTATTTATTTGATGAACAAAAACTGGCGCGAGCGCAAACCGTCGGCGACGTGGAGCATCTGCTTAAAGGGCCTTCCGAACTTGCTGCAGCCGTGATGGCTTCTTCGCCTGCTGTGACAGGCGGAGTGCGACCGGAAGCCCCGGCACCCGCGGCAAAACCGGTAGTCTTCCCGAAGATCGCCCGCCCCACAGAACCCCGCTGGCCCCTTTCCCGTAAGGCATCGCTTGCCCGTGAAGCTCTCCAACTGCTACTGGCTTTTCCACTGTTGCGCTACTACGTAAAGACAGAAATTCATGGGAAAGAGAAACTGCGGCAGCTTCGGGGCCCTGTCCTGTTTGTGTCTAACCATCAGAGCCTGCTTGATCCCCCTGTCATCCTGCGATCGTTTCCCGCCCGGCTTCGCCGCCGTGTAGCTCCTGCAATGGGTGAAGCGGCTCTGCGCGGCCACTCAAAAGCCACCTTGTTCTGGGCGCGGCTGGCGTTTAACATATATCTGATTTCAGATGACCCCAGCCGCGCACAAGAGGCCCTGCGGCGAGCGGGGACGCTGGCTGACCGGGGATATTCAACGCTGCTCTTCCCGGAGGGCGAGCGCACCTGGGACGGCCGCCTGCTGCCGTTTCGGCCAGGGGTTGGCGTTATGGTGGAACGGCTCCGGTTGCCTGTGGTCCCATTACTGATTCGGGGACTTTTTGAGGTCTGGCCACGCATGGCGGAACGCCCCGTCCACGGCAAGGTTCGTCTCTATATTGGCGACCCAATGGGTATCGCGCCCGGAGAAAGCGCCGCTGAATTTACCCGGCGGCTTGAAGAGTACTACCACACGTGGCGGCTGTGAGTTGGCTTGACGTACCATTTATCTGTCTCGTAGACTAAGTGTTGATTTATTTTAGGATAACCCTGCAATATGCGATTCCGTAAGTGCATCGCCACCGCGGCGCTTGTGCTGATGGCAGCAACTGCTCTCCGGGGCCAAAGCCAGACCCAGTTCTTTCCGCTCAAAGACATTCGGCCGGGACTTAAAGGAGTTGGCCGAACGATTTTTCAGGGGAACAAGGTTCAGGACTTTCAGGTTGAGTTCCTGGGGGTGCTGAAGAACTTTCTGGCTCCCAAACACGATGTGATCCTGGCGCGACTGTCGGGTGGGCCATTGGCCGAGACAGGTGTGATCGCCGGGATGAGTGGAAGCCCTGTGTACGTGGATGGCAAGCTGGTCGGGGCTGTAGCGCTGGCCTTCCCGTTTTCCAAGGAAGCGATTACCGGCATTACTCCAATTCAGGAGATGCTGGACGTCGTTCCCGAGGCAGCAAATTCCCGTTCCACTGCGCAAGCGAAAAATGCGTCCTCACCATTTAAGTTCAAAATTGCAGGTACAACGCTCCATCCTGAGTCCTCAGCACGGTTGATTCCCGATGAAAGCGGCGATGAATTGAGCCTTCAGAACCTGATGAAGCTGCTCGCTCCGGCTGGCAGTAACGGCGCACTCACGGAGCTGCTGCTTCCGCTTCGATATGGCGGTTTTTCCTCCGAGGCTATGGACTCCTACTCGCCGCTGTTTGACCGAATGGGTCTGCAGCTCATGCAAGGTGCGGCGGTTTCAAGCAGCCCTGAACCCATGCCAGCCAGTCCGAATGGGCCTGAGCCGGGAACGATGGTCAGCCTGTCACTGGTGAGGGGCGACCTGAACCTGAACGTCGATTGCACGGTGACTTATCGAAAGGGAAACAACCTTTATGCCTGCGGCCACCGCTTTATGATGGTGGGCCCGACAAAGATACCCTTTTCGGAATCGCATGTTCTGGTTTCCGTGCCCAGCATTGCAAGCTCCTTCAAAGTGGACGTGCCAGGGCCGGAAGTTGGAACCATCCGCCAGGACCGCTTCGGGGCGATCTATGGAGTGGTTGGCGAGAAGGCGCCAATGATCCCGGTCCATATCCATCTGGATTCCACGTTGAACACCAAGACAGATTACAACTTCGATATCATCCAGCAATCTTTCCTTTCCCCTCTACTTCTGAATTTGGGGATTGTGTCCACGTTGAGCAGCACGGAGAGAAGCCTGGGGCCTTCGAGTCTTAGCTTAAAGGGAAGCATCCACCTGAAAGACGGTGAGACGGTCAACGTAGAGGATGTTGCCTCTGGAGAGATTAACACTGCGGGGCTTGCGGGGGCGTCTGTTTCCACTCCATTAAGTTATCTGGTGGGAGGCAATTTCCCCGGTTTAGGCATCAAGGGAATTGACATCTCAATCGTTTCAACCGATGAAAAACGAGTGGCCACTCTCGATCAGGTATGGAGCACGAAATCGCAGGTGAGGCCGGGTGACCATATTGAAGTTACAGCGTTGTTGCGGACGCCTTCGGGCGGGACGGTGGTCGAGAAAATACCGGTCGATATTCCCGATAGTGTGAGTGGTAAGCAACTCTCACTGGTTGTCGGAAGCGGCGCCAGCCTGAATGCGCTCCAGAACCTGCTGACTCCATTCAGTACAACGCTGCGTGATTTGCACCAACTGGTTCGGGCACTGAACCGGTTGCGCCGGAACAACCGGCTTTACGCGCTTCTGATGACGCCGCAGCGATCCCTGACTTTGCAAGGGGAAGAATATCCTTCGCCTCCACCCTCGATGGTGCAGACTTTTCTTGCTGACCCGGCCGTTTCCAGCAGCGTGATTTATGGAGCCGCTTCGGTGATCGGGGATTACCAGACGGAGCCGACGCAGTACATGATCCAGGGTGAAAAAAACCTGATTTTGAAAGTGGAAAACCTGGAAAACTGACGGAGTGCTTTCAGCGCGCAGGAATATCGGGATTTAGAATTCACTCCAGGAGCGAGTTGATGAAACCTGTCACGAAGTTGTTTATCCTTTTGTTGGCAGTTGCCTGCGCCGCTCCTCTTCCGTTGACGGGCGTGGAAGCTTCGACCTGGCAGGTGAGCGATTTCAGGGACTTCCTTCAGGGAAGGCCGACTGGGATTTCCATCAGCAGGGATGGTGAACTGGAGTTGGCTCCGCAGGCCAAGGTGATTTTCAACCCCGATGAAGCTTTGGCCCTGTCTCTTGCGGTTGATCGCCAGCACAATCTTTATGTCGGGACTGGACATCAAGGCAAAGTATTCCGCGTTACTTCGGCTGGCAAGTCATCCCTGTTCTTTACTGCTCAGGAGCCAGACGTGTTTGCCTTGGCGGTGGGGCCCGATGGGGACCTCTACGTGGGGAGTTCTCCAGAGGGAAAGATTTACCGGATTACTCCAGATGGGAAGTCCTCGGTCTTCTATACTCCCAACACAAAATACATCTGGGCGCTGCTCTTTGACTCACAGGGGCGGCTTTATGTTGCCACCGGTGACCAGGGGCAGATCATTCGGGTTGACAGGTCAGGCAAGGGCAAGGTCTTTTTCGCCAGTAATCAGACCCATATCATGTGTCTGGCCTTTGACCATCACAACAACCTGCTTGCCGGAAGCGTGCCGGACGGTTTGGTTTACCGGATCAGCCCTGACGGCAAAGTCTTCGTGATTTATCAGGCAGACCTGCCGGAAATTCATGACCTGGCTGTGGACGGTGAAGGAGATGTGTACGCGGCCGCGCTGGGCGCCCCCGGCCAGAAGGGCGTTCCGATGATGCTGACACCGCAGACGCCAGTGATAACCCTTCCAACTCAGGTGATGACGGTGACAGCTGACACCCAGAATGGCATATCGGAAGACAACAAGTCCCCCGCTCAGAAACCCAAGAAGCCGGAGGTCCCTACGGAAAAGAAACGCCCTGCCCCGAGCTTCATTCGTCCTGGGACAAGTGCGGCAACTGTGAACAGCCTGATTTTGCCGCAAAGCCGTGGGGAGGTGATCAGGATTTCACTGGACTCCACTGCGGAGACTTTGTGGAGATCGAATACTGAGAGTGCGTATGGGCTGGCCGTGCTGGGACAAAAGGTTTTATTTTCGACGGATTCAAACGGGCAGGTTTTTGAGCTGGATCCCTCACAATTCGGCGAGAATCTGACCCTCCTGACCGAAACACATGAATCCGTGGCCACTCGTCTATTGACTGACGGCAGCCAGGTATATATTGCCACGAGCAACGTGGCCAAGGTTTTCCAACTCGGAAGTTCGCCCGGACAGGAAGGGACGTACGAATCGAAGGTCCATGATGCCAAGTTTATCTCTCGCTGGGGTGTGATCCGATGGAGGGTCAGTGCGCCGGCCGGAAGCTCGATTGAGTTCTACACGCGTAGCGGAAATTTCAAAAGACCAGACCAGACCTGGAGCGACTGGGCAGGCCCCTATCGTGAGGCGGATGGAAACCATATAACCAGTCCTCCCGCTCGTTACATTCAGTGGAAGGCGGTTTTGCGAGGAACAGAGTCTGCCCACCCTGCATTGGATGAGGTCTCTGTTGCATTCTTGAATCAGAACCTTCCACCTGACATAGAATCCCTCAGTGTCAGCAACGCGGGCGAGCGGACAAGCCCGAGTAGTCCCACGGCGATCGCGAGCGTTTCCACCGTCAGCGTCAGCGTAGCAGCGAGCCCGACGATTTCTTATGCGGATCCGGTTCAGGCAACCCCGATGGGGATCAAGAGCCCCGTGACTCTCACTGGAAGGCATCTGATCCGAACGGAGACACCCTGGAGTATTCCCTTTATCTCAAGACTGGTGGTGAGTTAACGTGGCACTTGCTGAAGGACAAGATCAAGACAACCAGCTACACAATCGATCCCTCAACCCTGGCCGACGGTCAGTACACGGCGATGCTGGTTGCATCAGATGCGCCTTCCAATCCCCCGGCGACAGCCCGGACCGACCGTATGTTGAGTACCCCGTTCTGGATTGACAATACTCCACCGTCAGTGACGGTTGTGCAATCCGAAGTAAAAGGGCATCGTGCGATTGTCCGATTTCGTGCTGAGGATGCGACGTCACCGCTCCAGAGTGCCCAGTTCTCGATGGGTGGTAATCATTGGCAGAACATAAATTCGGATGACGGGATCATAGATTCCCGATCCGAGGGTTTTACCGTCAAGTCGGGGGAGCTTGCCCCGGGGGAGCATGTTATTACTTTGCGAGCCTACGATACGGCGGGAAATGCAGGCGTTGGCAAGGCCATTGTGGAAATTCCAGAAGGACACTAACATAATGGCAGGCAAGGATGTTAGGCTCCGGCTCGGAGGTGACTCAGGCCCCTTGACAGCCTTCGAAGCACCGCAATTCGGAGACAACTCCAACTTTGCTGGCCGCATCTTAAAAGCGAGTCTAGGTGCGGCATCGAGTGTGAACCGTTGAGTCTACAGAAACCAGCGGCATCTGCGGCCGCAACAGAGACTCAGTTGATTACCCGCGCTCAGCGCGGCGACGAAGAGGCTTTTGCTGCGCTCTTTGAAGCGCACAAGAGGCGTGTTTACTCGTTATGTCTTCGAATGCTTGGCAATCCGACGGAGGCGGAGGATCTTACCCAGGAAGCCTTTCTGCAGCTCTTCAGGAAGATCGCAACCTTTCGGGGCGAGTCTGCATTTTCGACTTGGTTGCATCGGCTGGCAGTGAACGTTGTCCTGATGCACTTAAGGAAGAAGGGACTGAATCAGATCTCGCTGGATGAAACGGAGAACTCTCAAGGGGAACCGATAAAACGGGACTACGGCGATGATGATCGTCGCCTGGTTGGGTCGATTGACCGGATTGGGCTTAACCGGGCTATTTCGGAACTTCCACCTGGCTACCGGACCGTCTTCATATTGCACGACGTCGAAGGCTATGAACATAACGAGATTGCTGAGATTATGAATTGTTCGATCGGAAACTCGAAATCGCAGCTTCACAAAGCCCGCTTGAAACTCCGCGAGTGGTTCCAGCAGCATCAGATTCAATTTGGGAGGTCTTCTCCTGCACGGGTCGCCAGAGAACCGAAAGAGGGGGAGTAAGTACATGGCAGAAGTGAAACAAAAACAAATCGAAAATCCTGGGTGTCGTGAATTCGAGGCAAATTTGGCAGCTTATCTGGAAGGCGACGCATCCCCGGATGTTCGCACGCACGCCAAACAATGCCCGTCGTGCAGTTTCATTCTGGAAGACCTTGAGAGTATCCGGGCTGTCGCGAAAGATTTGCCTCTGGATGAAGCCCCTTCGCCGCGTGTTTGGAGCAACATTCGCGCCACGCTGGCCGCGGAGGGGCTCTTCCGCGAACAGAAGCCCTTCTGGCGAAGATGGATTGCAGCGGCCTCTCTGGTGCCGCGTACGGCACCTGCTGCGGCACTGGCGTTTGCGCTTTTGTTGGCCGTAATCATGGTTTTTAAAGGTGATATCCAGCGCAATGGCAGCCGGCAGCCGGTTCTTACACCGTCCGCCGCAAGTGTTGTTCCGGTTGGGTTGTCGGGTGTTCAGACAAATCTGGTGCGTACCGTGCAAGATATGGAAGCAAACTACAAGGCTCACGAATCCTCACTGGATCCTTCGGCAAAGCAAGTGTACGAGGCTGGGCTGACTTCGCTCAACAACTCAATTCAGGAGTGCTTGGATTCGCTCCAGAAGCAACCGCACAATATGCTAGTGCGCGAGTACTTGATGCAAGCTTATGCCCAGAAGGCGGAAATACTGGCTTCGGCTATGGAGTATGGCAGTCGGTAATCATGGGGGAAGGACGTTAACACCGTGCTGAGATTAAAAGGTAGCCGCGTGAACACGGGAGTTTGGGCTGTGGGGGCCTTGTTGCTGATCCCCGCCGGACTCCTGATGGCGCAAGGCACAGGGCGCACTGAAAAAGATATCGCAACGACGACGGCCCCACGAGTGAGCATTTCCAACCTGGCAGGTAATATTCAGGTGCGGGGTTGGGACCGCCTAAGTGTTCACATAATTTACACGATTGCGTCACCCCAAGTGGCAGTTGACACCGTGCAGATTCCCTCGCGGGGGCCTGCCGACAAGGTACACTTCAGGTCGTATCTCGTTGACCGTTCCGGAGGGGATTCAAGTCCCGTTGTTGACTATATTGTTCAGGTCCCTATGGGAGCGAGTCTGGAAATCCACGATCCCCAGGGAACTGTGCAGGTGAATTCAGTCAAAGGTGATACTTCGGTTGATTCTCTCGGGGGAAATATCTCGGTTGCTGATTCCAGTGGTCATTTGTTGGTGCGCTCTGTTGGTGGCAACATCGAGGTCATACGTCCTTCTGGCCGGGTTGAGGCTTATTCGATCAATGGTGACCTTCACTTTGTGAACCCGTCAAGCACCCGGCTGAGGGGAACTACGACTGCCGGTAAAATCGTTTATGAAGGCGACTTCGAGTCAGGCGGTGACTACGTTCTCTCGGACTATAGTGGCGACATCACGATTCTTTGCCCACCGAGCGCCTCTTTTGAACTTGATGCCAAGACGGTTCGCGGGAAGTTGGATAACCAGTTTCCTCTCGTCCCCAGGGGGGCTTCCCGGTCATTCCTTCCTCCCGGAAACAGCATTTTTGGAACTCAAGGGAGCGGGCAAGCTACTTTAGAGGTGACCTCTTTTAGCGGTACCATTCACATTCGCCGGCAATAGCTGGTGATTTTGCTCTCGGCTCTACCAGGACTCTGCCAGTAGAACGGGTAAAGCGACAGCCATCCCCAACAGCTTTTCATCGGAACATCACTTTGGCCAAAAGTTGTGCCGCCTGCCAGCCACACGCGGTTGCGGCGTGACTGGATGCCCTCCTATAATCTAATTGCACGGGAATATGTCACTAGGCCGAATGAACAATCATCGCCAGAAACTGATTTATTTGATCGGATTTATGGGGGCAGGGAAATCCTCTGTTGGCACTATTCTTGCGCAACAAATGGGAGTGCCGTTTGTTGACCTAGACACGGTTATCGAAGCTGGGCAAGGAGCCACGATCCGTCAGATTTTTGAGCAGGCGGGTGAACCCTTCTTCCGACAGATTGAGCACGCAGCTTTGGTGGAGGTTGTGCGGAAATCGCCATGTGTCATCGCGCTTGGTGGCGGGACCTTCGTCCAGAAAGCAAATCTTGACCTGATAATGGCAACCCGCGGCATAACCATTTGGCTGGATTGTCCGATCGAGGAACTTTGGCAGCGCTGCTCCAAAATAGACAATCGCCCTTTGTTCCGTGATTGGGAAAGCTTCTCGGCGCTTTACAACCAGCGTCTGCCGTATTATCGCCAGGCGGAATTCAGGATTGTCACTTCCGGGCAGTCTCCCGAAGAGATTGCGTGTGAAATTCTTCACCTTGGATTATTCTAACTACTTGAGCGTTAAGAAACCTTTTCAGTTGCTGGTCTTTGGAAGGTCTTGAGCTTCTTTTCGCGGTTCAACACAGGCTGCCTTGTATCCAATCCCTAATATCAACGCAAAAATCATGGCATTTGCAGGAACTTGGAGATTGAAGTCCACGAGACTGTGAATCAGCAATGCCAACGTGCTTCCGATGCACCCCAACAGGACGGATCTTCGATATCTTCGATGGTCCCGCAGGAAAAAGATGACCATCCGGATCAGGAGATAAAAAATGGGAAGAAACAGGATACTGCAACCGACAATTCCAGTTTCACAGGCAAACTCCAAATAGTCATTGTGTGCATGGTCGATGTGCAGGTCGACAAGGTGCGTTTGGAATGGGCGCAAGGCTTCGCCGTACGTTCCCAATCCAGTGCCAAAAACCGGATTTGCACGAAGGAGCTGGACTGTATCGTGCCAAATCATCCCTCGGACTTCGGCCTTTATATGCTTCGAATTGCCCATGCGTTCGAATCGCTGGACCACACCGCCAAGTCCGATCCAGAGACTGAACCCTAACCCCAGCACCGCAATTCCTGCGATAACGAGCCCCCAGCTTTTTTTGCGTGCCTTAAAGAGCGTCAGCAACGACATCGCAATCAACGCGAAGGATACAGACAGTATGCCGCCTCGGGAAAATGAAAAGACAGCGCTGATGACCATCATCACAGCCAGGAAAAGATAAAAAACAATGCGGAATCCTATGGAGCTTTCACCGCCGGACTCCGACCTGATTGATGTGCCGCGATGCCTTGCGTCTGACCACAGTTGGTAAGTGTAAAAAGCATACGCAAAGGCAAACGGGAAAGTAAGTTCGATTAAGCCCGCAAAATGATTGCGGTTGATATAGGTGCCGATTGCAACCAGAAAGTCGTAGGGGTCGGTCATTCCGAAAATATTATTCCAACCCAGGAGATGCTGGACAATTCCATAGCCCGCTTCAAAGCATCCCAAAATGATCAATGCCAGCACAAGAAAGCTCTTCCTTCTTCCGGAGTCGAAAAACTGGACGGCTAGGGCAAATACGCAAAGATAAGCAAGGATCTTAAAGAGACCCAATACCGTTGCGTCAGGGTAAATGCTGATGGTCCCCCAGTGGCTCCCATGATTTGCTGCCAGCCAGGAAGCCGTAAGACTATTGGCGGGCGACAACTTTGACAGAAGGGAAAGTGGCAGTGGAACGAGCTGTATCCCGATCCAAAGAACGAACAGAGCCGGCCAGATCGGCAAATCCAGATTTATGCGACCCTGCCGATTCTGATTCCATAAAAAAAGGATGGAGGTAAGAAAAATAAATACTTCAGCCAGTGAATAGGCTATGGGCTGGACGCCACCAAACGCCAGCGAGCTTCCAACAAAAATGAGGGCCAGTATGATTTCTAACTTTCTTGTCATTCGAGCGTTCCGTCCGAAAGATTCATCCCCGCCGCCGGAGGGATGCGGTCAGTTTACGGCCTCTGAATTTTCACCGGACCGATCCGTTATCAAGGTCAATCAATCGAGTGCGGATTCGTAGGCGCATAACCAGCCCTGGTTCAGCCCGCTATACCGCAGGTGCCAAAAAATCCCCCTCCATCCAACGAAAAATCCTACGCTCCGTACCTGAATTTGGCAAGACGACCTTGAATCCATTACCTGCAGAGACTCACTACTCCCTGACCGCGTTGTTCGTCTTACTGGCTTCCCTGGCGGCCCAGTACGGTCCGGAAAGTTCTCAAAACGATTTGAACATCGAACAAGAGCGACAGATGTTGAATGTAGTGAAGGTCATATTTCAGTTTTTCGACGGCATCCGCTACTGAGGAACCATACGGGTAATTAACTTGCGCCCACCCTGTCAGGCCGGGGCGGACGGCGCTGCGAAGGTTGTAATAAGGGATTTCGCTCTTGTAAAGATTGACCAGGACGATACTTTCGGGACGCGGCCCCACAAAGCTCATATCGCCCTTCAACACATTGACGAGCTGCGGGATCTCATCAAGCCTTGTCAGTCGTAAAAACCGCCCAAATGGAAACACGCGGGGGTCGTTCTTCATAGTCCATGGACCTGCCGCTTCAGCCCCCACGGACATTGTTCGGAACTTGAGAAGGCGAAAATTCCGCCCGTTCAGGCCTACCCGTTCCTGGATGTACAGGACAGGACCTTTTGATGAGAGCTTGATGCCGAGCGCAATGAACGGCAGCAGGGGAGAGGTTACAAGGAGGAGTGCGAATGCCATGCCCAGGTCAAGCAAGCGTTTCATCCTGACAGCCATATTGCTTTCGAAGAACTGGAACCCGTGGGCGCTCAAAAACCATTGCCCATCCATATGGTTCAGCGGCAGTTTTCCGCTGAGCATCTGGAATGCAGTTGGAAAATCGAGGACTGTCACGCCTGAGAACCGGGCGTCGATCAATGTTCGGGCCGTGTTGGAATCGAGAGAAGCCAAAGGTTCAAGGACGATGATATCCGGTTGCAAGCTCGTCATGGCTTCCTGAAGTTTACCCGACACGCCTTGAACCGGAATGAGGCGGTCTTCAGCAACAATGGGCAAGCCGTTTTCCGTCGCCATCGGCAGTTTGACTATCCGGAGTTTATGTTCACTTGCGACTTTACTCAATTCGTTCATTCCAGGCCCATCGCCCAGAACTGCCACCGTGGAAGGGTGCGTAAGCGCTCCCTGAAGGTGAGACCATAGAATTCGCCCCATCATTACGAGTCCCGGTGTCCCGAGAAAGAGGCTTACGAAAAAGCTTCTTCCGAAGCTCCACCGCGGATAAAAATAGAAACTGAGGGTGAGAAAAGCAGCGGCGATCGCCGCGTCCAGGACCACAAGCGCGGCGGTCTCATCACTATGTTGGTCACGACGCAAATTGTAAAGGTCAGTGATGTAAAAAAGCAGTGTCAGAAAGAAACAGTAACCAATAGTTACGCTCTTGAAGCCGTGTGTCAGCAGCATGTGGTGCCCTGTTCCTAATGCGATAGCGACCTGAATAGAAAGCAGAATCGCGATCGCATCGCTTGCCCACAGCATTAACTGCGAGTTTCGAATATGTCTTTTTAACATCTTGATTCAATGCGGTTCAGCGCACACAGAACAGTGTACTCTCAGTCCTTTAAAAACCCTGCTGTCGAATCAACAAATATTCATTCCGCGCATTGCTGTCCCTCGCATCGCCCAGTTGCTACCTCAGAATCATTCAACCTAAGGCAGTTGCTCGTGTCCTTTCGGCAGGCATTGCACTACTAAGACGCTTCGATTCTCAATGATGGCGCCGGATTCTTCTCAGGCCGCATCTCCGCAATATCATCCAGAACCCTATCCAGGGGAGCCAGAACCTGACTCCATTGGAAGCGAGTTTCGATAAGCCTCCGGCCAGCCCTCCGTAGCCGCTCACGGTAAGCCGCATCCCCGAGAATGTTTGCAACCTTTCTGGCAAATTCATCGGGATCGCGCCCCACCAGGATTGCTTCTCTTCCTTCTTCACCGAATGCCCCAAAGACGTTTTCTGTAACGACGGTTGGGGTGCCCAAGGCAAGGGACTCCAAGACCTTCACCTGAATCCCTGCGCCAAACCGCATGGGCGCCACGCTCACCGCTGATTTCGCAAGCTCTGGCCGGACATCCGGAACATTAGCCAGTACCCTCACAGAAGGAATCCTGGCCAGTCTTCGGACGGGCAGTGGCGGGTTCCACCCCACCACAACGAACTCCGCTTTGGGAACTGCCTGTTTCACCCGTGGCAGGATTTCCCGTGCGAAATAGGTTGCTGCATCTGTATTCGGTAGATAATCGAGTTTACCAACAAAAGTAATGCGATTGGGATCGTAAGGCCCTTCATGGAAAGGGAAGTCGCTTGTTTCGATTCCGGTCGGAATCAGCGTTAGATTTGAACCGGGATGCCAGCGCCGGAGCCAGTCAATATCCAGGGGGGAAGTCAGCAACACGTTGTCAAACCATGAACAAACAGCAGATTCGTATTTTTGTAACCTGCTGCGTTCAACCCGTGTTGCCAACCCGTGAGGCTGAAAAGTGATGGTGGGCATCCGGGCATAATGGAGATGGATTGAATCCGTCATGTCCAGTATTCGGGGAAGTTCCTTGAATGGCCGGGCATACTCGGCCATTCGCACCAGATGCGTGAGAATTACATCGATGTTTCCCTGTTTGACGTCCTGTGCCAAGCTGCGCAAGAGTTCATTGGATTTGTACAGTTTCACCTGTAAAGGGAGTCCGCTGAACACGGCTTCACATGCGTTGCGCACGTAGCCGAGCATCGGGATCCGGAACAGATTTTGCTTCAGGCCCGGCAACTGCCAATTACCATCTGGCGTTTTATTTGCTAGTGGCGAGGCGATCGCATACATCGTGACCTGGTGAGAGCGGAGCAGGTGCAGCAGGAAATGATATGAACGCACTCGGTCCCCACCAATTGGCGGGTAGGGAAGACGAGAAGTTAGATAAGCAATCCGCATCGTCTGGGGAATGATTTCGCACGCCGGCAAGCAGTGATCTGTAAGGGTCTGCCCGGCCCCATCGCTAAGGTAAATGAAACCTACTTTGAATCCAAAGAAGGCTGACTGACTGGCAAGACCCCTCTTTGGGAACCCACTCTTGCTCGAAGCTCAGTTGCCAACGGATGTACTCTGCGGGTTCGAAGTCCCGTTCATTAGAACCGCTTAATCAACATCAAGAACTCGATTATGGGCCAGATAACGACGGAAAACAACGGGAACAGGGAACCTCCCGATGCGGTTATGCGACCCCTCTTGTCGTCAGGCCCGCCTTCCTCTGAATCCCCTTATATTTCAAGTGGTTGTACCCATTAGCTGGACTTCAAGGCACTTTGGTAGGCGTCGAGATACATCTGAATGACGTATTCCCAACTGAATTGGGCTGCTCGTTTTTGGCCCCGCGAGCCGAGTTCGCCTCTGAGGGCGGAATCGCCGAGCGCCTCAATAATCTTTTCCTCCAAACCTGTGGCATCCAGCGGATCATCGTAATAGAGGGCGGCTTCCCCAGCCACTTCCTCACTGGCTGGAATCCGCGAAGCCACTATCGGCAGCCCAAAACTCATTGCTTCAACCAACGGAATTCCAAATCCTTCATAGCGGGAAGGATAAGCAAACAGATCGGCCAGAGTGTACAGCAGGGAGAGCTCTTTGTCACCGACGTACCCGGTCAAAATGCATTGGCCCTGGCTTGTTCGGCGCTGGATGGCGGTTTCAATCTCTGAAAATCCGTAACCCGGTCTTCCCACCATGACGAGTTGCAAGTCAGTCGTTTGTGCCACTCGGGCAAAGGCTTCAATCAGGGTTGTGAGGTTCTTGCGCCGCTCCAAAGTTCCAACGAAGAGGATGAAAGGCTTATGGAGGACGAACCTCTTACGGAATCCGCTGGACAACCGCTCCTGAGCTTCAATCGAAAGTCTAGGCAGGTTTGAATCTGCGTTCCACGCGGTCCGTACACGCTCTTCTTTCAGGCCGAATCGCTCCATGACCTCGCTTCTGATCACATTCGATGGGCAGAGGACGATATCCGCCGATCTTACGGCTTGGCCGATGGCCGAGCGGAGATACATTCTGTACATTCGCGGGAGAGCTTCGGGCAGGTTCCAGGCAGTCAGATCGTGAATGGTTACTGCATACCGGGTTTTAGATTTGCGGGTGTGGGGAACAAGGTAATTTGTGAAATGGGCTACATCAGGGGACAGTGCTGCAAGTTGACGTTGAAACCCGGTTTCCAGCCAGGCGGCATAAGCAATGCGCCGGGCGCCGGCAGGGCGAATCCTGGTGATCATTTCGCTCGAAAGACCAGGGAGAACCGCAATGCCCGGCTGTCTCCCGATTTCGGCCGCAAGGTTTTCCGTGTACCGTCCGACACCAGTACCTTTGTCAATCGAGAAGCCGTCCTCAAACAGAAGTCTCATTTATCAACTCCGCACCAACCGCGATTATCGTTGATACGGCTTAGTCTTGCACAATCCTCTAAACTCTTCCAACCCATAGCTCCGGCGATAGCCCGCCGGGCAGTCCCCCGGGAGTACTGCAACGCGTTATCTTGCAGGTACGAGTGTTCTTAGGGTATGACGCGAAAGATCGGCTGGTGCCGGATCAGTATCATCTATCGCATGTCTCTTCAACCCGGCCACTGAGAATAATTTATTGCTCGGCTGTCGCAAAATACCCGGGCTTATAGCGGACAACAACGCCTTTCCGTTCGGCAACGACTCGGATTTTTCGGTAGGTCCCGTCAAGCTTGCTATCCGTTGGAATGTATCCAAGCAGATATTGGTTTGTCAGTTCGCGCCTGATAGAATCCAGCGAGTCGGCGAGCGCAATCATCTTTTGCGCGGAATAAATGCCCGTTTCTGCGTCGAGCCCCTTGTTCTGGTCCATTGAATCAAATTGTCCGTGGGAGAGGTACCCTGTCAAGTAATCCGTACCCGGGGTCTTACGTGCGGGGAAAAATGAAGCGCCCCCGGTATCATCCGCCATCTGTTCAAGGTACTTTGCTCCCGGGTTGGCGAACCCATATTGAGTATTTCCAATGGTGTAGATGGCTGTTTCTGCCCTGTGCGCCATGGAGATCGCATCTTCCAGCGAGTGTTTGCTTTGGACGTCAATCCCGTCGCTGATAAGGACCAGCACCCTTCGGGTCTGCTCTCGGGGCCCGGCCTTCTCGATTTCATGCTGGCAAGCCTCATACACGGCGTCATAGACTGACTTGCCTCCGCCAGCCTTCAGTTTTCGAAGCTTCTCATTGATCTTATCGGGATTGTTGGTGAAGTCCTGAATAATGGAACTGGAGGCGTCGAACGTTTCAAGAAAAATCTGGTTCCTGCTGTTGAGCCCCCTCAGCATCGTGTAAGCAAATTCACTCGCCGCGTCCTTTTCGAACTTCAGTTCGAAGCGCGCGCTGTTGCTGGTGTCCACCAGCAGGCCAATGCGTAGGGGTGGCATTAATTCGCTGCTAAAATATCGAATGTTCTGGCGCTTGCCGTCCTCAAAGACTCTGAAGTCGTTTTTCGTAAGGTCGATAACCGGCATCCCTCGTTTGTCCAGGACGGTCACGGGAACATTGACGACCTCCACGTGTACTTTGATACTGTTGCTTTCAGCGGCGGAGTTCGGGCTTGAAGATTGGGGGCTCGCCGCGCCACCCTGCCGGGCGGATGATGTGGTTCCAGTTGACCCCGAGGCGCTTTGCCGGCCTTGCATGGCAGATGTTGTAACGAACAATAGTCCCGAACACGCCAGCGTCAGGAGGGCGGCAGAAAGTGCATCCGCCCGGATTCGAAGACTTTTTAAATTAGCCATTTTTTTGCACCCCGCGCCCATCGCCCGCTGCTTCTGCCTGAGGTGGGTCAAGGTTTCCCCCTCAAAAATTATAATATTATTCGCTGGCCCTTTGGAGGAAAAGGTCGTTCTCAAAGGCGTTCCCCTTTCGTGCGCGGGGAACTCCCCCGAGGTGACGAATTCCTCTTCCGGCCTGCTGTTCCGGCTCTTATGGGGACGTGTAAATCACCACAGTCGAAATCACCGTCAAAACTTCACCAGCAAGTTGGAGTGCTGAAACCCTAAATTGGTTTTGTGCTTTCACGAAAAAGTCGGGCAGGCGTAGCTATTCTTTGAAGCGTCGGGAAACGATCCCCTACTGTTTCCCGGACGAACCCGGCCATTCCATCTCTGCCCATTGCGGGGCGCAAGGTCATAGAATAGAATCCAACAAGGGGCCTCGTGATGCACGTCCATAAGCACGAAGCATTGGGTGGCTGGGTCGTCAAAGCGGCTGTAGTGCTGACACTCGGCCTGGTGGTCACTGAGTTCGTGGTAGGACATCTGGGGTACAGTTTAGCGCTGATCAGCGACGCCTGGCATAACCTGACGGACCTTCCCACCCTGCTCTTTTCCTGGCTTGCAATCTACTTTGAACGGAAACCTCCTGATCGCCGCAAAACTTATGGTTACGAGCGTGCCGGAGTGCTGGCGGCGTTTGTCAACGGAATCATTCTAGTGGGCGTTGGTCTTTTTATTTGCATTGAGGGCTACGAACGAATTGTTAATCCAAGAATGGTCGCTGCCGGCAAGATGCTGGTTGTGGGAATCGTGGCGCTCATCATCAATGCGGGGGTAACTCTGGGTCTGGCCCGGGCGCGCAGCAGCCTGAACCTTCGGGCGGTTTTTGTCCATTACCTTGGTGATGCGCTTTCCAACGTCGGCATCGTTGCGGGAGCTTTTCTCATCCGCTACACGGGCCAGCCATTGATTGACCCGCTGCTGGCTTTCCTGATTTCAGGGATGATTTTCTGGGGAGCCCTGGGCATTATCGTGGAGTCTTCCAATATCCTGTTGGAGAGCCTCCCCAAAGGAATGAGCCTGGATGGTATAGCGAACACGGTCTTGCAGGTTCCCGATGTCCGCGAAGTGCATGACATCCATGTTTGGAGCATTGGCTCGGAATCTCATGCCATGTCATGCCATGTCCACATTCTGGACATGTCCACATCGGAAAGCGAAAAGATTGCTCACCAGATTCGGAAAGCCTTGGCAAGCGAATTCGGGATAACTCATACCACCATCCAGTTTGAACACCAGCACGAGCCGGGCAAGTTCCACAAGTATATGCCGGAGCCGGCGCGTGCAGCCCGCAACGAGTAGCTGATTACTCTGCAATACAGCCTTCCTGGTAATTTGGGAGCATCGATGGACTGCGGTTATTCCTGCGGCGATATCCGTTCAAGCCCGTCGAGGTAAGGCCGCAGGGCTTCGGGAATGAGAACGGAGCCGTCCGCCTGCTGATAGTTTTCGAGCAGGGCAACCCACGTGCGTCCTATGGCGAGTCCGCTTCCGTTTAACGTATGGAGCAGCTCCGTCTTGCCGCCTTTTCCCCTGCGGAAGCGCAGGTTGGCGCGCCTTGCCTGAAAGGACTCGAAGTTTGAGCAGGACGAAATCTCCTTGTATTCCTGGCTTGAAGGCAGCCAGGCCTCCAAGTCGTAGGTCTTGGCTGAACTGAATCCAAGGTCGCCTGTCGAGAGCGCCATAACCCGATAGGGCAGACCAAGGCGCTGAAGAACGGTCTCTGCGTTGTTGGTGAGAGATTCGAGCTCGTCGTAGGAATTTTCCGGAAACGCGAACTTTACGAGTTCGACTTTCTGAAACTGGTGCTGGCGAATAATGCCGCGCGTATCTTTGCCGTAGGATCCTGCCTCGCTTCGGAAACATGCGGTCCACGCGCAGAACTTGACGGGCAGTTTTTCGGCTTCAAGGACCTCGTCCCGGAAAAGGTTGGTAACCGGGACTTCCGCTGTGGGGATCAGCCAGTAGTCTGTCCCTTCCAGTTTGAACAGGTCCTCGGCGAATTTTGGCAGTTGCCCGGTGCCGAACATGCTGTCCGAATTCACCATAAATGGAGGGAAGACCTCGGTGTAGCCGTGCTCGCGGGTATGGAGGTCCAGCATGAACTGGGCCAGCGCCCGCTCCAGCTTTGCGCCCGCACCGTAATAGACCGCGAAGCGCGCACCAGCAATCTTGGCGGCCCGTTCGAAGTCGAGGATGCCGAGCGCGGGGCCCAGATCCCAATGGGCCTTGGGCTCAAAGTTGAACTTGCGGGGCTCTCCCCATCGCCGGATTTCCTTATTGTCCTCAGAGCTTCGCCCGACGGGGACAGTTTCGTGAGGAATATTGGGCACCCTTCGCAGCAGATCACGGAGTTTCTCGTCGGCGGCCTTTGCCTGCTCATCCAGTTGCTGAATCTGCTGGCCCACCTCTTTCATTTCCGCAATCAGGGCGGAGGTATCCTGCTTCTGCTTTTTCAGCACGGCGATCTGTCCGGACACTGCGTTTTTCTGTGCCTTCAGGGCTTCTGCTTCAGAGAGCAGCTTGCGGCGCTCGGCATCGAGGGCATCAAAATCCCCCAGGATTCCCGCAGCACCGCGGTCGCGCATCTTTTCGCGAACCAGACTGAGATTATTGCGAACGAAACCTAGGTCGAGCATCGAGACTCCCCTTACAAGATTAGCTGCTTATTTAAGCTACACTTCCGAGGTCGATGAATTCAAGCGGCTCAAGATTGGATGTGCATCCCAGACAGAATTCATGAGGAGTCTGGGGGATAGTACCTGACGGCCCCGCCTTGGATTCGGTTTACTTCTGGGTGGGAGCGCTTATGTCCGGAGCGCCGGGCCGGAGCCCGGCGCCGTGACTTGCAGGCTACATCTGGGCTTGCAGGAATTCGCCTGGCAGTGGAGAAATACTAAATTTCTGGCATGGTGTTGTGTGATCAGAATCAGAGGTCTTACGCGTCCGCGTCTGGGGCGGCATGCCGTCGGCTTGGACACGCTCCATCTGGATGCCCAGTGATCGTTCCAGCAGAAACAAGTCAGCCCGCTGATCGCTTGAGAAGAGCGTGGAAGCGATGCCTTGTTGTCCGGCGCGCCCGGTACGACCCACTCGGTGGATAAAGCTTTCAGCGATATCGGGCAGGTCATAGTTGATGACGTGTGCGATGTCCTGTACATGAATACCACGAGAAGCCAAATCTGTGGCGACCATAACGCGATATCTCCCCTGCTGAAATCCTGCGAGGGCTGTATTCCGCTGGGATTGCGAACGGTCGCCGTGGATCGCGGTGGCTGTGAATCCGTTGCGGTTGAGGTTCTTGGCGAGCCGCTCGGCGCCGCGCTTGGTACGCGCAAAAACCAGGCAGCGGCCGCTTTCCTTGGCGAGCAACTGCTGCAGCACGTCCTGTTTGCGATGGTGGGAAACTTCCAGCGCCTGGACGCGCACGTTTTCCGAAGGTTTTAGGACAGATCCGAAGGCGAGCCTCACCGGGTCCTTCAGATAGTTATCGACCAGGCGGGCAGCTGAAGCTTCAAGCGTTGCGGAAAAGAAGAGCGTCTGGCGGTTGCCGGGAAGGGCAGCCGCAATCCTGCGAATGGCCGGAAGAAATCCCATGTCCAGCATGCGGTCGGCTTCATCAAGCACCAGCATCCGCAACGCGCGGAAGTCGATCAACTTACGGTCAAGAAAGTCCTCCAGTCGGCCCGGCGTGGCGACCACCAGCCGTGCTCCCTTGCGGAGAGCACTGAGCTGCTGGTTTTCGGACAGGCCACCCACCACAATAGCCGCAACGGGAAGTTGCTTGCCCCGCAGCCGATCATACTGTTCTGCAACCTGGATGGCGAGTTCGCGAGTGGGGACCAGAATGAGCGCGGCCACTCCCGGGGTTCGTTGTTTCAGCAGGTCCTCGATGATGGGAACCAGGAACGCCAGCGTTTTGCCCGTGCCGGTCTGCGCGGTGGCAAGTACATCTTTGCCTTCCAACGCATGCGGGATGGCAGCAGCCTGCACTGGCGTGGGCGTAGAAAAGCCTGCCTGGGACAGCCGCTCTTTGGTGAAGGCTGAAATCGAAAGTTCTGAAAAATTTTGCACTAGTCTAATTTTCTCTCTTTCTGGCGAATGCCATGGTCGCGCACACCGGGGCAACCGGGCGCAGAGCTGGCGGAGCCAGAGTTCATTGATTTACGCTAAAAACATACGGAGGAAACTGAAGGTGGGACTTCTCAGATCAGATTCGTAATCAATCGGAGCAACCGCACCACACAACCGCGGTATTAAGCGTCAACACATTATAGCATCACTCGTCCTGCGGGTGTGAAATTCTTACCAAGATTCTGACGAATAATAATGATGGAAGAAATCAGGGACTAGAGCAAGCCGAACTTGGCAAGTAATATTGCCATGCAAACCACCGAAAGGGCCGCGCCACCCAGGATCATTAACACCGCCTTTTTTCGCAAGCCCTTTTCCAGCTCCTTTTCCGTTTTGCCTGAGATAAGGAACTCCTCCTCGGTAGATCCTTTGACGATCATATTGTGGTCGTTCGCGTCCTTCGGATGTGGGTTCTCGACGCACGTCCCGCTGATGTCATACTGCCCGCCGGGAACCAGACAGTATTCAGTAAAACGATAGCGTCCACTGGCAGCGCCAAACGTGCCGGGAGTTGATTCCGGACCTCTACCCAGAGCCTTGGTTAGGATGGGAAATGGAGCACTCCCGCCTGTCATTCCAGCGGTCTGTTGTGCGCGCATCAGACCCTCCATGAATTCCGGACTCCCTGGAGGGTGCTGGAGGGCGGTTTGCCGGGCTTCTTCGTGCTTGGAGGTCGCATTGCGGACCCATCCCTTCCAGTTGCTGGCTGATCCTTGGTGCCATCATCGTTACCATTCTGCTCACAAAATCCGGCGACCCCGGAGTGTGCTGGAATATCTCCATCAAATTCTGCCGTTTTTGTTCCCTGGCTGATTCAGCCTGCGGCCCCACGTATTTCAACCCATGCTCGACCAGTCCTCCAGCCCAATGAGCGTCTGCATGGTTAACGTATTCCAACAATTCTCCCTGCGTGGCTGCGAAGCCCGTAGCTGCGGTTGCTCCCGGCCTGGCTTCGCATTGCGCGGAGCGGGGCAAATCGAATTCTGCTCCATGAGCGTCAACCAGCACTTTTCCGGTTGGGTCAGTAAGGTTGAAACCTACGCCGTCCATATCAATTCGATGGTGACTCCAATGGCCGCCACGTCCGTCCGAATCGGTTTTCCATCGTTCGATGACAACCTTGTAAACAAAGCACGATGTGTGGCTGACAGGGGATTGAACAGACTTTTCTCCCCCGGCTTTGCCCTGAATCTGCACGAAACCTATGGGAACGCTCCGGATCAGGATTTCAGACGTGCCTGCAATCAGGAGGTAATCTCGGAACTGGCGAAACCCCTTATAGAAAATGTAAAGACTAAAACCAAATCCGAGTACGGCATAACCAGTGGGATAATCATTATGTGTGATTGAATTAACTCCAGTATCAGGTTATTAGCAAAACATCCGACGACTCTAAGACTGGCAATTCTCACCCCTTGGTATTTGAGGCTGGCCATTTTGTTGACAGAGAACTCTTGCGAAATTAAAGGCCATGACCCAGGCAACGTTCCGGTTTGAACGTCCGTACGGCAGCGCAGTCAGCCGTCAAAATATTCGCAGTATGAAGTTAATACGGCGTGGTTGCGTTCAAGGAATGCCCCTTGGATGTGCCTCACTTAAACACCTCCCCGGGTGAGGTGCGATCTATCCGGACGTTTACAGGACTACCCCGTGGGCGTAATCGAGCACTATTCGTGGCGCAAGTATACTGTTTCGACTGAGACCGGAAGATTGCCAGGTTTTCTCCTCAGGTATCGCTTTTCTATGGCGATCAATCAATGGTTCAGGCATTGTAAAAGAGCTGGCGCGCATGCATCCTGTATCTCAATCTTCCACCACATCTGAATGAATGTGTGGTGAAGTTGGCGCTGCAGCGAATGATCCGAGCCTGTTGTGGGTGGGGTTTACACCCTGCACATTTGTGCTATGATGGCAATGATTGCCTTAGAAGAGCCGCGCGTCGGCCGAGAGAGCCGGACGGAAACCAGGTAGAGGACCCGCCACGATTCGACGCCTTACATCCCCAGCCCTCTTGGAAAAGCTCAAGGCAAAATATGGCGTCGTCGATGACCCGACTTAGGTCGTAGAAGGCGAATCAATTGAGCGTTATTATTTCTCCAGTCACATTTTTCGAGGAATCTGATGGGAATGACTGACTTTGCTGTAAAAGAAGCGGGCACTTACTCCACACAGGAGAAAGTTGTTAATGATCTGAGTATTCAAGTTGCCACTATCAATGGTTCCGGCAGCCAGAGCGCCAACTCCGTTCTGCTGCGGTCCATTTTCCAAATGGGTATCCCGGTTTCGGGAAAGAACCTTTTCCCCTCCAACATCTCAGGGCTACCGACCTGGTATACGATCCGCGCATCCCGATATGGTTATATCGCGCGGCGCAAAGAGATCGATTTCCTGGTTGCGATGAATCCCGAGACTGCGGAGGAGGATGTGGTGTCGCTCGGCGCCGGCGCGAGCGTTGTTTATGACCAAAAGCTGAACCTTCAACGCCTGCGCGACGACGTGATCTTTTACCCGGTGCCCTTTGACGAGCTTGTGGCCCCGGTCTGTCCGAACGCGAAATTGCGAAAACTGGTTCGGAACATGGTTTACGATGGAGTGCTCGCCAAACTGCTGGGCATTCCGATGGAAGAGGTCCGCGAGGCGCTGAAGAAACAGTTCAAGAAGAAGCCGAGCTCCGTGGACTTGAATTTTGCTGCCGCACAGGTGGGTTACGAGTATACGGAGAAAAACCTTCCCAAGCGGGGCCGCTTTTACCTGGAGCGGATGGATGAGACTCGCGGGAAGATTATCATTGACGGGAACTCGGCCACGGCGCTCGGCGCGCTGTTTGCAGGAGTGACCGTATGCACATGGTATCCCATTACGCCGTCATCGTCAGTGGCTGAAACGCTGATGACCTACATGAAGCGCTATCGCCTTGACCCGGCAACCGGCAAAGCGACGTTTGCCATCGTCCAGGCAGAAGATGAACTGGCGGCCATCGGAATGGCAATGGGCGCGGGCTGGGCAGGCGCGCGTGCTATGACGGCCACCTCCGGTCCCGGCATTTCACTGATGGCGGAATTTATGGGCCTTGGGTACTACACGGAAATTCCAGCCGTGATTTTTGATGTTCAGCGCACCGGCCCGTCTACCGGGCTGCCTACGCGTACGCAGCAAGGCGATATCATTAAGAATGCTCTGCTGTCGCACGGAGACACCAAGCACTTGATGCTGATTCCGTGCTCAGTTGAAGAGTGCTTCACCATGGCCATCGAGGCCTTCGACGTGGCAGAGGAGTTTCAGACTCCCGTCTTCGTAATGAGCGACTTGGATCTGGGCATGAACAACTGGATGTCTGATCCGTTCCCTTACCCCGAAAAACCGATGAACCGGGGCAAGGTCCTGAGCGCAGAAGACCTTGAACGCCTGGGTGGATTTGAGCGTTACAAGGATGTGGACGGCGATGGGATTGGCTATCGTACTCTTCCCGGAACGAACCATCCGAAGGCCGCCTATTTTACGCGGGGCAGTGGACACAACGAGCGGGCAGTTTACAGCGAGAGGCCGGAAGACTATGTGAATAACATGGATCGGCTGACCAGGAAATTCAATACGGCGCGCAAGCGAGTGCCCGCTCCGGTGCTGCAGGAAACTGGCGGCGCAGAGGTCGGTGTGATTGCCTACGGCACTACGCACTGGGCCATTGTGGAATCTCTGGACCAGATGAAGCAGGAATACGAATTGCCGGCCAGTTATTGCAGGCTTCGAGCGTTCCCCTTCTCCGAGCAGGTGTTTGATTTTATCCGGCGGCATCAGCGCGTTTATGTCGTTGAACAGAATCGCGACGGGCAGATGTACGAACTGCTCCGGATGGAGGTTGATGCGGCAGATGTTTCGAAACTCCGCAGCATCCGCAACTACAAAGGAATTCCTATCGACGCTCGAAGTGTCACGGACGAGATTGTTTCCCAGGAGGGCAAGAAATAAAATGTCGACGACTGCTGTTCCCTCATCTCCAGCCAGGAAAGTGAACCGTGTAGGGCTGGAACTATCCGACTACAAAGGAAAGAAGAGCACGCTCTGCGCGGGTTGCGGCCATAACGCCATATCCGAACGCATTATCGAGGCGTGTTACGAAGTGGGCATTGAGCCATACCGCGTAGCCAAGCTTTCTGGAATCGGCTGCTCATCAAAGAGTCCCGCCTATTTTCTTGCCACCTCTCATGGATTTAATTCTGTTCACGGCCGCATGCCTTCGATTGCCACCGGTACCATGCTTGCGAATCACAACCTGATTTCCATTGGTGTCAGCGGTGACGGTGATACCGCTTCGATCGGCATCGGTCAGTTTGTCCACCTCATGCGCCGTAACCTCCCGATGGTTTACATTATCGAAGACAACGGGGTTTACGGACTGACGAAGGGCCAGTTTTCAGCAACGGCGGATCTTGGCTCCAAACTGAAAAACGGAGTCGTCAACGACCTGCCGCCCATCGACACGTGCGCGCTTGCGATTATGCTGGGTGCCACCTACGTGGGCCGCTCGTTTTCCGGTGACAAGAAGCAATTGCTGGCGCTGCTGGAAGGCGCCCTTGGCCATAAGGGCACGGTGATGCTGGACGTGATTTCGCCGTGCGTCACCTTCAACGACCACATCGGATCAACCAAAAGCTACAGCTACGTCCGGGATCACGATTCCCCGCTTGAAGAAGTCAGCTATATCCCGTCCTTCGAAGAAATCACCGCAGACTATGATCCTGGAACAACCACTGAAATTGCGCTTCATGATGGCTCCCATCTGCTGCTTAAAAAACTGAATTCCGACTACGATCCTACAAACAGGACGGAAGCGTTGAGAGTTCTGACCGAAGCACACGACAAGGGAGAGATCGTGACCGGTTTGTTCTACCTGGATACGCAGAAGCCAAGCTTCATCGACATGCTGAATGTTGTTGATCAACCGCTGGCGACGCTCCCGCAGTCCGTTGTGCGCCCGCCAAAGAAGGTCCTTGACGAAGTGATGGACGCGCTGAAATAGGGAGTTGGGAAGCACATCGCTTTTGCTGAGGATTCGAAGAAGCTACGCCGCCTGCCCGGGAACCTTCCGGGGTCTGAGTTTCATTAAGAATAAGATCTGCAGAGTGCAAGGCAGGGCTACATCTCGCGGCGGCCTTCAAGTGCGCGGAGCATCGTGACTTCATCCGCGAACTCCAAATCAGAGCCCACAGGTATTCCCATGGCGATCCGGCTGACCTTGACGCCCAGCGGCTTGACCAGCCGGGCCAGGTAAACAGCAGTGGCTTCACCTTCGACGGTGGGGCTGGTAGCTACGATCATTTCACGCACCGTACCGTCTTTTAGGCGGTCAATCAGGCTCTTCAGCTTGAGTTGCTCCGGGCCGATCCCCTGCAGCGGCGAAAGAGCGCCGTGTAGCACGTGATAACGGCCGCGAAACTCATGCGCTTTCTCCACGGAAATCACGTTGAAGGGAGTTTCCACCACACACAGCAATTCCGGATCGCGCCTGGGGTCCGAGCAGTACTCGCACGGGTCGGACTCCGTGAGATTGTTGCAGACGCTGCAAAGCCGGATTTTGTCCTTGGCGTCGAGAAGGGCCTCAGCCAGCCGCTGAACGTCTTCCCTCGGCGCGCGCTCCAGGTGGAAAGCAATGCGCTGGGCAGACTTCTGTCCAATGCCCGGCAAGTGCTTCAGTTCTTCAATCAGGCGCGCAAGCGGCGCTGCGTATTCGCTCATTTTGTGGAAGTCCTGAGTTGTTGCGCGGAAGGATCCTGCTAAAAATTGAGGCCGGGAAGATTCAGACCGCCCGCCAGCGAACCCATTTGGTTGGCAACCTGCTCGTCGACTTTTCTAGCGGATTCATTGACGGCGGCCAGCAAAAGGTCCTGGAGCATCTCAATGTCGCCGGACTTATAAACTTCCGGATCGATATGAACAGAGACCAGATGCTTCTGGCCGTTCATCCTGACGGTTACCATCCCACCGCCAGTGGAAGACTCCACTACCAGATCATCAAGTTGTTTCTGGAGCTGCTCCTGGAATTGCTGGACCTGCTTAAGCATTTGCTGTACCTGTTGCAGATTTTTCATGGGTCACTCCCGGCTCAAATCGACCACATCAACCAGGGTGCATCGGAATTTCTTAACCAGTGCTTCAACCCCTTCGTCGTCTTCGGCGCGTTCGCGAACGCTACGACGATTCTTGAGCCCCGACTTCTCCTCGCTATCGAGTGTAACACAAATCCTGACTGGCTGCCCCAGCACCTCCGCGCAAAGCGCCTGCAGCTTTTCCTGCTGCTCGCTGGCACTCAGGAAATCAACTGCCCACGAGTCGCTTTTCGGAAAAATAAAGCGGACTTCACCGTCCTCAAAACGCCATCCTGAAACCGGTTCGAGACAACTGCTCAACAGTTTGGACTGGCCAAACGCCAGGGTTTTGATCTTGCTTAACCGTGGGTCCCCGGATGTTTCCACAGTGACCGGCCTTGCCGCTGATGATGCGGGAGGCGCTGGCGAAGCCGGCGCACTGTCCGCTTTGGACGGGGTGCCTTCAGGTCGTTCGGCGGATTTTACCGGACTGCGGGGTCGCTCAGGTTGTTGAACAAGTGCCGGCGGAGCGGAGCGAGGGGCGTATTGCGGTCTTTTCTCGGGCACAGGACCGGATAACGGCTGATTTCCTGAAGACCTCGACACCTGTTTACCGGCCCCCACTGGGAGTGAGCCACGCAGTTCGGCCAGCAGGCTTTCAAGCGAGGCCAGCTTGCCTGCATGCACCATTCTAATCAGGCCAAGCTCCAGATGGAAACGCGGGTTCAACGCGTATCGCATTTCGCTTTCGGTTCGCACCAGGATCTGAAAGAAGCGAGCGAGGTCTTCTTCGCTGAATTGCTCGCAGAGTCTGCTCAACAGTCCGCGCCCGCTGGGGGGCAGTTGAAGCAATGGACTTTCTGCCCCGCAACTCTTGGCGACGGTCAGATTGCGAATGTAGCGTGTGAACTCGCCGCAAAAATGATTCAGTTCGTAGCCTTCCGTCGCAACCCGTTCGACAATCTGAAGGACCTTTGCCGTGTCGCCTGCTCCGATGGCCTCCGCCAGTTCCGCCAGGACCTGGCTGGGGACGACGCCCAGCAACCGGCGAACGTGCCCCTCTTCCAGTCGGTCACCGCTGGAGGCGATAGCCTGGTCCAGAAGTGAAAGAGCGTCGCGCAGGCTGCCTTCAGCGGCCTCAGCAATCGCGCTCAGCGCGCCTTCGTCGGCATCAAACTTTTCCTGCTTTATCACCCATTCCAGGCGGCTGAGAATTTCCGAGTAGTCCAGCAGACGGAAAGAGAAATGCTGGCAGCGCGACTGGATTGTGGTCGGGAGTTTGTGCGCTTCCGTGGTGCAGAGGACAAAAAGCGATCGCGGAGGCGGCTCTTCCAGCGTTTTCAGGAGCGCATTGAATGCCTCGGTAGTCAGCATGTGCGCTTCGTCGATGATGAAGACTTTGTAGAGATCGCGGGCGGGAAGGTATCGGACGGTTTCCCGCAATTCGCGGATTTCGTCGATGCCACGGTTGGACGCCGCATCGATTTCATATACATCAACTGAATTTCCCTGAGCGATTTCCTGGCAGGAAGGGCATTCCCCACAGGGAGTTACCGTTGGTCCCTTGATGCAGTTGAGGGACTTGGCCAGAATTCGCGCAGTGGTGGTCTTGCCCACACCGCGAGCGCCGGAAAAGATGTATCCGTGTGCAACCCGTTGTTTGACCACCGCGTTTTTCAGCGTGTCGGTGATCATCCTCTGCCCGGCCACGTCGTCAAAAACCTGAGGCCGGTATTTGCGGGCAATAACCTGATAAGACATAAGCGCAGAGGTCAGAGGTCAGGGTCGAGGGACTGGACGCGAAGTCTGGTTCACGCTGATAAACCCTGAGTCCCTAATCCAGAGAATTGATCAGACTTCGGGTTAACTGCGGCACACAGAGCGGCTCGCTACCGTTGCTTCCTTCCGGACCTGGCGGGGTTCACGAACATCCGTTGCACAGGACCCGAAGTCTGACACGTCATGAAACCGCTTGTTCGGATTCGAAGCGGAATTCGTAACTCATTAAGCCTATCACGCAGGCCCGGTTTCCGTCGATGGATTTGCCCTACCCATGAGACAAGGGACGTTAACTTGAAAGGCGTTTTGCGACACTCGCGTGCGAATCAGCCAGCCCCGTCGCCGCTGACAGACGCTAGCGCAGTCCACTTGGCACTTGATTTTTTGGGGCTATTTGTTTACGCTTCGATGAAGTATCCCGGAGTGTATGGGGCTTTTGGCCCCATGGGGGGGACGCCTAATGACAATCAAAGCAGGCTTTAAGCCTGTGTTGGAGGTTTCCATTGAATACGAAGAGAGCGATCCAAGCCTTAGCCCTTGCGTTCACCCTTGCTGTCATGATCGGCTGCCAGTCGGCGGCTAATCAACCCGATAATACAGACGCGTCATCTCCGACTGCGGCTTCATCAGCACAGCCGGGGCAACCTGCGCCTTTGACCCACCGGAGAGAAGGTTCCCGGTCGCGCGAGTCTGCGTCGTCAGTGGCATCAGCCCCAGCGCCGCAGACATTTACAGCACCAGCAGGCACTTCTGTTCACGTCCGCCTCTCCACCGAGCTCAACACGGGCACAACCGCTCCTGGTAGCGCGTTTGAAGGAACGTTGGCCGATCCATTGGTGGTCCAAGGTGTTACCGTGGCGCCCCAGGGAAGCTCGGTTAGCGGCCGCGTGACGGACGTAGTCAGTTCGGGCCGGCTCAAGCGGCCCGCGGAAATTTCGCTGATGCTGACGTCTATCACTCAGCCCGGAGGCCAGCGGACTGCCATTTCGACTGAGACTTGGGGTGAATCCGGCGCCTCTCACAAAAAGCGCAATATTCTAATGACCGGTGGCGGGGCCGGATTGGGAGCGCTTGTTGGGGCGGTTGCTGGTGGCGGCAAGGGAGCTGCCATTGGAGGTCTGGTTGGTGCGGCAGGCGGCGCGGGAGCTGCGTACGCTACCGGGAAGAAAGAGATTGTCCTCCCTGCAGAAACCCTTATAACGTTCCGGCTGAGCGCGCCGGCATCGTTTACCGTCCAATAAGGGGGAACATAAGAGACGAGATTCGGCGGGGTACAAGCTCTTGTGCCCCGCACGACTCATGGGAAGTCAGGATGGATCTGTTTGGTGCCCTTTGCATTTGACTCTGGGCGGAGGCTCAGGGACTCAGGGGCTAATTCGAATGGGCCGCATGGATAATTATAAAGGTTCAGCCGGCGTTTTAATAACCGGACTTGCCCTGCGTCGGCGCGGAAACGGATTCCCCGACCCTGTGTTTTAGTTCGTCGAGTTCTTTCTTCAGACTCGCCTGGCGGCGGCTGATGTTCCACGTATACAAAATGAAAATCAGCCAGACAAACGCGTAAGCGAGAAAAAGATATTTGTTGACCACTTTAATCCTCCGAATGCTTGAACGCCAGAACGTGACGAATTTCGCTTAGTTCCCTCCGTATGCCTGCCAGCCGCAATCGGATCCGGACCAGCAGGAAGAAGAGAATCGTAAAGACGCACACACTGACCAGGAGCGTGGCCAGCATGCGCGGGTCGAGCCCGGAATCAGGGCCGCCGAGCACGACAGGTTGCGGGTGCTGGGTCCGCCACCAGCGGATGGCCATGTAATCGATAAGCACATCCACGAATCCAATAATGCCGACCACCGCGCAGAGGTTTGCCGCACGTCCCGGGTTAACCAGATAACTTCTCAGCATCAGGTAGGCGATGTAAAGCAGCCACAACAGGAACGTCAGCGTCAGACGCGCATCCCAGGCCCACCACACGCCCCAGGCCGGTTTGGCCCATAGCGGTCCCGTAACCAGCACGCAGGTGCAAAAGATGAAACCAACCTCGGCCGTGGTGTGCGCCAATTCGTCTGCATACTGAGTTCGCTTCCACAAGTAGACGATGCTTGAGAAGAAGATAATGATGAATCCCATCAGCGCGGGCCAGGCGCATGCAACGTGAACGTAAAAGATCCGTTGTACTTCACCCATGGTCATCTCTTCCGGCGCGTAGAGGAAGATCATGTAGAGCATTACAGCCAGACCTATAAAGGTCAGTACAAAGTGAAGCGAAATCGGAAACTTCTTGTTCATTCAATGCCCCTGTTGTTGGCAACCACGGAAGGCCAGGATATCAACTTGCTGTTCCTGGACCCACAGGTCCTGCGGCAAATCAACAGATTACTCTTCCAAGACGTATTCGAAAAGCAGGTATGATGCAACCGTAAAAACCACGCTGATGCCTGCCACTCGTGCAATACCTCCGATCCAGTTGCCCTGCGGGTTTCCGCGCAAGGCATTGCCCGTGGAATCGATGGAAAGCATCAGAATCCAGAATGCGATGGGGAATTGCAGGACCGTCAACATCACCTCGCGCATGCGAGTGTTGGCGGCAATCGCACCGAAAATTGTACCCAGTGCGGCGTAGCCCAGGGTGCCGAAAAAGGCGATCAGCAGCAACTGGCCAAGGGCCGGCAGAAAAGAAACATTGAACCAAAGCGTGGCCGCAAACACCATCACGACTTCGGCGATTCCAAGAAAAATCAGGTTTGCCAGCATCTTTCCCACGAAGATCGTGCTGGGATCCACGGGTGCCAGCGTCATGCCCTCCAGGCAGGCATTTTCGCGCTCGGATGCGAACGAGCGGTTAAAGCCCAGAACTCCCGCAAATGCAATCGCCACCCACAGGACGGACGGAAGCAGGCGCAACGTCTCTTCGCGGGCAGTCTCAAAAGCAAAGTTAAAGAGGAACACGATCAACAGACCAAAAACACACATCGAGGCCAGCGTTTCCCGGTTTCGCCATTCGACGCGAAGGTCTTTGATCAGAATGTTCCAGATGATTCTGAGGCTACTCATTACTATCCTGCCCGTTGCTCCGCACGATGCCCAGGCTTTCAAACGGCGCGATATCCAGGGGGCCGTTGTAACGAACCCGTCCTGCCTTCAGCGCGATCAGGCGTTTCGCCAGAGCGGCGCCCTGCTCGAAATCATGAGTAGAGAACAGCAGCGCTTTTCCCTGATCCGGCAACCGGTGCAAAAGGTTTTCCAGCTTTTCCACTGACTGATGGTCCAGCCCCGTGAAGGGCTCGTCGAGGATCACGAAGTCCGGGTCGTGCAGAAAGGCCCGGGCCAGAGAGGCGCGTTGCTGCAAGCCTCGCGAAAGGTCGCGTGCGAAAACGTCCTGACGCGAACTCATATCAAACATCTCAAGTGCGCCGTCAATCTTTTTTTCAAGCTGGCTCAGCCCGAAAAGGCTCCCGAAAAACTTGAGATTCTCGCGGACGGTCAATTCTCCGTACAGGAAGGTCGCATGTGAAACAAAGCCGATGGCCGCCTTGGCGCGCGCTCCGTCATGCTCGATGTTCTTGCCATCAAAGAGGATTTCGCCGCAACTCGGCCGCGCCAGTGAGGCAAGCATCCTCAAGAGCGTTGTCTTGCCCGCGCCATTCGGGCCGTAAAGAAGCGCTGTTTCGCCGCATCGGATGCCGAGCGAAACCTCCTTCAGCGCTGCAAGGTCGCCGAAGAACTTGGTCACGTTCCGGACTTCCAGCACCGGCTTAGCGTTGCGATCTTGGGGAGCCATAAGGCTTGGATTTTGTGGAAGGCCCAGCCTTCAAAATGGCTACGGCCTTCGCCTTCAGTTCCAAGCGTTCCTTCCAATATTGTTTTTCAGCGATTTTGCCGGAGGCAAACAGCTCATCGATGTCCGCAATGGAGTTTATCAGAGTTTCCATTTTGTCCCGAAACTGTTTCTGGACCGGACTGCCCTGCTGCTTGGCCTTCCAGCGGGGCCATTCCTTGGCTACTCGAATACCCAGCGCCCACAATAAAAAGAGCAGAAAACAGAGCATGAAGGGAACGCCGACGGAAGTAATCGAGTCCGGGACAATCTTGACCTGGTCGCCTTCCTGTTGCTGGCCGGCGTTGTTTGCCTGTTCGCTAGCCGAGGCTGGTTCTCCGGAGATCTGGGCCGCGAATGCGGCGCCGGCTTTCAGCCCGCTTGCCTCATAGACTTGCGCGCCGCTATCGGAGTCCTGGCCGGCGGGAGAAAACAATTTCGATTTGACCGTGAGGCTTGGCGGAATCACAAAAAGCTGTATACGCCCAATCGGATAAGCAACGCTGTTGTCCAGGTTCAGTTGCCGAGAACCGTAATCCGTATCGTACGACACCATCATCACGTTCATCCCGGGCTTCAACGGGTATGTGATGTAAAAGTCGCCCGGCTTTTTGCCCTTTCCCGCAGTTTGAGGCAAAGGCATGTTCATCAGTCCGATGGCGGCCACAGTGGGGTTGCTTACGTCGGGAGGAACGTGGAACCCGAACGTTCCCTTGGAACTCCGGTAGGCCTTCTGTGTCCCGTTCTCGACTGCAAACAGCTCCTGCACGTGCGCCTGCGTTCCTTCCGCACGCACAATCACCCGGGCGGAGCTTATCTGAAGCGCGGGCTCTTTGGTGGTGGATTCGTAAACCGTAATGTTGACGGCAGCATTTCCGCTAGGGTCGAATTTAACCGGCGCGTAGTAATCCACGCCCTGATAAGTTGTCTGCAGCAGGAAAAAACCATTGGTGTCGATCTGGCTACTGTCGACGACAAAATGGCCGCTCGCGTCGGTGGTGGCTCGGCCGACAACTGACATGCCGCCCTGCGGGCTGACGATGTCTATTTTCTGGTTGGCCAGCGGTTGCTGGGTTGTACCATTGGAAACCTGCCCCTGAATCTGGGCCGCGAGGGCGCGGCGTGGGGTTCCAAAAAAGACGGCAAAAAATGCAATGGCCGTCAGGATAGCAAATGTAGTTTTTCTTTTCACTTGGTACAAGGATTCAACTCTGCAAGGCACCGCCGCACGGCGGAACTTCACCTGGTTTATTTCTTGCGGCTGCGTTGAGGCAATTCCTTGCCGCAATTGCCGCAATATTTTACTGATAGCGGGTTTTCGAACTCACATTCGGGGCAGACGAAGGGGTCCGGACGCTTCGATTTCCTTTGCGCGCGCCGCTCGGCAACTTGTTTCTCGATCAGCAGGTCGTTTTCGGTAATTTCCTCCTGTTCCTGGGACGCCAGCATCAACTGGGCAGCTTCCGCCAGATGATTCTCCCTCAGGGACTGATAGTCGTCTTTGGCTACTTTTCCCGCTTCATACTCGAACTCAAGGTCCTTGAGGTTTTCGTAGACAACCATTCTACGCCGCTTCAAGTCAGTCAACGGCGTCACATCAATGGGCAAAGCGTCTTCCGCGGAGCCCTCGGGAGCCAGCAGGGGAGTGATCGTAAATACGGCCAGCCCGATTACCAAAAGAATTGCAATTCCCAGTTCCATCTTTTTACCTTAGCTTCACACGACCTACCGAATGCGTCACATCAGTCAATGTACTTCTTCATTTCGTTTTCCACGGCGCTGCGGAGGTTGCCGTCCAGGGGAACGGCTGGGGTTGCTGCCGCTTGCACGGCCGGCCGATGCCACCTGCGGACAATTGTGATTGCCAGAAACAATCCGATGAGCAATCCGACGCCCGGAAGAAACCATGCCGTCAGGTTAAAACCATGCGCGGGCGGGGCGGCAAGAACTCTTTCGCCGTACTTGTTTACAAGATCCTGAAGGATGACGGGTTCGGCCTTGCCTTCTGCAAGGTCCATGCTAATCAAGTGCCGCTCAGCCGCTTTCTCGTCGCAATGCGGCATAGGGCAATCGTTCAGGCTCGTCTGGCACCCGCAAAGGCAGATGACCTTGTTGCCAATGTCCTTCCCGATCTGAGCAGGCGTTTGCGCTGCCATGGCCGCGCTGGCCAGAGCGAGGCCCAGCACTACAATCTTCAGCAGCCTGCTAGCCGACATGGTGCGCCGCAACGGCTTCCTCCTGATCCTTGTGGAGTTTTCCCATCTGCCGCTCGATGCTGCTGGGAATCAGCGCCAGGATCGTTCCCAGTAGGATGACCATCCCGCCAATCCATACCCACTGCACCAGCGGATTGATAATCACATGAATGATGGCCTTGCCGGAATTCGGATCTGTACCCTCCGTTACGACGTAAAGGTCCTGGGCCAGGTTGGAACGCAGAGCAATATGGCTGATAGGTTGCTGCTCCGCCATATAAAATCGCCTTTCCGGATGCATAACGGTCAGCGCGTGCCCGTCTTTGGTCACGCTCAAATCCACCGTCTCATACTGGTAGTTCGCCTTCTGGCCTGTAGAGATGCCCTCACACCGGAACAGGTAATTCTTGGCCCGCAAAAGGTCGCCCGGCCCCATCAATCCCTGGGTTTCATACCGGAAAGCCTGCCCGGCAAACCCTACAAAGAGCAAAACAATGCCAAAGTGGACAACGTAGCCGCCGTAACGGCGCGTGTTCCGCATGGTCAGGTTGTAAAGCGCCGCGAAAAAATTCTCCTTACTTGACTTCATTCGTGTGCGGGCGCCTTTGTAAAACTCCGCAACAATGCTCGCGGCGACAAACGCGCACAGGAATAGCGACATCCACGTGTAAAGGCGGTGAACACCCGCATAAAAGATCACTCCGCCGACCACTGCAGCAAAAATCAGAGGAAACGTGAAATTGCGTTTAATGCTCTGAAAAGAGGTCTTCCGCCACGCCAGCATTGGCCCTGCACCCGTCAGGAAAAGCAGAAGCAAGCCGATAGGGATCATCACCTTGTTAAAAAACGGCGGACCCACGGTGACGGTGACGTTTTCTATGGCCTTGGAGATGACCGGGAAAATGGTGCCCCAAAGCACTGCCAGCACGGCAGCTAACAGGATCCAGTTGTTAAACAGGAACCCGCTTTCGCGCGACGCGATGGAATCAAGTCGGTTCTCCGATTTCAGGAAATCAAGGCGCAGGAAGAGCACTGTCAGCGAAAATGCCGCGATGATGGCAAGAAACACCGAGAACCAGGGCCCGATATCAGACTTTGCAAACGCGTGAACGGAGGAGATGATGCCACTGCGCGTCAGGAACGTTCCAAAAATGGACAGGAAGAAAGTCAGAATAACCAGAACCATGTTCCAGACTTTCAGCATGCCGCGCTTTTCCTGGATCATGACCGAATGGAGGAAGGCCGTGCCCGCAAGCCACGGCAGCAGAGAGGCGTTCTCCACCGGGTCCCATGCCCAGTACCCGCCCCAGCCAAGGACATGATAGGCCCATTGTCCGCCCAGCACGATGCCGATGCCCAGAAACATCCAGGGCACCATGACCCATCGGCGGGTTACGCGAATCCAATTATCGCCCAACTGGCGCGTCATCAAGGCCGACATGGCAAACGCAAATGGGATGGCCATTCCGACATAGCCGAGGTAAAGCATCGGAGGATGGGCCACCATTGAATGGAATTGCAAGGCAGGATTGAGGCCGTTTCCATCAGGAGGCGCGTATGGCGTGACTCCGCTGGCGCTGGCGAGGTTGAGCTCATTGAAAGGATTGGCCACGGAGAAAGTCACCATGGAGAAAAACGTGCCCACGCCCATGGAGATCGCAATGATATAAGGCATCAACTGCCGGTTCTTCTTCCGATTGAGCAGGACGGCCGCCGCCACATAAATTGACAACAGCCAGGTCCAGAACAGCAGCGAGCCTTGTTGCCCTGCCCACAAGACGGGGATCTTGTAGAGCACCGGAAGCGCACGGCTGGAATATTCAGCTACGTAGGCGCTGTGGAAATTGTTTGTGAGAACCAGGTATTCAAGCGACACAACCGCCAGTGTCGTCATGGCGAAAAAGCCCAGGACGGCGCGTTGCGCGCTTTTCAGCATCCTCGGGCTGCGCAACTTTCCTGCTGCAGCGCCAGTGATCATCCCATAAACAGCAAACACCAAGGCGGCGATGAGACCTACGGCTCCGACTTGATTCATAGTGGCTTAGATCCCCCTGTTTGGATCTGCGTCCAGCATTTTGGCCTTATCAGGAAAGTTGAGCATGATGGAAAAGGCTGCGACCAATTTCAATCTTCACTCGCCGTACGATGCCACTTTGGAAGCAACATTGGTTCCCGTGGGAGCGACAGGTACGGCCTTATACTTGGAGGCGCATTTTGCCTGGACCTGCTGGGCGCGGAAAGTGCCGTCGGCCGTGTAATCGCCCTCTACAATCGCATTGGCGCCACCCTTGAAGTCATCGGGCAGGGTTTCATTGCCGACGTAGGTTACAGGAATTGATATGTCATCTTGAGAGATGCGGAACGTTAGGCTCTGACCACTTCGGTGAATGGACCCTGGAACGATGACTCCCCCCACACGCACATGCTCATGGCTGACTTTCCCAGAGGTCAGTTCCTTCACGGTGACATAGTATGTCTTGGATTCTTGAAAACCGGAAACGGCCTCCCACCCCACAGCAACAAGGATGATCGCAATCCCAATTCCAAATTTAAGCTTCTTATTCTTGTTCGCCACGAGCCTAACCTTCCTCTCTGGCAATTACACTTCCCGCCTGCAAGGTTCTTTGGGCTTTTAACCCTTAATTGTGCACTTTCGCACAATTCTAGTCAATGCAATTTGCCGGTTTCTTTATATTACGAGGCGCGAAATTGCTATATATTAATGCATTTCCAAGGGTTATCGCGCAATCCCGATCAGCGCCCTTCCTTGTGCCTGCGGGCGCTGCACGTTGCCCCTGGGGTGCCGCCCACCGGCCTGCAGTGTTAACTTGTCCTAAGAAATTGATCGCGGACCGATATCCCAGTTTAAGTCTGTCGAATGGCTCCATGGCACACGACCAGCACTTTCCTCCATATTCGTGGCGATTTAGACCTTATCCAGAGATATAATCTTGGGTTTCCAATCATGGCAAACCGCCACTTGAATCCGAAGTTGGCTTGCACGACCCAATTCGCACGTCATCAACACAGGAGTGAAAAATGCCAAACTGGACAAGACGTGATTTTTTGAAGAACGGTATCGTCGTATCAGCCGGTGCAGCCTCTCTGGGGCAGGGGACCAGCGAGCTGCTGGCGACGCCCGGCAGGGCGCTTGCGGCAGAGGTAAATCAGCCCGCTTCGTCCGGCTCATCGCGCGAGCGACTTCTGCTGGATTTCGGCTGGCACTTTCATCTGGGAAACGCCGCTGATCCCTCAAAGGATTTTGATTACGGCCTCGGCCGCGCTTATCAGAAGACCGGCGACTTCTTCAAACCCTCGCGGCCCGATTTTGATGACAGCGATTGGGAAGCCGTTGACGTTCCCCATGACTGGGGCGTCGCGTTGCCTTTCCACAATGACAAATGGCTCACCGCCCACGGTTCCAAGCCGCTCGGCAGGCCTTACCCGCAAACCAGCGTTGGCTGGTACCGGCGCGTGTTTGAGATTGCTGAAAGCGACCGGGGGAGCCGGCTCAGCCTGGAATTTGACGGCGTCTTTCGTGACTCGATGGTGGCGTTGAACGGAAACTATCTCGGGCGCAATCTGAGCGGTTACGCGCCCTTTTCCTACAACATTACGGACCAGGCCTACTACGGCCGCAAAAACATCCTGGTGGTCCGCGTGGATGCAACGGAGCATGAAGGATGGTGGTACGAAGGCGCGGGAATCTACCGGCACGTCTGGCTGGTAAAGACAAATCCCGTGCATGTGCCGCAATGGGGCACTTTTGTGACTTCGGAAGTCGCGAACAACTCGGCCACGCTCACCATCGCCACCGAGGTCGGCAACGATCAGGATGCTGATGCCTCCTGCAGGGTCGTCTCAAGGATTGTGGACGGCAAGGGCAACGTAGTGGCCACGCACCGCTCGGAGCCCGTTCAAATTCCGGCCTGGCAGCGGCGAAAAATCACCCAGAAGGTCAAGGTCAGCAACCCGCAGCTCTGGTCGATTGAAACGCCACACATGTACCGCCTGGAAACCACCGTTGAGGCCGGCGGAACGGCAGCGGACACGTATGAGACTCCTTTTGGTATTCGCACCATTCACTTTGACAAGGACAACGGCTTCTTCCTGAACGGCAAGCCGGTAAAGATCAAGGGGACCTGCAACCATCAGGACCATGCCGGCGTGGGCATCGCGCTGCCGGACCGCCTGCAATATTACCGCATTGCAAGGCTGAAGGAGTTGGGCTCAAACGGCCTGCGCACATCGCACAATCCGCCGACTCCCGAGCTGATGGATGCCTGCGACCGGCTCGGCATTGTCGTGCTGGATGAAACCCGTATGTTCTCATCCGTTCCGGAAGGACTCAGCCAGTTGAGCCGCCTGGTCCGGCGCGACCGCAACCATCCCAGCGTGGTCTTCTGGTCCACCGGCAACGAAGAGCAGGAACAGGGCACCGCACGCGGCGCGCGCATCTGCCGCACCATGAAGCGGCTGGTCCATCGCCTCGATCCCACGCGCCCCATCACCCAGGCCATGAACGGCGGCTGGGGCGAAGGCATTTCCACCGTGCTTGATGTGATGGGATTTAATTACAAGCACGCGCCTGAGATTGACGCATATCGCCGGAAGTTTCCCAACCAGCCCGCTGTGGGCACGGAGGTGGCCAGCACCGTTTCTACGCGCGGGATTTATTTCAACGACCCGGAGAGCGGTTACGTCAGCTCTTACGACGAGAACTATCCGCCCTGGGCCACGTCCGCGGAAGAGTGGTGGCAGATTTACGATGAGCGCCCGTGGCTTTCCGGCGGCTTTGTCTGGACCGGCTTTGACTATCGCGGCGAGCCCACGCCCTACGGCTGGCCGTGCATCAGTTCGCACTTCGGCGTGCTCGACACCTGCGGCTTTTTCAAAGACCTCGGTTATTACTACAAAGCGTGGTGGGGCGATAAGCCCGTACTGCATCTGTTCCCGCACTGGACATGGGACCAGGAAGGCAAGCCCATTGACGTCTGGTGCTTCACCAATCTGGACAAGGTGGAGCTGTTCCTGAACGGCAAAAGCCTGGGTGCCAAAACGGTGGAAAAGAATTCGCACGCGGCCTGGAAAGTGAACTACATGCCGGGAGTGATCGAAGCCCGTGGTTACAAGGGTGGCAAGCAAGTGATGACCGACAAAAGGGAAACCACCGGCAAGCCGGCAAAAATCGTGCTCCAGCCTGATCGTGCGAAAATCGGCGCCGATGGCGAAGACGTTTCCGTTGTCGCCGTAAGCGTGGTGGACTCGCAGGGCCGCGTGGTTCCCGAGGCCGACAACCTGATCAGCTTCCAGGTTTCGGGCAGCGGAAAGCTGATTGGCGTGGGCAATGGCGATCCCTCAAGCCACGAAGCCGACAAGGCGAGCGAGCGCCACGCATTCAACGGCCTCTGCGCGGCCATCGTGCAGGGAACAAAGCAGGCGGGCCAGATCACCGTGCAGGCGTCATCGCCCGGGCTCGAATCCGCCACGGCCACCATCGATGCCGAGCAGGTGACACCCCGCCCCGCCGTGGCGTAAGCTGATCCTTGTGGGCCCTCGGGCGGCACACAGCATTGTGGGTTGAACCATACTCCTCTCGCAAACGTCATCCTGAGCGGAGCGAAGGACCCCGGCATTTATCGTTACCCGGGTGGCACATTGCTGCTTTTGCAATGCGTGCGACTGTGAGCATGAAAGGAAGAATCTTTTGAAATCCGCTCTAACATTATCAGCACCCAACCAGACCCTGCGGCACGACTGGACGCGCGACGAAGTCCGCTCCATTTACCATCAGCCGCTGCTGGAGCTGGTGTTTCAGGCGCAGCAGGTACATCGGCAGCACCACAATCCGCAGGAAGTGCAGTGTTGCCGGCTGCTTTCAATCAAGACGGGAGGCTGCCCGGAAGACTGCGGCTACTGCCCGCAGAGCGCGCATTACGAAACCGGCGTGGAGCGCGCCAGCCTGATGGATGTGGATGACGTTCTGGCCCGCGCGCGAGAGGCCAAAAGCGAGGGCTCCACGCGGTTCTGCATGGGCGCGGCGTGGCGCGAGGTGCGCGACGGCAGGGATTTTGACGCCGTGCTTGAAATGGTGCGCGGCGTCTCGTCGCTCGGCATGGAAGTCTGTTGCACGCTCGGCATGCTGACCCCGGAGCAGGCGCAGCGCCTGGCCGAAGCCGGCCTCACCGCCTACAACCACAACCTGGATACCTCACCCGAGTTTTACGACAGCATCATCACCACGCGCCGATATGAAGACCGCCTTCGCACGCTCCAGAACGTCCGCCGCGCGGGCATCACCGTCTGCTGTGGAGGCATCATCGGCATGGGCGAGAGCGACGATGACCGCATCGGCCTGCTGCACCAGCTTGCGTCACTCGATTCGCATCCCGAAAGCGTGCCCATCAACATGCTGGTGGCTGTGGAAGGCACTCCGATGGCAAACGCCCAACCGGCCGATCCTCTTGCTCTGGTGCGCTGCATCGCCACGGCGCGCTTGCTGATGCCGGCCTCGATGGTGCGGCTGAGCGCCGGCCGCCGGTCGCTTACGCGCGAGGCTGCGGCGCTCTGTTTCCTGGCCGGAGCCAATTCCATCTTCACCGGCGAGAAGTTGCTGACCACGCCCAATCCCGAGGTTGACGAAGACGAGCAACTGTTCCGCGATCTCGGCCTGCGGCCCATGGCGTTTGAGTAGCGGCGGCTTTAAGCCGCCACGTGGCGAGATAAACTCGCCGCTACAAGTTCTAATCTGTCATATGAAAAAACCGGACACAATATCCACAATCGACGGCCTGCGTGCGGAACTGACTGCGCTCGAGGAGAAGTCGCAACTTCGGCGGCTCGCCCAAATGGAAGGCGTCAACCTTTCGTCGAACGATTATCTCGGCCTTTCGACGGACCCCCGGCTCGCCCGTGCGGTTGCGGACGCGCTTGAGGCAGGCAGCCCTGTGGCCTCCACCGGTTCGCGCCTGCTCAGCGGCAATGCGGCTGAATGGGAAGAACTGGAAACGGCCTTCGCGTGCTTCATCGGAACAGAAGCCGCGCTCTTTTTCAGTTCCGGCTACGCGGCCAACCTGGGCCTGCTCGGCGCCATCCTTCGCCCCGACGATGTTGTTTTTTCTGACGAATCAAACCATGCCAGCCTGATTGACGGCATACGCCTCTCTCGCGCCCGCAAGGTGATCTTTCCGCATCTCGATTTGAATTTTCTTGAAGACGCGTTGCGGCGCAGCGATTCTGCGGGTCGCAAGTTCATTGTGGTCGAAAGTCTCTTCAGCATGGAGGGCGACCGCGCGCCGGTGGCAGAATTGCTCTCTCTGGCCGACCGCTTTGGCGCGGAATTGATTGTGGATGAGGCCCACGCAACGGGCGTCTTCGGCCCGCAAGGCCGTGGCCTGGTGGCTGCTGCCGGCGGCAACGCGCGAGTGCTCGCAACCGTCCACACCTGCGGCAAAGCGCTGGCTTCCGCCGGAGCGTTTGTCTGCGGCTCCGAAGTCCTGAAGCAATATCTTGTGAACCGCGCGCGGACCTTTATCTTCTCGACGGCCCTGCCGCCTTACTTCGCCGCGCAAATTGGGAAGGCAGTTGAGATTGTCGCCGAAGCTGATGGCGAACGCGGCAAGCTTCTGGCCCTTGCCGGTTTTCTGCGCACGCATTTGCGCGATGCCGGGTTCAACATCGGCACAAGCGATTCGCAGATCGTGCCCGTGCTGCTGGGCGGCAACGACACCGCCGTCCGCTACGCCGATACGCTCCAGCGCGCCGGCTTTGCCGTCCGCCCCATCCGCCCGCCCACCGTCCCCGAAGGACAATCGCGCCTCCGCCTCTCCGTGACCACCAAGCTCTCAGAAGAAGTCCTGGACCGACTGATTAAAGCCTTGGTTGCCGCGCGGGACGCGGACCCATAGGGGCGCGTGGTTGTGCGCGGGTGTTGGGGCAGCTTGAAATTCAACGCAGCCGGCTCCGGGATCATGCAGTCTATTTTATAGAAGCAGGAGCTAGAAGACGGTACAATGATTTGGCGTGACGTATTAGCTTGAGCGTTAGGAAAGTGAGGTCGATTGGGATTCAAACGCCGCTGGGTTGGCGGAACTGGTGCAGACCTCTAACTAAAGGCCAAAATGAAGAATAATCCTTTGCCGCGATTAGATGAACGCCCCGACATCCGCGAGTTGCTCCTACCACACTGTCGGCTTGGTCCCGGTGATCTTTGGACCGACCCGATTTCAGGTCACAGGGTAGGTTGTCTCGACGCGGCCAATCCTAATGACATCTCAAAGCTCATGGGTGGCAATAGCGCAGCACTGGCTATCCACGATCCGCCCTATAATCTTGTCGCTTTCAAAGAAAGAACGATCGGCGAATTCACCGAGTGGTGTAAGCGGTGGGTTCGGAACACGTTGGACCGGATGGATACTAACGCTTCGTTATACGTCTGGCTTGGCGCGGATCAGAAAGATGGCTTCCAGCCGCTGCCCGACTTCATGATCATGATGCGGTCGCTTCCAGTGACAACCCGCAGCTTTATCACTATGCGGAACCAACGGGGCTACGGCACGCAGAAAAACTGGATGGCAGTCCGTCAGGAACTTCTTTACTACACAAGGGGCAACCCCGTTTTCAATGTGGAGGCCGAATACACAGATATCCCGAAAATCCTTCGCGGCTACTACAAGAGGGTAAACGGCATGCTCACTGAAAACATGGAGCGGAGTAACTCTGAGAATATTCGAGCGGGTAATGTCTGGGTGGACATTCAGCAAGTGTTCTACCGAATGGAAGAGAACGTCAATGGATGCTACGCACAAAAGCCTTTGAAATGCATTGAGCGGATTGTGAGGGCATCGTCAAACGTTGGCCACCTCGTCGTTGACTTTTTTGCTCACGCAGGAACTACCCTCTTGGCTTGCGAGATTTTGCAACGGCGATGTTTCACTATAGACACTGACCCCCTTTTCTGCGAGATCGCGATTCGACGGCTGGAACATCACCGCAGGACCGGTCAGCTGGGTTGGCAGAACGGCCACCCCTTCGAGGACGAAATCCACGTACAGTTTGAACCACGTCCAGAAGAGCCTGTCAGCGTGGAACCGTTAGCGACTTACGGGGATAAGCCAGTGAACAACAAGCTATCCCGGCGACGTGGAAGGCCCCCGAAAGTGAATCCCAATGTCATTCAAAGCTCCCAGACCACTCTCTTCTGACCTACATGGAAAAACTTAAACAAGAATTGGACCGTCTCATCGCCACGCTGCCTAACGAGGCCGATTTCCGCCGCAAACTGGAAGACCTCTTCTCGGTTTACCCCTTCAACGAGTACGAATACATCATCTCAGCGCTGCTTGGTGCTGATAAGCTGACGTTTGACGAGTATGTTGAACTGAGAGACGACTACATTTCTAGGAATCGCTTCCTCTATATCTTCGAAATTAGTGCACCCCGCGGCTTCGGTGAAGCATGGGCGCAGGGTCATCTGTCAGAGTTGGTCCCGGACCTGGTGAAACCGTCCAAAAAGCTGGATAAGGATTATTCGGGGCAGTACGATTTTTTTCTAGACGCCAAAATCAAGATTGAAGTCAAGGCTTCCCGTGCCGTCGATTTCGACACCACTGAACCTCTTTACGTTAAAGCGCTAGCTACAGATTCACTGAAAGACTTTGACATGAATTTCCAGCAGGTGAAGCCTGCTTGTTGTGATGTGTTTGTGTGGTTGGGTGTCTGGCGAGACAAAATTCGTTATTGGGTGCTGGCGTCGAAGGAGGTGTCAGAAAACAGGTATTATTCGGCGGGACAGCACCGAGGCAATGTTGGCGAGGGTCAGTTGCATCTGAGGCGTGACAACCTCAGGGAGTTCGTGCATTATGAAACACGCTCCACTGAGCTTCTGCGAGCCATACGGGAGGCTTACCTGCGGCAACATTCATGACGACTGGAGCCGCGACGGGTGCGTTCCTGGCCCTTGGGTGGCGCAGGCCCCTGTTCCGGGGGTCTGCGATTCCCCGAAGGGGCTGGGTTCAGGCAGAAAGAACCCCTCACTTTGGGAGATCGCATCAGCATGTTTGACAATGCGAACGAACGGACGGCATAATCTGGACGTAATCTGAGCGCCGACAACCCGGCGCAACCAAGGCAACTGAGAGATCATTTCAGGCATGGAACTGACTGCGGTTTTCAAGAAGGTGCCGGAAGGTTATATCGCCTGGGTTGAGGAACTGCCAGGAGCCAATACGCAAGGCGCAACCCTGTCCGAAGCTCGCGAAAACCTCGTCGAAGCTATTGAGATGACATTTCGGGCAAATCATGATCTGTCCGGGACTCCGGTGCCTGAGGAATTTTCGCTGAAAGAGAAAATCTCTTTGGTGGCCGCGTGAAGCTGCGCGACCTGCTCCGCCACCTCGAAGCCCATGGCTGCCGTTTGCTGAGAGAAGGCAGCAAGCACACTCAATATGTCAATCCCGCCAATCGAAAACATTCTTCCGTGCCGCGACACAACGAGATCAACGACTTTTTGATTCGCAAGATTTGTCGCGATCCTGGCATTCCTGAACCTTAAGCCTCCACGGGCCTTTCGGGCCGAATTTGCTTGACAAATGTGGGCTAGCGTGGTAGTCTTTATTTATGGCGGGCAACGTCCGCAGCGCTCGGATCCTGCCGTTGCGGCGGCAAGATGGTTCGTTTGTCACCGGTTTTTAGGGAAAAAAATAAAAAAAGAATACCTTTTTTGAAAAACGAACCGGAGAAGTTATTGAAAATACTAAGAAATGGCCAAAAAACGAACCGGAACGAACCGAAAAACGAAGCGGAGAAGTTGTTGAAAACACGTAGCTGTGGAAAAAACGAACCGAAAACGAACCGGAAAACGAACCTACCGATCTTGTTGAAAATAAACGATGGCCAAAAAGCGAACCGGAGCTTGTTCTCGCCGCCAATGCCATGAAAGTGTCGCCAGCCATGGGCCTCTCCAAGGCTAACCCGCAAGCGAATTCAATCCTCGCATGTCGCCTCTGTGCGACTCTTCGGCAGGGTGGCTAGAGCGGCTGCCGGTTGAAGAACTGGCGAACCCGTCATTCCGTCTGCACAGCTGCACGCGCGGCACAATGCCGGTACGGAGTCTGCGGTCCCGCCCTCTTTTAACAAATCGGGTGCCATGTGGCCGCTGTCGGGTTATATTAGGCAAACGTCATGAGCACGGACCTTTTTGTAACTGGAACAGACACAGGCGTTGGCAAGACGCTGGTTTCGGCGATGTTGTGCGCGGCGCTGGAGGGCATTTACTGGAAGCCCATCCAGACCGGCGCCAGCGAAGACAGTGACCGGCGCACGGTGATGGAACTGGCTTTGCTGCCGCCGGAGCGGGCATTGCGGGAACGTTACGTCTTTGATCCGCCGGTTTCTCCGCACCTTGCTGCTGAGCGGGCCGGTGCGACCATCGACCTCGCCTCAATTCGCCGGCCTGACGGCAAACTGCCGGGGCCGCTGATTGCGGAAGGAGCGGGCGGCGTGATGGTGCCTTTAAACCAGAGCGAGTTCATGCTGGACCTGATGCGGCGGCTCGATCTTCCTGTGGTTGTAGTGGCCCGAAGCGCGCTTGGAACCATCAACCACACGGTGCTGACGCTGCGCGCAATCCAGGGAGCGGGATTGACGGTGAAAGGCGTGGTGGCGGTGGGACCGCCCAACGCGGACAATGAGCGCGCCATTGAGCGGTACGGCGGCGCGCCGATCATCGGCCGCGTGCCGCTGCTGGAAGTGATTAACCGCGACATTCTGCTGGAAGTTTTCAACCGCGAATTCGACAAAGGCAAGTTCGACTAGATGTCTGAAATTCCACTTTCCATCTGGCACCCTTTCACTCAGGACGCGTTGGAGCCGGCGCCCGTCTTTGTGGAGCGTGCCGAAGGCGTTTATCTTTACACGGCTGAAGGGCGCCGCCTGATTGATGCGATTTCCTCCTGGTGGGTCAACCTGCACGGCCACGCGCATCCGCTGATCGCCGGCGCCATTGCGGACCAGGCGCGGAAACTGGAGCAGGTGATCTTTGCCGGCTTCACGCACGCGCCCGCCGAAGAGCTTGCAGCGGGCCTGCGCAAGGTCCTGCCCGCGCCGCTGGGACACATCTTCTTCTCCGATGACGGGTCCACCGCCGTGGAAGTGGCGTTGAAGATGGCTGTGCAATTCTGGTGGAACCAGGGCAATCGCAACAAGCGAAAGTTCGTGGCGCTTGAGCACGCCTATCACGGTGACACGGCGGGTGCAATGTCCGTGGGCGAAGATTCGTCCTTTGTGGCAGCGTTTGACAGCATGCGCTTCGCCGTCCACCGCGTCCCTTCCGCGTATTGCTTCCGATGCCCGGTAGGCAAAACAAGGGCCACGTGCAAAATCGATTGCGTAGAACCACTGGAGCAGTTGCTGGAACATCGTCACGGAGAAATTGCGGCGGTGATTGTTGAGCCGCTGTTGCAGGCTGCCGGCGGAATGATTGTTCACCCGGTGGAATTCCTCCAGCGCATTCGCGAACTTTGCACGCGGCACAACGTGCTGCTGATCGCCGATGAAGTGCTCACCGGGTTCGGGCGCACCGGCCGCATGTTTGCCTGCGAACACGCGGAAGTGGTTCCCGACATCATGTGCCTTTCCAAAGGCATCACGGGAGGGTTCCTGCCGCTTGGCGCCACGGTGTGCACGGACACCATTCGCCGGGTCTTTCGCTCGGAAGACCGCATGCGGACCTTTTTCCACGGGCATTCCTACACTGGAAGCCCGTTGGCCTGTGCGGCCGGGATCGCCAGCTTGAAGATTTTTGAATCGGAGCCGGTGTTTGAACGCATCGCTGCCATTGAAAAGATTCATGCCGAGCGTCTGCCCGCATTAAGGAACCACCCTGCTGTTGGCGACGTGCGCTCGATCGGCACCGTCGCGGCTATTGAAATCGAAACTGAAGACGCAGGTTACCTGTCGAAACTGCGGTCGTTCCTGTACGGATTTTTTCTGGAAAGGGGCGTGCTGCTGCGTCCGCTGGGAAACATTATCTATGTGCTCCCGCCTTACGTGATTACGGCCTCGGAACTTCACTACGTTTACGATGTAATCCAGGAGGCCTTGAACGCGCTTCCAGCATTGAAGACTGCCCGAGGCGGGGGATCGTGAACGTAGGACTTCCTTCCAATGGAAGCCGGTACAGAGGTCAGGTTCCGGTGTCTTGCTGCAGGATATGAATCTTTCATCAGGGAGAGAAGATTTCCGGAAAGAAGATGACTTGGGGTCCGGGCCATGACGCGAAGCGGCAATAAAGCGTGCTATAAGTCCTGCTTATTCCTTTTCTCGTTTGTGGAATTCAGCGGAGCATTGGCGGGGCCTGAGGTTGGTACAGAAAAAGGGGACCGCTCAATTTCCTCGGAACTCACATTATGATTGGACCAAGAACGGAGAGCAGGTACCTCTTACACGGTGTCCGTTGATGCGCTGAACGGCTTCACCGGGACGGTGGCGCTGAGCGCAAGTTCATTGCCACCGCATTCCTCGGTAAGTTTCAGTCCCTCATCGGTGACGGGTTCAGGTGACTCGACACTCAGCCTATCAACGTGGCGAAAGACGGCACCGAGCACCTATACGATCACCATCACCGGAACCGGCGGGAGCCTGACTCACTCGACACCTGTTCAGCTTGTCGTGCAGTGGCTGTGACCAGCGCCGGTTATTGGCTGGGCCGTTTCTCACGATGAGAGGTGGCCCAGCTTTTGTTTTTTCGGCTAGGCTTGGCGGGTTTAGTACGATTCAGAGTCATGAATGGGGCGTTGAATCCTCTCTTGTTTAGCATTCTGCCAAAACGCTCACTTATCACATCCGAATGTGACCTGCATCACAGATTGGGACTTGAAAGCGTCCTAGGCTTCGCATTTAGAGGGAACTAATGGGGTAAATGGATTGCCAATAGAAGTGCCTCAAGGGGGAATGGCCATGTCGAATGAGCAGGATATTCTGGAAATTCTGAAGGGAGAATTGGAATTCATCGAAAAGGGTGGCTACGGGGCCGTGGGCAAGCGTGGCGTGCAGGCGACAGCGACGACAGAGATGTTTGCGGATTCTCCCATTTGCCTGAACTATGGCTATCCGTACAGGGTTCATCCCTGCGGCGGATGCCCTTTGATGGAATTCGTGCCTGAGGGAGATCGCGTGTCTGCCATGCCCTGCTACCACATCCCGCTTGACTCCGCCGGGCACACTTTAGAGGAGATGGAAATAATAGGGAACCTGGCCGCCATGCAAGAGGTGGTTAAGGTCTGGCTTCAGAACACCATCAGGCGAATCGAATCTCAGCGGTCCGCTTAGCTCTTCGCTGCCGTGGGCGCGAATGACTACGGCCGTCCCTTGAATCGTTATCTACGCGAGCCTTCCATTTGCACATCAACGTTGGGTTTGCACGCATCAGGCATTCTGGAAACTGATTGTGTCCCTGGGATTATTTCACGGGTGGACAAGGTACCCTTCCTGGGAACAAAACTTGAAGTTTCGAAACACATTGCCTGTTTTGCAAGCACTCTGTTAAGCGAATTGCGTCAGTCCGAATTGTTAGAACTTTCCAATAGCCTTCCAATTTGGTGTACCGGAATGTCTCCTTAAACAACCCTTGGAAGTTCCCTGCAAGACCCGGCAAGGGAGTGTTTTTGACCGCGAAATCGCAGCTGCTAAAATGGTTTGAGCGCGTCTATCCTACAAGAACCACTGTGCTTGTACGGCCTACCATTGTTTGCGTTCAATCGGTGTAATTGCTTCAGAATTTTCTGTAGCGACAGGCCGTTTATCAAGTGACACTTGCCTCTGTGATTATGGTCACAAGCAGGCGTGAGCAAGCTCACTGCTCCTGTGAGCGGGGGCTGGTAGAAATATTTACCTGAGCATCAGGCCGATGTCGCAGGGAATAAGGGAATAAATGGTAGGGTTCCCGGAAGCTGGCAGGAACAGATTTTATGTAACTCAACACAAGGGCAATGGATGGCTGCCATGCCATCCTGCTGGCAGTTGCCACCTGTTCTTGCGGGCGGGCGAGCGACGACATCGAGAAGCTGATCCGGCGAAATTGTTAAGAGTATAGTTGCTTATTTGTGGAGTCCAGTTTGTGCAGGAAGAGGAGTTTTATGGTTAACGAATGCGGAAAAGGGGACAGCGAAATGAAGCGACTGCTCGGCTTTTTTGTAAGCGCTGCATTCCTCGTATGCATGTTTGGGTTTGTCTCAACGGCATACCTTCACGCTCAGCGGCGTCCGGCCCCACCCAAGGGGCCGTCGGTTGCCTGGAAGGCTCCCGTTGGGGCCCAGCCTGGTGAATACGTGGGCGAGGATACCTGCAAAGCTTGCCACTCGGCGGAGGCAGCGCAGTTTGACAAGACCCCACACGCCGATATTGCTCCTCAGGGAGCCAAGGTGGGTGTCGGATGCGAGAGCTGCCACGGACCTGGTAAAGCTCATGCGGAGGCTGAAGAGAAAGCCGCCGGCGACCCTGCAAAGATGGAAGCAGGCATGAAGCTCATTTTTAAGTTCGATGGCAGTCCGAAGGAAAACTCCGAGCGATGCCTGCGATGCCATGAAACCGGAGCTCCTCAGTCCTCTTTCTCCCATTCGGTTCACGCCACTGCTGGCGTCAGTTGCATCGATTGCCATGCTACCCACCCGGTGGACGTTGCGGACGCAGGGAAGCCTAAACTCCAACCTGCCCAGGGCCAGTTTTTCTCAGTTCCACGGCTGAACGAGGAGAACGCCTGGCTGACGGACGGGCTGTTGAAGAAACCACAGCCTGAGCTTTGCTATAGCTGCCATCGCACCGTGCAGGCGCAATTTGCCCTGCCGGAGCATCACCGAGTTCCCGAGGGTTTTATGAAGTGTACGGACTGCCACACCCCTCACGGCACATCGAACCACTTCCAGTTGACCAAGGCCAACTGGGAAAGCTGCGTGAAGTGCCACGTTGAAAAGCGCGGACCATTCGTTTATGAACACGCCGTTGTCAGAGTGGAAGGCTGCACCGCGTGCCATACCCCACACGGGAGCGTGAACAATTTCCTGTTGAAGCGACGTGAGCAGCGGATGCTGTGCCTCCAGTGCCATGCCGCCATTCACGGGACGTCGGGTTTCAATGGGCAGGCTAATGTGCCGCATGGCCGACTGGGGTTCCAGACTTCGGGAGACTGCACACGGTGCCATGTGGCGATCCATGGATCCAACTTCGACCCGACCCTTTTGAGATAGGAGGTTTCGCGTGAAAATCCCACGTAGTCTGTTCATCTTGATGGTAGTTTTCCTGGTGAGTTTGCCTGCGCTCAAGGCGCAGGACCAGAGCGAGCCTTCATTGCAATGGGGAGGTTTCGGGGTCCAAGGATCGGCCAGCATGGGCTATCGGTTTACCGATGTCAAAGGTTATGAGCCCATGTTCGAGGAGCTTTATAACCTCAAGAGCGGGCCGCGGCTGATGGATTTCAGCATCTTCGGCCACAACAACGATACCAATGCGTTTGCTAACGACTTCTCACTTACCATGAGCGGCATGGGCGGCGATCCATATCCTGGCGCTCAGCTTACGCTGTCCAAGGCCAAGGTCTATGACCTTCGCGTGAATTGGAGCCAGTCATATTTCTACTGGAACCAGAACGACGGCGTCATTCTGCCGACGCTCAACGTTCCAGGGCTCACCGACAACCATGATTGGTCCACCGTACGCAAGATCGGTTCAGTTGACCTTACCGTGCATGCCACTAACAACTTGCGCTTTAACTTCCAGTACTACCGGACGTCTTTCACAGGTCCGACGTTCACAACATTCTCGCCGGACTTTCTGGGCTCGCCGGGTAGCTGGGGTGGTTATGCTCGTGCAAATGCCTATTCGTTGTACGCACCCACTTTCGACAATACCAACCGCATTACAGGCGGCATCGATTACACCTGGCGCCAGTGGAACTTCCACTACAATGTGGGCTACCAGACCTTCGATGACAACATTACTCTTAACGTCGCCTCTCCCGGTGAACTTTCCATTGCCCAGACTAAAGGCGCACCTCTCAATGCTGCCTCGTGGAGTGACTACCGCAGGCTGACAACTCCGGTCAGTGAATTCTCTTACAACGGCAAACCGTATGATTGGCTGGATGTGCGCGGCAGCTACATCTTTTACCGTTACAGTGGTCCCGCAGCCTTCGACCAATCATTCAGCGGTGTCAACCCGCCAAACCCTTATTCTGTCAGTCAAACCGGCAGGGCAACGGTCAGTGAGCCCAACAACATTGCTGAGCAGGGTTTCACTATTCACGTCAAGCCCTGGTGGGATATCGACCTCGATTACCGTTACAGCCGGTTCACCACGAACACCACGGGAATATTTAGCAGCCTGTTCAACGGAACAACGCCCGCCAGTGATAAGTACTCCAGTGACTGGAAGTTCGGCTTGCACGAAGGGGCCTTTAAAATGATCTTTACGCCCCTCAACAACCTGGTGATCAGCCCCGGTGTCACTTTCTACAAGTCCGATGTCGAGGTTCTGGAGGACGGCGAAGCGGATCCTGCCCGCAGTATCAGGAACCACGCTGTGTCGCCGGCTCTGAGCGCCTTCTACCGGCCCTTAAAGCGGTTTGATATCCGCGGCGAGATCCGGACTTACAACAATGGGGCTTCCTATACTGCTTTGACGCCCCACACGAATACAACGGGACGTTTGGTTGGGAACTTCCACATTAGCGATAAGCTCACGCTGAGTGACGAACTGTTTCTAGTTAGTCAAAGGCTGTTGGCGACCCAGTATCAGGGCAAAGTGCAGTCAAACTCCACCATGCTGACATACACGATTAATCCGAAGTATTCGCTGTTTGGAGGTTTTACCTACGACAACGAACTTGCTACCGGAATAATCGCCTACCAGCGTGGCGTTGCTGTGCCAGGGACATCGTTCGCCCTCCGTGACCAGGCGCTGAACCGGGTGTGGCAGGCGGGTCTTGCCGCCGAGCCGGTCAAATACTTCGGCATCCGCTTTACCGGGAATTTTGTCCGCACTACTGGCCTTGGTGAGGAGGGCGGAATTTCCCCGGTTTACGGACCGCTGACTTGGCCGCTAGGGACCGGCACAGTGTATTTCAATATTCCAAGGGCAGGTCGGCTGTCGGTGGATCTGCAGCGTACGTATTATGCCCAAGAACTTTTTCCCATCAGCGCCAATAATTTCAGCGCGAACATTTTAATGATCCGCTGGACTCGTGACTTCTAGCACGGTGAAGGGTGGGCATTCGTTGAAATCCCGCTAGAAACGAGCGATCATTCTCAATAAGGAACTTTGTAGAAAAATACACAACAAGGAGGAAGTTATAATGAACAAGGCCCTTAACACTGTAGCACTTGCAGTCTGCGCAACTTTTTTGGCTGCTGTATGGCTGATGATGCCAGCCTTCAAAGCCCAGGCAAAGGATGCCGCACCCACTTTCGATGCTAAGTGTGCGATGTGCCACGCAAAGAATGGGAGTGGGGACAGTCCGATGGGGAAGAGCATGAAGGTTCCCGATCTGCGTTCAAAGGCTGTGCAGTCCAAGTCCGACGCTGAGCTTGACGCATTTATTACCAAAGGCAAGGGAATGATGCCAGGTTATGGCAGCCAACTCAGCAAGGAAGATATCAGTGGTCTAGTTGCGTACATTCGCCACCTGGGTGGAAAGAAGTAGTAGCAGATAAATTGAAAGCTGTAAAGTGACCGACGAGTCTGGAGGTAACGAATATGGGCAAAATCATGAAGGTAGTTGTATTCTGTACCGCACTGGGTGTTACTATTTCTCTTGCTTCCCTCTCCTCCTTTGGTAATATGCAGATCGCCAAGAAGGAAAAGGTGGCCTGCACCACGTGCCATGTGAAGATGGGCCAGAAGGACTTGAACGCCGTTGGTAAATGCTATTCAAAGAAGAAGTCTTTGAAGGCTTGTGAGGCCGAAAAGAAGTAAGGGAAGCAGCTATCCCTGAATTCGATGCGGCCTTGCAGTCCGCAGGATTCGCTATGGGAGGCTGGTATGCACCTGACTTTGTATCTTGCAACGTGGATACCTCTGGTAGTGTTGGTCGGTGTGCTGGCAATCTACCGCAACATGATGGCCAGCCACGAAGACGAGTCAATACATGTACTGGACGGCGATGCACCACAGGTCGCCGCCCAGGCTAAGCTCAGCCATAGACTGGAAGCCGTGGAGCGCTGGGGTAAGATTTTGACCACGGTCGTCATAGTTTATGGGTTGGTTATAGGCGCGATGTATCTGTATTACATTTGGCAGCAAGGCGCCAAGCTGCCAGGATAAGTCTGCAGTTCCTGGAAACGACAGCTTAGGACGTGCACGGTGTAGCAGTGTTTCAGAGCGTCGGCAGGGAAGAATAGGTTCCCGTCATCAGATTTGGCATGGAACTTGAATACGCTGGAACGCAGAGTCGGCGTGTCCCTAAATCGACCGCCCAATAGTTGCCGTGCTCGGGGCTTCCAGTCGGAATGTTTGTCGCGCCGGGACTGTACGATCCTTTTTTCCCGACAGTGCCGCCTTGCTCGGGGATTCCCAATTCTAGGAGACAGGAACTGCTTGGTTCGCCGACAGTAACGATGCTTCGCCCTGTGGCAAGGCTTTCAATCTTGTCACCCCTTCCGATGGCGAGTGGGGCGAGGACAAGCCGGAAGGTGACGGACACGTTCTGAGAGCGGCCCGATCTAGGCGTGGTGCTGCTAGCCATAGTCACTTGCGCCGCTGATAAACGTTTGACGGCATTTGCCTGGCTGACAAATGCAACGTGGAAAGTGATTGGTTGGAACTGCGGTATATCACGCTATATGAAGTGCTGAGGGGCTGCAGGGAAATCGCAGCTTCGTGAAAACGGAAGCTTGAGGGGAAGCGGCCCGAAGCAGTTTGAGGAGGATAAGGAAACGGATGGCAAATCAAGCTAATGGGTGGAGGAAATGGCTTTCACCTTACGTACATCTTTCCGGGAATTGGATAAGCCTTGTTGGAGTTGTGCTGGTTACTACGGGCGCCGTTCTCTGGATTACCCTCCTGCCCATCATCCTGCGTGGTTTTACGGACAATCCATATGCTGGAATCCTGACCTTCATGGGTTTGCCCACGATCATTTTTGGCGGCCTCATTCTGATTCCGGTCGGTATTTCTCTTCGGTCGCGCCGCGAGCGGAACAAGGGCATCTATCCTTCAACCTTTCCACCGCTGGATTTTAAGAATGCTGAGTTGCGCCGTCTTCTGTTTTTTGTTGGCGTGACGACTGTGGTCAACCTGATTATCGGCGCTCAACTTCTCTATTCCGGCGTCAATTACATGGACAGCGTGACTTTCTGCGGCCAGACCTGCCACACCGTCATGCAGCCGGAGTATGTCGCATACGAGCACTCGCCCCACGCGCGAGTTGCCTGCGTCGAGTGCCACATCGGTCCTGGCGCGTCATGGTTTGTCAGGAGCAAGCTCTCTGGAAGTTACCAGGTTTTCGCCACGATCTTCAACGTTTATCCTCGACCGATTCCCGTCCCGGTCACCAACCTGCGCCCGGCGCGGCAAACCTGCGAGCAGTGCCACTGGCCGGCCCGCTTCGAAGGAAACCGCCTGGTTATCATTCCGCATTATGCTGACGATGAAACCAACAGCTTGACCAAGACGGTCCTGCTGATGCATATCGGCGGAGGAAACGGCCAGGGTGGTATCCATGGCGCGCATGTCGGGCCCGGAATCACCATCCGTTATGGGTCGGACCCAACCCGGCAAAAAATGAACTGGGTGGAGTACAGCAACGCGGAAACTGGCAAAAAGGCGCTCTTTGTAAATGATAAGACGGACCCCAAGACGGTTAACCCGGCAAGCGGCCGCGTGATGGATTGCATCGACTGTCATAATCAGCCCACGCATATTTTCCATCTGCCCGGCGATGCTATGGATGAAGCCATGGCGAATGGTTCCATTCCCGCCTCTCTTCCTTATGTAAAGAAGGAAGGGCTTGTTCTTTTGCAGGAAAAGTACAGCAGCCGGGAGGAGGCCGCCAAGAAGATTTCGGCCGGCCTGATTGCTTTTTACACCCAGAAATACCCTCAGGTTATTGCCCAGCAGCGCGCAGATGTTTCGCGGGCAGTAAAGGGGTTGGTTGCTGTGTATCAGCAGAATGTTTTCCCCAAGATGAATGTTAACTGGGGAACCTATCCCAACAACCTTGGTCATATGAATTTCCCAGGATGCTTCCGGTGTCATGGCGCTCTGCACGCGGCCAATGATCCCAACAAAATGGTTCCGCAGGATTGTAACGTTTGCCACAACCTGCTTTCCATGGGTGAAGCCAATCCGAAAATTCTGACCGACCTTGGTCTGGCCGGGCCCTCAACGCCGTCTCAATAACTTGCGGGTGTTGCTTTTTTCGGAATAGGCGTTGCCTTGCAGATACTCTCAACCGGTGGTATTCTGCGTTTTAGTTTATCTTTTTAGTCTCCTGTCTAAACCGTAGTTCGAACGATTCGGTCCCTATTCGGGTCAAGCCTCGAAGGACCGCCAAACGGAACGCCTTGAGGTCGCATGAGAATCCTGATCCTCAACGCGGGCTCAAGCAGCCTGAAAAGCTGCCTGTACGAATTCACCGACCCATTACCGCAGACGCCTCCCGTGCCTTCATGGGAAGCACACGCTGCATGGGAGGAGCCGTTCAGGAACGTGAAACTCCGGGCAAAGCTCCGGGGCTGGCAGGTGATGGACGAGCGGCTCGATATCCACTCCGAGGCTGCGGCCGCCGAACACGTGTTTCGGATGCTCTGGGAGGTGCCGGCGCGTGTCGTGGCAAGCCCCGCGGAAGTGGACGTTGTGGGCCACCGCGTTGTCCACGGGGGAGAGAAATATTGCGCCCCGACGCTGGTGACTGCGGAAGTGAAGCAGGTGATCGACAGGTTGTCAGTGCTAGCTCCTGAGCACAATCCTCCTGGGGTCGGCGGGATTGAAACTGCCCAGCGGATTTTTAAGTCCCGGCCGCAAGTGGCTGTTTTTGACGCGGCATTTCATCAGACAATGCCGAAGCACGCCACCATCTACCCCGGTCCATATACGTGGTTCGAGCGCGGAATCCGCCGCTACGGTTTCCACGGTATCAGCCATCGGTATTGCGCCGCCCGCACCTCTCAAATCGTTGGGAGAAATCTTGAATCCTTGCGAATCGTCACCTGCCACCTGGGCCACGGATGTTCGCTGGCTGCCGTGGTAAAGGTCGGCGTATTGACACGACGAAGGGCTTCACGCCGCTTGAAGGATTGATGATGGGCAGCCGCTGCGGTTCAATCGACCCCGGAATTCTCATTCACCTACTTCGGGAGGAAAAGTATTCTGTTGACCAGTCGGATGAACTCCTGAACCGCAAGTCCGGCCAGTTGGGAGTGTCAGGCGTGTCAGGCGATATGCGACAAATCCTTTCCGCTATCGCGAATGGAAACGGTCGGGCCCGGCTGGCCTTTGACACTTTCATTCACCGGTTGAGGCAGCACATTGGAGCAATGATTGCTTCGCTCGGGGGGGATGCGCTGGCCTTCACTGGTGGAATCGGCGAGGGCTCGCTCGAAGTGCGAACTGAAGCCTGTGCCGGTTTTGAATTTGTCAATCTGAAGGTCGATCGGGAGAAGAATTCTCAATCTCCCGTCGATTGCGATATCGCAAGCCCGGATTCTGCAGTGCGCGTGGTGGTGGTTGCCGCGCGCGAAGACTGGGCAATTGCACAGGCATGCTGGAGGTTTGCTCACTCAGCATAAACGCACGTTGTTTTGACGGACGCGATGAAGAAGTTGACGAGTGGAAGCCACCACTCAGAGCACTTCGGACGTGCAGGAGTCCGCATCCGGCCTGCCCACAGAACGGCGGTCCTTTCCTGAGGTCACACCCGCGTGCTCTAATTGCGCGGTCCGCATCTGTTTGAGGGAGGGCCTATGAACGAAGCTGTTTTTGCCCACCGCATTCAATTTGCTTTCACGGTGATGTTTCACTACCTGTTTCCCATTCTCACCATGGGGCTTGGTTTCTTTATTGCCCTTTTTTCGACTTTGCACCTGTTGACCAAGGACAAGCGCTACGCGGATGCGGCCCGCTTCTGGGCCAAGATCTTTGCTGTCAATTTTGCCTTGGGCGTTGTCACGGGCATTCCGCTGGAGTTCGAGTTCGGTACTAACTGGAGCCGTTTTTCAAGTTTCGGGGGCGGCGTGTTTGGGCAGACTCTTCCGCTGGAAGGAGTCTATGCGTTTTTCCTGGAATCCGGTTTTCTGGGCATGTTTCTGGCGGGAGAAAAGCGAGTGGGCAGGACACTGCACTGGATCTCAGGGTTGGGCGTGGCCGCCGGTTCGCTGCTTTCGGGATACTTCATCGTTGCCACCAACGCCTGGATGCAACACCCCGTGGGTTACGAGATGGATCCCTCGGGCGCTATCCACTTAAAATCGTTCTGGGCTGTGCTTCTGAATCCTTACGCGATCTGGCAATATGCCCACACGATTAATGGCGCTCTGCTGACAGCAGCTTTTGTCATTGGTGGTATTGGCGCCTTCTACCTTCTCTCAGACCGCCACAGGGAATTCGGCATGCTTTCAGTGAAGACGGCGGTTGTGGCCGGCGTGATCCTTTCACTGACTCAATTGTTTCCCACCGGGGACTTGAACGGTGCCGACGTCGTCAGATACCAGCCCGTGAAACTCGCAGCGATGGAAGGCCTTTTTGATACCGTCCAGGGCGCACCGCTGGCGATCGTCGGAATGCCGGACACTGATACCGGCACGCTGATTGACCCCATTTACATCCCGGACTTTCTCAGCTTTCTTGCGTACGGCAACTTCCGCGCTACCGTCGCCGGCCTGAACAGCTATTCCAAAGACCTCTGGCCGCCAATTGAACTTACCTATTACTGCTATCACATCATGGTTGGGCTGGGGACTCTCTTCATCGGCCAGATGCTGATTGGCCTTTTCCTGCTGTGGCGACGCAAGCTTTACTCAAGCCGTTGGTTTCTTTGGACGCTGATGTTTGCTATCCCGTTTCCGTATATCGCCAACGAGGCTGGATGGCTGGTTTCCGAAGTGGGCCGCCAGCCCTGGCTAGTGTATGGTCTGATGAGAACTCCGGCGGGAACTTCCGCTAACGTCGCCGCCGGCGAGACCATCTTTACGTTGATGGGCTTTGCTGGAATTTATGCCGTGCTAAGTATCCTTTTCCTGTTCCTTGTGGCCCGAATTATCAATCGTGGTCCGCAAGAAGATGCGTCGGCGCGTGCGTAGCACGCCTGGAAACGGGCGGCCGGGAGGCAACCACGGTTGTGAACGGCGTGATTGCGAGGCCGCGTCAAATGTGATTCCTGCCGATGGAGGTTCTGAGCGATGAACGTGACCTGGTTTTTTATGCTTGGAGCGATGCTGACCGCATACACTGTGCTGGATGGATATGATCTGGGAGTTGGGTCTCTGTCGCTTTGGATCGCAAAAAATGATGACGAACGGAGGCTGGCGCTGAATTCCATTGGCCCTGTCTGGAACGGCAACGAAGTCTGGCTGCTGGCGGCTGGAGGCATGCTCGTGGTGTCGTTTCCACGCGTTTATGCTGCGGGTTTCAGCGGCTTTTACCTGGCATTGATGCTGGTACTCTGGCTGCTGATTCTGCGTGGAGTTTCCATTGAGTTCAGAAACCAGTCCCGGGATCCTTTGTGGCGGGCGTTGTGGGACGCGGGGTTCTGGTTCGGCAGCATTTTGCTGGCTTTCCTGCTGGGGGTGGCGCTGGGGAACGTCGTGCGAGGGTTGCCCATTGGTTCAGACGGGTATTTCCAGGGAACGTTTGCCCTGTTGTTGAATCCATATTCACTTCTGACGGGTATCCTGACCGTGGTGGTCCTGGCCTGGCACGGCGCTAATTACCTTCGAGTGAAAACAGAGGGCGCTCTGTTTGAGCGGGCGGTCAGGTGGTCCCGCACGCTCTGGTGGATCACCGTGGCGATGGTGATTGTCGTTACGGTGGCCACGTTTGTTGTGCTTTCGGGCACGCCTCATACGTTCCGGGTTTATCCGGTGGCGTGGGTCATTCCATTCTTCATTCTTGTCGGCCTTGTTTGGGGGTTTCTCTCGCGCGGAGCGGACCGCAGTGCCGCAGCGTTCCGTTCTTCGGTGCTTCTGATCGTCGCCTTGATGCTGACGGCCGCGCTGACGGTGTTTCCGAACCTGCTTCCATCAACCACCAATCCACAGTACAGCCTGAACATTTACAATGCCGCCTCATCACCCCACGCGCTTCGCGTGTCGCTGATTGCGAATGCTCTCGGCATGATCGCCGTGGCCGTCTACCACACTTACGTCCATCGCGTGTTCCACGGAAAGGTGAAACTGGAGGAAGGGCATTACTGATAGCGGGGATGCTATTCAGCAAGGCTCCAGAGCGACGTCGTTACGCAGGATGGCGCCGCCCGGAAGCCTTCCTGGACTGCATCTTGTGAGAATGGAAAGCCGCAATGAGGACACGGCGTTCGGATTGCCGCAACCGGCACGCAGAGGGTTTTCCCTGCCGAGTTATTGGTGGAGGAGTCGTTCCTCAGTGTGCCTGATGAACGAAAGCTGATCGAGCGTGGTGGCTACCCGGTCGCTCAGCAACTGGACAACCCAGAAAGCAGCTTCCGGATGTTGGCGCAGGAAGCCGAGAAACTCCTGACTCTTGACGAAGCCGGTCTGGCTGGGGACTGCCGCGACTGCAGTCTCTTCGTAATACTTTCCCGATATCACGGCACTCAATCCCAGGATATCCCCCGGAAGCGCCGAGCCCAGGACCAGTTGCCGGCCGTGGGCGTCTGTCACCGAGAGGTCTGCGCGACCGTTGTAAAGAATATAAATCCCCAACGGCGATTGTCCTTCCAGGTAAAACTCAAAGCCCTTGGGGTACACTTTTGTGGTCTGAATCGCCCTTAAACCTGTAAGCGTCAAAGGAGGCAATGGATTTCTGCTCCTGCCCGGAGTGGGACCAACGATTGTCTGGGCATGACTTTGTTTCATGGAACTTCCCTCAAGCTGAGTCCAGTCTAATCGTTGAGGCCATGCCAGGCAGTGATGACAGTCACCCAAGGCAGTGCGGCTATTCACATGTGCCTGTGACCACATCCAGGAGCAAACCACCGGAAAAAACATCGGGAAATATTAGATTTTCAGCCGCGGCGCGGGCTTTTTAATCGCCCGTCTCGCGAATCAAAGTCTGCGGACGTATAATGGGGCGCATCTGAATCCTGCCGGACGTGTGCTATGTCAAAGCCTGTTTGCTGGTGCGTAATTCCAGCAGTTGTATAGATTCTGCTTTTCATTCCTTCCTGCATCATCGTCCAGACTTCTGTTTCAGACTCTAAACTTGCGGCGGCGCCGTCGAAACAACTTCAATCGGGCCCCTCCGCGCATGCGCTCGATCCTACGTTGGAGGAAATTTCCAAAGCAGAGCGGGAAGGCAGGCTGCTTGACGCAGAAAAGTTGCTGAACACCGCAATTGCCGAAGCTGAAAGAGAATTGCCTTCACGCTCGGGCTTAGGCTCGTTGCTTAACAACCTGGCGAACGTCGAGTACCGACTGCACCATTACAAGCAGGCAATTGCTGAGGAGAAGCGAGCCGTCGCTGCGGACCATGCCCTGGGCGCGCAGGCAACCGCGCGGGTCTTTCTGGACCGCGATGAACTCGGCGCTTACGCCAGGTTCAGCGGTGACTACACGACGTTCGCCCGGGCCGCCGCGCAACAACTGGACCTCGCACGCCAGAACCCCGGGCCACAAGACTATTACCTCTTAAAGGCGCTTTCGGCCGTGGTGATGGCTTACCACTGTGAACGCCGCGCCGCCGAGGGCAGTAAGGTGCAGGCCGAGGAGGTTCGAATCTGCGAAGCCCAGCCGGAGCCGCGCAGCGCCGGTTGCGTACACGCTCGTGCAGCTTGCGGACGTGGAATTACACGAGCGTGAATATTCGGATGCTGAGCCGCTTTGCGAGCGCGCGCTCAAAATCCAGGAAGCTGACTACGGCACGGACAATCCCCAACCTGCCCAGACCTTGAGCCTTTATTCGGCAGTCGAACGGCACTTAGGCAAGATTGGCAAGGCGAACGCTCTTGCTGCCCGAGCCGCCGGCTTGCGCCAAAGGGCAATGCCAGTTTCAACACCCGGGCCTTGAGAAACTGTCTGGCTGCAGCGTCCTGATGCTCTCTACAACAATTGATTCATCTCCGGATCCTCGCACACTTCCAGCGGGTTGTTTAATGAATAGAGGAGAAAAGGGCCTAAAAAGAGGTAAGCCCGGGAATCGAACGGCGCGTGTGGGGCAAATCGTCGGCCGCTGGGGCGGATTCCCGGGCGGTATGTTAGATACAGTCTAGACGAGGGTTTTAGGGGCATCAGTGAGCTACGTCACCGACGTTTGTGACGTACCTCACTCTTCTCGCGGCCGGCTTGGTTTGGCCCCGGCGGCGCTGCCTTCCGGTCTAAAAGATAAGGCTCCCTGTGTGCAGGGCCCTGCACCCCCCCATTTGCTTTTGTGGAGTAGAGTCGGAGAAGATGGCTGCGGGTCGACTATCCGCCTAGGAAGGCTTCCAGCGCTGCCTTGTTTTGGATTACAAGGGTTGACCCTTTCAGTTCGGCAAGGTGCTTGGCTTTGAATTCGCCCAGCGTCCGAGTGACAGTTTCGCGGGAAGTCCCGATAATCTGGCCGATTTCCTCGTGGGTCAATGTCAGTTTCACGCGGATGCCCTGTTTGGACTGCTGTCCTTTGGCCGACCATTCCAGCAGGAAACGGGCCAGCTTTTCGGGCGCCGACTGTGACAGACCAAGTGACCGGACCTGCTCACAGGCCGTCTGATAGCTGCCGCTCAACTGCTGCGCTGCATGAATGGAGGCGTCTCCGTGTTCACGGAGAAGGCGCAGAAAATCGTCGCGTTTGATAAAGTTCACCTGGCAGGGTTCAAGGGTTTCGGCGGTGGCCTGAAATGCAGTGTCAGAGACGGTTGCGTGCATTCCCAGGATTTCTCCCGGCCTCACAATTCTCAGAATCAGGGTCCTGCCTTCGCTTGACGTCATCGAGAGCTTCACGCGTCCCTTGCAGAGCAGAAAAACGCCCTGGGCGGATTGTCCTTCAACAAAAAGCACGGCGCCGGCGGGGTATGCGGTGGTGTACTTAATCGCCTCGAAAGCTTTCAGCCCTTCTGGAGAAAGATCGCAGAAGAACCCATCGGCCTTGTTTGAGCAGGTTTGGCAGTCTTCAACCAGCTCCAATCCGTATGGCGATCTCATCTTAACCTCCGCCTTTGCCAGCACGTGTTCCAGCCCGCATGATCTCGTCGATCACATATTGTGTCATTAATTGCGTGCCTTCGAAGCAGACCCCCTTATCGACCATTCGGGCCAGAAGATTCTTCCCCCCGGGGTCGATAAATGTGACACCCGACAAATCTATTATTACATTTTCAGAACCCCGAAACGAGTGTTCCTTCCAACTTCGCTCCAACTCCTCGACCCACGGTCCGGAAAGTTTTCCTTCGAGTTTGATCTTTGTGCTTTCCGGGGTATCTTTAAATGTTATTTTAAGCATCTTTCACCATTCTTGGTACAAAAATAATTAAGATAACTTGACCTTATCACTGGTGCTTCAAAGCCCTGACGCGCTTTGCTGGAAAATTATTTCTGGTCCTCAATATCGTTGTCGGCACGACGCAACGCTCTCCTTCGGCTCAAACGGCTGGCGGCGCCGTAAGGTCCTGTTTCACCCTGACCAGTTCCTTGTAGATCGCTGACCGAACGATGTGCGCCAAGTCCGAGGCCAGGAATGGGGGAGTAACAAAATCAAACGCGCCTTCTCCCAGCGCATCAAGGTAAACTGCCACGTCAACCATCCGTGAAACGACTATTACGGGCAGATATTTCTTCGACTGCTGTGCCAGTTTCAGCACATCAGCCCAGACTCCATCTTGCAGGCTCGTTCCCGCAAACACGAGATCGAGTCCGCCATGCGTCTTAATGTGCTGAGAAGCTTCCCGGCAATTTCTGGCATGAATGACCTTGATGTTGAGGGCGCGAAGGGTCCGTGCCAGCTCCAGGAATGTCTCATCCCGAGCGTGAACCAGCAGGGCATTGATCTGTTCTGCCATCGGTTCTTAACTCCAGCCCTCAGACTTCAAAGGTTTCATCGACAGGCTGGCACTCGTCTCCATACCTGTAAATAGCACAAACCGCTCCAAACGCTGGCCGTGAGGTATTTCTTTTAACTCTTTTTAAATCAAATGCTTGATATTTTTTTTGAGGCCAGGACAACGGTGGATGGGAAGAACCACGTGACGTGGATTAACCAGTTGACGATATATCGTCACGCAAATGGCGACCTGATGATATCATCACGCCTTATTCCCAGCTTTCGCATTTTGGAATTGAGCGTGGTCCTCTTCAGACCCAGGCGGGCAGCTGCCCCGTTAGGACCGGCGATGATGCCGCGCGTTTCTCGTAGAACACGGATAATGAGTTCGCGTTCTGCGTCTTCCAGCGTGTCAGAGCCATTGCCGTTCGCGCTTCGCTCTTCGACCGATGCCAGTTCTGCCAACGGGATGCGAAGAACCGGGCCCGGAGAGAGGATAACAGCCCGCTCGATAATATTCTCGAGTTCACGCACATTGCCTGGCCAGCGCCATCGCACGAGGGCTTCCATGCTTTCCGGCGGAATCGTCTCGATGCGCCTGTGCATTCTTTCTGCGTGTTTCTGGGCAAAGTAACGCACCAGGATGGGGATATCTTCGGCGCGTTCGCGCAACGGAGGGACTGTAATCGGGAAGACTTTCAGGCGGTAATAGAGGTCGCTTCGGAACTGACGGTCCGCGACCATCCTTGCCAAGTCGCGATTGGTCGCCGCAAGCAGGCGAACATCCACAGGAATGGTTTTCGTGCTGCCAAGCCGCTCAAACTCTTTTTCCTGGAGGGCTCGCAGCAGTTTGGGTTGGAGTTCCAGTGGAATGTCGCCAACTTCGTCCAGGAAGAGAGTGCCTTCATTTGCCAGTTCCAGCCGGCCGATTTTCTGCGAAATTGCTCCGGTAAAGGCGCCCTTTTCATGCCCAAAAAGTTCGCTTTCCAGCAGGCCGGTTGGGATAGCGGCGCAATTCAGCTTGACGAAGGTGCAGTCGCGCCGGGGGCTCAAATCGTGAATTGCGCGAGCGATCAGCTCCTTTCCCGTACCGGTTTCACCCAGAATCAGGACAGTGGCGTTGGTAGGGCCGACGGATTCTACCTGCTTCAGGATCCTTTTCAGAGCAGGACTTTCGCCGATGATCTCCTCAAAATGGTATTCAGTACGGAGCTCTTCTTCAAGGTAGAGTTTCTCTTCGGTCAGCCGCTTCTTCAACTCCGTAACCTTGCGATACGTCAGCGCGTTGTCCAGCGCAATAGCGATATGGCTCGACACCTGCTGAAGCAGGTCGACGTGTTGCTGATCAAAGGCGCCTTTCTGGCGGCTGACCAGGTTCAGCGTTCCGAGCACACGGTCCTGAGTCATAAGCGGCAGGAAGCAGGCGGACTTGACGCCCTCAGCCGCCAGGCGGCTGATTGCATGGAATCGGTCGGGGTTGTTCCCGAGGTCATTCAGCACAAGCGGCTCGCGGGAATTCATTACACGGCCCGCCAGGGCCTCTTGAGCAGGGGAGAGCATCTCTCGTCCCAAGGCAGCTTCTGTCTCGGGGTGTTCCAGAGAAAGCAGGCGGAGGTCTCTGCTTTCCGGGCCATGGAGAGCAAGCGAAGCATACTCGTGCGGCATGATTCGACGAAGAGTCGCTGAGATAGCGGTGAGAAGTTCCCTGACATCCAGGTGGGAGAGCAGTACCATGCTGATTTCGAGCAGCAGGGCTTCTTCCGCCCTCTTGCGTTCCGTAATATCAGTGGAGATGCCGGCTACGGCATAAGGACGTCGCCAGGGGTCAAACAGAGGGAACTTGATCGAAATATAGGTGTGAACTCCGCCCGTGTGGGTGACCACCTCTTCAAATTCCATTGGGCTGGCGGCACGCAGGACCTTCTGATCGTTCGCGCGCAGGCTGTCTACAATTTCTTTTGGGTACAGATCGTAATCAGTTTTCCCTTTAGCCTGGCCATGCGGGATGTTGCAGAGTTCCTCGAAGCGGCGGTTGACGCGGAGGTAGCGATTTTCGAGGTCCTTGACGTAAATGACGGCGGTTGAGTTGTCCAGGATGCTCTGGAGCTGTTCTTCGCTGGTGCGCAGCGCATCTTCTGCCCGCTTGCGCAGCGTGATGTCGCGAATCACGGTCAGCACCATCGTTTGCCTGGTGGATTTGATCGGGCTCAGCATGATCTCGACGGGAAATTCACTGCCGTCGCTGCGCTTGGCAAACAATTCCAGCGCGCCGCCCATCGGGCGCATGACGGGTGCGCCCTGATACTTGTTGCGGTCCTGCGCATGCGCTTTTCGGAAGCGGTCGGGAACCAGAAGTTCAATCGGCTGGCCCTGTAGTTCTGACCGGCTGTACCCGAACATTTTCTCCGTTTGGGCATTAACCAGCTTGATCAGTCCCGCCGTGTCCACCACAAGAACGCCGTCGGGCGAGGCCTCAAAAAACTGTTCAAGCAGGGTTTGCGTTTCGCTTTGTGCGTTTGCAAGGCGCATCGGCGCGGCTGCGTCGGGTTTTAAGAGTGAGGCTCCTTGATTGAGTGAGTTATCCACGTCAGTCGTCCCTTAATACGCCGCCCGCCGAAGGCGTGTGACAAACCGAACATGCGGGTCGTCCCGCCGGGCAACGGGAAGCGAAGACGGAACTGGGCTGTTTTGAACTGGCCAACAGGGTTTGCCCCGCATCTCCTCTTGTTTGCTGTGCCTGGGAGCGGTTGGACTTCATACTTAGCGCCATTCGATTCAGTCTGTTGCGGGGAGTTCTACGGCCATTCTACCCCTTTTAACATATCACCGCCCTTTGCGGCTATCAAGTGTTGGCACCCCCTGAAAACTTCTTGGGGGCTTCCGCCGCGAGCAAGCCTTGCCGGGTACCGACATACACCCTCGGCAATAATCAGAACAGGGACTTTATTTGGGAAAAATAAGGCCCGACGGATTCCCGGGCCTGCCGTTCTTTTAGGAGGGTAGGAGGCCTAACGACCGCGTTAAGTCGCTGGCCTTGCGGAGCTCCATTTCTGCCGCCGCAGTGCTCCGCTTGTTGGGTGGTTCGTTTTTGCCTGCGCCTACCCTCCTTGCAAGTGCATCATCACCTACGACGATGGGTGCTTCCGTGACCCGCATCACAAGGACCTGTGATGGCAAGGTGTCTAGTGCGCCGGCAGAGGAGAGGGGGGGAAGAATTGCAGAGGAAAACGCCACAGTGTCAATCTTGGCTGCGGTCGGGCCTGGCACAGAAAATGCGCTTCAAAAGCTCGTGCGCCCGCGCTTTGGCGGCATCAAGCCGGCTACTGGGGGAAGGGAATTGCGTGCGTAACTTCCCGAGGAGTTTGCGCGCCCAGTCGTATTCCGTCGAAAGGATTGTGATTCCGATCAGAAGAAACAGCACGCCCTGCAAGAGCGGCAGGAATAGTCCTGCCACGCCGAGGGCGATAAAGACCCACCCGGCAAGGATGGCCAGCCAACGCTTGAATGTTCTTGTCAAAAGGTCAACCGTCCATCCGGAATTCCCACTCGTGCGGAGGCTTTACCGCAAGCTCAATTCACACTGGAAAGCCTCCACGCTCGTCTGCGCCCTCCGCCATTCGGGGGGCTTGAGCGGAACGCCGATCCCGGATCTCAGACGCGGAAGCGCAAGTCATGATGCCTGCTTGGCGCTGCCCGCAAAACAGTTGTACAGCAGGCCAAGGATTGCTCCTCCGATTCCGCCGTCCACCAGTCCGTATCCTGTTCCAACCAGCACATCCAGGAAGTGGTGCGAGTTTTGAAAGCCGGGAAAGATCGAGCTTGTCATTTGGAGAAAAGCCGCGCCGTAAGAAGGCGCTGCAAGATTAACGAGTCCCGCGAAAAGAATACATCCCGCCCACAAGATCCCGGTGGCCAAGGCGGTGCCTTTTACTGATACACGCATTGACACCCCTCCTCTGTCGCATTCGGATTATCTGCAATGTGTACCCCCACACCATCTCACTTTTTGCGTTCTGTCCTGCAGAAGCGGTTGCTTTGCGCCCTTTCCCTAAGCTGCTTCCCGCTTCTTTCCTTCGACGCCCGCTTCAGCTTTTTCTTTGCCTTCCACTTGAGGTTTCGCCTTCGATACCGGCGCCGGGACCTGTACCAGAACGCGGCATGGCGCGTGGTGAGTTACGTGCTGCACGGTTGACCCCAGCAGCGTTTCCGCGAGGCCATGATCGTGGTGATATCCGATGACCAGGAGATCAACCCCTTCTTCCTCAGCTTCGCCCACGATCGCTTCGTCGGCGTTGCGTGCCCTCAGCAGTTTGGTTGTGATGTGCATCGAAAAATTGTTGGAGGCAATCTGACGGGCCAACGAAAGCACCTGCTGGCCAGGCCGTTCAAAAATCGGGTCCTCCACATCGATGGGCAGACCCGGGGGGACCTCAATCACATGCAGAGCAATAACGTTGGTTCCCGCCAGGCTGGCCATCTGGCAGGCGAGCTTGGTGAGGCTTCCCGCCGTTTCGGCGTCTCGCAACGCTACCATGACTTTCGGTTTTTCCATGGCTCGCTCCTTTCTCCGCTTCAGGCGACGGAATGTTGTTGTGAGCGCCAGAAAGCCTGCAAGCGGCGATGCTTTTCAGGAGGGCCATGCCCGGGCTGGAAATTCTCCCAGCGGGCCTGCTCCTCCTTTTTAATTGTCTGACCCCAATCCACCCTGATCTGTGAGCACGATCACAGCCGCTGGTAATGGTGGTCACGGTGACGAGATTCTTCGCTTGGTACATTGATTTTGCTGGGAGGAAAGCCGCGAGGAGCGCGGGTTAGCTTCTGGGCAGGAGAGGCAAGCCAGCCAGCCCCAGCAAGACGGGGACTCGCTCCTCCCAGCGATTTTTATGCGAGGGGGCGGAGATGCTCCGAATTGAAAAAATCCTCTGCCCGGTGGATTTTTCTGAGTACTCTGCCAAGGCGTTTGATTATGCCCGATCGCTGGCGCAGCATTACGGCGCTGCACTGCTCCTCCAGCACGTTGTTCAGCCGTTGACATCTACGTATCCCTACTACGCTTTTCCTGAAGCCATCAACGAAGTCTTCTGGCAACTCGAAACGAGCGCCGAGCAGAAGTTGTCTGAGCTGACGGCGAGGTTTGCTGAAGGGGGCTTTGAGATCAAGCGGTTTGTGCACAAGGGAACGGCCCCGGAATGCATTCTGGGTCTTGCGGAAAGTGAGGGTGCCGATCTGATTGTGATGGGTACCCACGGACGGCATGGGTTTGACCACTTTGCGATGGGGTCGGTCACGGAAAAGGTGCTGAGGAAGGCTCGTTGCCCCGTGCTGGTGGTCCGCAGGCCAACTCACGACTTCGTGAATCCTGCAGACACTGATGATCCCGTGCGATTGAAGAAGATCCTCTACTGCACGGACTTTTCGGAGTATTCAGACCGCGCCCTCACCTATGCGCTATCGCTGGCTATGGAGTACAACGCAGAACTCACGTTGCTCCACGTTCTCGAAGATCCGCCCGTTGACGGCCTTCAGGACGCCATCGCCAAGTCCACCCGAAGGCTTGAGGAACTGGCGCCTTCGGAAGCGAGCGACTGGTGCAAGGTGCTCACAGTCGTGCGCATCGGAAAGCCTTACCAGCAGGTCCTGCAAGTTGAACTTGAGAATGAAACGGACCTTGTGGTGATGGGTGTGCGCGGCCGCAACGCGGTGGACTTGGTGTTGTTTGGTTCCACTGCGCACCGTGTTATTCAACTGGGAAGCAGCCCCGTCCTGGCTGTGCACATCTGAGAAGTGACTTCCTCTGAGAAGAAATCTTCTGTGTGAGCGCGGTCATGACGCGGGGCCAGGGAGTTCGTGAGCACGAAGGGTAGGCTGTGCCGCAGGCGGGGTTTGCAGCGGCGGGAGTGGCAGCGCAACGCGGCCTCCGAGTCGTGATAGGGAGACGACAGTAAGGCATAACCACTTGAACTGATTTATCGATAGCATGCAAAATAGAAAGGTCATCATGGCCAACATATCAAAACCATCAGCGAAGCAAGCCATTGAAGGTGCGCACGACATCTACCGTCAGACGTACCATCCCCTGGACGTTTTTTTCACGCCGGAAAGCGTCGCGGTCATAGGCGCGACGGAAGCCGCGGGCAGTGTAGGGCGGACGCTACTTTGGAACCTGATCAGCAGCCCGTTTGGCGGCACCGTTTATCCCGTGAACCCCAAGCGTAGCCAGGTTCTGGGCATCAAGGCCTACCCCGCCATTGGGGATATTCCCGAAAAGGTGGACCTCGCGGTGATTATCACGCCGGCGCACACGGTGCCCGGCATCGTGGGCGAATGCGTTGACGCCGGAGTCAAAGGTGTAGTGGTGATTTCGGCTGGCTTCAAGGAATGTGGAGAGGCCGGCGTCCAGATGGAAAAGGAGATCATGGCCCAGCTTCGCCGCGGCAGGACGCGCCTGGTGGGCCCCAACTGTCTGGGTGTAATGAGCCCTCTTTCGGGCCTGAATGCGACCTTCGCCCGCACTTGCGCTCAGCCGGGCAACGTGGCGTTCATCAGCCAGAGCGGCGCGCTGTGCACCGCTATTCTTGACTGGAGTTTGCATGAGCATGTGGGCTTCAGCGCGTTTGTTTCCGTTGGCTCCATGCTGGATGTGGACTGGGGTGACTTGATCGATCACCTCGGCGACGATCCTAACACGCACAGCATTATTCTCTATATGGAGTCGGTGGGTGACCCGCGGGCATTTCTCTCCGCCGCGCGAGAAGTGGCGCTTTCAAAACCCATCATCGTGATCAAGGCCGGCCGCACGGAAGCTGCGGCACGCGCAGCTGCATCGCACACCGGGGCGCTGGCAGGCAGCGACGAAGTTCTGGAAGCCGCGTTCCGCCGTTCCGGCATCCTGCGCGTCGGTAGCATTGCCGACCTTTTCTCTATGGCGGAGGTTCTGGCCAAGCAGCCGCGCCCGAAGGGCCCGCGGCTTGCCATCCTGACCAACGCGGGCGGCCCGGGAGTGTTGGCGACGGACGCCCTTTCCATTCATGGCGGCGAGCTTGCCGTGCTTTCGGACGAAACGATTGAATCGCTGAACGGAATTCTGCCGCCGCACTGGAGTCACAATAACCCCGTCGACATCCTGGGAGACGCGGGGTCCGACCGCTACGCAAAGGCGGTTGAAATTGTGGCTCAGGATCCCAACGCCGACGGCTTGCTGGTGATCCTGGCACCGCAGGCCATGACGGATCCCTCTGACACAGCTGAGAAACTGAAACGCTTTTCAAAGCTAAAGGGCAAACCGATCCTTGCAAGCTGGATGGGTGGCGCGGAAGTCCTGGCCGGGCAGGAAATTCTGAACAGAGCCAATATCCCGACTTTCCCTTACCCTGATGCCGCAGTCCGTACATTTCAATACATGTGGCAATACAGTTACAACCTGCGCGGTCTTTATGAAACGCCGATGCTGGTTTCAGGCAGCGAGGAAAGCGGAATCCGGCGCGACGAGGCACAGGAAATCATCCGTCACGTTCAGGAGTCCGGCAGAACATTTCTTGATGAGTATGAATCCAAGCGGCTGCTTGCCGCCTATGGCATCCCGACAGTCCCGACCTTTGCGGCAGCGTCAGAGGACGAAGCCGTCGAGCTGGCAAAAAAGGCGGGCTATCCCGTCGTGCTGAAGCTGCTTTCTGAAACCATCACGCACAAGACCGACGTGGGCGGCGTCCAGTTGCGGCTGTGTGACGAGGCTGCCGTCCGGCAAGCGTTTCACACCATCGAAGCCAACGTGCTGGAAAAGGCCGGGCCGGGCCATTTCGACGGCGTTACCGTCCAGCCCATGATTCAGCTTGGCGGCTACGAAATTATTCTGGGCAGCACTTTCGATCCGCAGTTTGGGCCGGTGCTCCTGTTTGGATCCGGCGGGCAACTGGTCGAGGTCTATAAGGACCGCGCGCTGGCGCTGCCGCCGCTTAACACCACATTGGCCCGTCGCATGATGGAGCACACCCGCGTCTGGACGGCGCTGAAAGGCGTGCGCGGCCAGAAGGCCGCTGATCTCGCCGCGCTGGAACGTCTGATGGTGCGCTTCAGCCAGTTGGTCATCGAACAGCGGCGCATCCGCGAGATTGACATCAATCCGCTGCTGATTTCCGGCGACGGTATGATTGCGCTCGACGCACGGGTGGTTCTGCACGGCAGCGAGGTGAGTGAAGATCAGCTTCCCAAGCTCGCCATCCGTGCCTATCCGTCGCAATACAGCTACAAGTGGACGATGAAGGACGGCACGGGGGTCGTCATCCGGCCCATCCGTCCTGAAGACGAGCCGCTGATGGTGGACTTCCACCACACGCTCTCCGAGCGCAGCGTCTACATGCGCTATTTCCACATTCTTTCGCTCAGCCGGCGTATTGAGCACGACCGCCTGACGCGCATCTGCTTTATTGATTACGACCGCGAGATGGCGCTGGTTGCCGAATATACTGATCCCGCAAGCGGCCAAAAGCAGATCCTCGGAGTGGGACGTCTCAGCAAGCTGCATGAAACCAGCGGCGCTGAAGTTGCCATTGTCATCAGTGACGAGTTCCAACGCAAGGGCCTGGGCACTGAGTTGCTGAACCGGCTGCTTCAGGTCGCCCACGACGAGAAGTTGGGTTTTGTGGCGGCGGAAATCCTGCGCGAGAATCCCGAAATGCGGCGTATGGTAGAAAAAGTTGGCTTCACGCTCGAAACCACCGACGATTCAACCGTGCGCGCTGTTTACAATTTGAAGAACCACGTTCCCGCCGCGTGATCTGCGCCTCTGCGCATTGAAATTCTGAGCGAAGCCGGGTGGCGAAGAGTTGTGCGCGTCAGTGCACTACTCTGCGGCAGCCGTATTGAGCCCAAAGTAATACACGTGGAATGGCGTAGGCGCTTGCTTTGTATTGTGCGCGATCTCGCGAAGCGGGAGGCCTCAACATCTTCCCTGCAAACGTTCTTTCAGTCAACTGCGCAGAGCCCGGAAACCAGACCCTTCGCCAGCCACGTTTTTCCACTAGCCTTACTGCTTAATCACCGTTCCGTCGTACCGCCGCACGATGCCCCAGCCGCCGTTCAGATGGTCCGGCCCGTCCCGGAAGGGATGTTTGGCGGCGAGCGCCTCATCCACTTCGATGCCCCAGCCCGGCGCGTCGCTGGCGTAGAGATAGCCGTCCTTGAACGTCGCGCAGCCCTTGAAGATTTCGGCTTCCAGGCCGGTGATGATGCCGCCCTCCTGGATGCCGAAGTTGGTGCTGGCAAGGTCCAGGTGCAGTTGTGCCGTGTGGCCCACGGGTGAAACGTCTCCCGGTCCGTGCCAGGCGGTTTTCACTCCGTACATTTCTCCTAGGATGGCGATCTTCCTTGCCGGGGTCAGCCCTCCTGCCTGCGAGATGTGCACGCGGATGTAATCGATCAGGCGGCCCTCAATCAGCGGTTTCCATTCGTGCGGGCTGTTGAACAGTTCGCCCATGGCCAGCGAGGTCGTGCACTGCTGCCGGATTTGCCGGAAATAGTCAATCTGTTCGGGCGAGAGCGCGTCTTCCAGATAGAACAGACGGATGGGTTCCAGTTCCTTGGCGAACTGCACGGCCTGGTGCGGGCTCACGCGCTCGTGCACGTCGTGGATCAGCTCAATTTCTTCGCCCAATTGCTTGCGGCACTCTTCCAGCACCTGCCGGGTCAGGCGCATGTATGGCCCCGGCTCCCACACCGGTCCCGAGTGCAGCCCGCGCATGGGCGGGCCGCTTGCCGGGCCGTACGACGACATGCCGGGTACGCCCACCATCACCTTGATCACCTTGAAGCCGTTGGCCATCAACCCGCGCACGCGATCGACTGCCTGCGATGGTTCTGAGCCGCCGGTGGTGCCATAGACCAACGCCGCTTCACGCGCCTTGCCGCCCAGCAACTGATAGACGGGCATGTTGGCCTGCCGGCCCTTGATGTCCCACAGCGCCTGGTCAACGCCGCTGATGGCGTTGTTCAGCACCGGGCCGTTGCGCCAGTAGGAGCTGTTGTAGCAGGCTTGCCAGGTGTCCTCAATGCGGTCGCAGGGTTTGCCGAGCAGCAGCGGCTCCAGATATTTTTCCACCGCGGGCACCACCAGATCCGCGCGCTGCGTAAAGGTGGCGCAGCCGTAACCGTAGAGGCCGTCCTGGTCGGTAATGATCTTCACAACCACCAGGCGCACACCGGTCGGCTGCGTGGCGATCACCTGGATATCTTTGATGATAGGATTCGGCAAGCCGCGGGTTGCGCGCGCTTCCTGCTCTTTGGCCGCCAGCGGCTGCGCCGAAAACGCCGCGCCCACGGCCCCTGCCACTCCAACCTTAAAGTATTCTCGTCTGTCCATCAGAGGCTCCTTTAATCCTGATTCATTTCCGATGCCTTGCCATTATCGACGCCCGCGGGACAAAAACTGCGCCGCAGTTGCCTGCCTTGTGGCGAGGAGTCCATCTGCGATTGCGAAGCGTTCTTATCGAATTCGAATTGGGCAGGCCCATGGTCCGGAACCGCCGGCAAGAAGTGTGTCGCGCGGACCCTCCGGCCCGCGGCCAATCTTCATTATTCACTGATCGAGACAGTGATGGACGCTATCAAAGCATGCTTTGGCTGTCAAATGAAAACTGGTAAGAGAACGGGCCAATTTGAAACAATACGGTTGACGTAGTTGCGCCGTGTTTCAGCCCGACAAATAGCCCTGCCGAATGTATTAGTCGCACAGGAATTCGCCTGATTCCCCGAACTCCGGATATAATTAGAAATTGCCAGTAACGCTGCGGCGGTTCGAGACATCAGATTAGTTTGTAGGACTGCCCGAATTAAATATTGTCTGAATGTGCCGGGGGTCTCTGGTTGATATTGCGGGATAAGAGTTGCAGAAAGGTTATGTTCTCGTCCGTTTTGGGCTGTCTTTAGTGCCTTTGTTCTGATCCCTGATTTGATACAGAATTCAATTAAGGAGCGGCCCGGAGGGTCGCGGAGCGGCGCATATATGTGACACGCGAACGCGAACCAGTCAGCCGCCTCAAAAATCAATGGTCTCATTTGAACTGTTATTTCCACTTTCCGTTATTGCAGGTTTCATTGGCGCAATGAGTGGCATGGGGGGCGGGGTCATTCTCATTCCCGCGCTCACCATGCTTGGTATGGACATTAAGCACGCCATCGCCATCAGCATCCTTTCTGTGATTGCCACCTCCAGCGGGTCGGCCTCGGCGTACGTCCGTGACCACCTTACCAATCTCAAGGTGGGAATGTTTCTTGAAATGTTCACCATCATCGGCGCGATAGCCGGAGCGCGCATCACTCTGGCATCGTCGTCGCGCCCCCTTTACATTATTTTCGGGGTGGTGCTGCTGTCATCATGGATCGTGTTGCTACTGGGCAAGCATCTCTCCTGGCACAAAGTGCAAAAGCAGGACGCGTTTACTCGCTGGCTGGAACTTGAAGGCAATTACCCGGATTTCATCACAGGGAAGACCGTCGAGTACAAGGCCCGACGCGCGTATCTGGGCGCGCCATTGATGTTTGGAGCTGGAATCCTGGCCGGCCTGCTCGGCATCGGCGCGGGCGCGGTGAAGGTGCTGATTCACGATCTAGTGATGGGGCT
>JAJYLL010000009.1 GCA_021787735.1 Acidobacteriota bacterium | reverse complement strand
ATCCTTCCCAAACCCACAACTGCGTACCCAACTCTTTTATTACTTGGCATTTAAGGCTCCTGTCGGTAATGGAGAGATTCTACACCAGCATCCACTCCTTTCGAAGGATCTTTGCGCTTCCAGCCATAAAAACCGTGGGATCTCTGGTTCTTTATGAAGGCATTCTGCTACCCCAATATAAGGGTTCGTATTCAGCTTGACTTTTGTATGCGAAGGACTAAATTAGTAGCAGGAGGCACAGAGGCAATGTGATGTACGCCGGTTCGGAATTCGGGGCCCCGGTGTGGTGCCACTACTGCTCAAGCTGCTAGCTGCTCCCTTAACCGAACCATTGGGCCAGAGTCAAACACTGGCGGTCGACTTTTCCGTCTGCTGGATCCGACGGTACAAGGAGGGTCCCATGTTTCAAATGATCAATGAAGAGAAGCCCACTGCTGAAGACCGGAAGATGCTGTGGGTTAAGGTTGGGCTATTCTTTGTTCTTATCGCCGCGCTGGGCGGGGTAGTTTATTTCTTCGCCATGACGCCGTACGGGAAGTGATTACGAGTGAGGGAGAGGAAACCGCTCGTGCACAAGCTGGAGTGCGTCTTGTTGCGTGCGGATATCTCCTTCAAGCTGTGCATCTTCGACCGCTTGAAGGATCTGTTTGAACAATGGTCCTGGCCTGTAACCATCACGGATGAGGTCGTCTCCGTCGACTAGACGTGTGGGTCTGATTTGCTGTTCCGGAAGTTCGTCAAGCATCTTCCGGGCGAGATCGTAATTATCCAGTTTCCCGTGGCTCGCGAGACAATCCAACCGGTGCAGTTCAAGGTGTTCGGGGAAAGCCTCCATTCGCAGAAAGCGAATTTGGGTTGACCGCCTCATCCGCGGAAAATCTTTGAATCGCAGGTGGTGGCGCACAAGCTCCACCACCCGCTCTGTATCGCGAACTGAAATCCGAAGCTTTTTGCAGATTTCCTCAGCCATTTTGGCGCCAACTTCGACGTGGTTGTCAAAACGGATTCGTTCCCGCACTTCAAAAGTGCGTGGCTTGCCCACATCGTGTAACAGCACCCCGAGGGCCAGGGTCGCCGTTGGCGAGTTCAGGCCATCCATCATGATGATTGTGTGTGTCCACACGTCCCCTTCGGGATGAAACTCGGGAGGTTGTTCTACGCCTTGCATGGCCTTAACGTCCGGGAGCACATGCTGGAGGAGATTAGTATTATCCAGCAGTTCAAATCCCCGGCGTGCATGGCCCTCCGTAAGGATTTTCAGGATTTCATCGCGAATTCGCTCGGCGCTGACCAACCGGATTTCTCCGGCCAGTTCCCTGATGGCATTTCCGGACGCAGCATCCAGCTCAAAGCCAAACCGTGCCGCAAAACGCACCGCGCGAAGCATGCGCAGGCGGTCCTCACTGAAACGCTTGTAAGGATCACCAATCGTGCGGACCTTGCGACCGCGAATGTCCGCTTGGCCGCCGACATAATCGAGCACTTTGTCTTCTGCCGGATCGTATAGCAAACCGTTGATCGTGAAATCGCGCCGGAGTACGTCCTCCTCAGCAGTTTTTGCGTATACGACATGGGCAGGATGGCGGCCGTCCGTGTATACTCCATCACTCCTGAACGTTGCGACTTCCACGTTGCCGGCTTCGCGTGGGACAACCACCACGCCGAACCGTGCGCCCACGGTCAGGCTGCCAGGGAAAATCCGCACCACCTGGTTCGGCTGCGCTGAGGTCGCCACATCGTAGTCTTTCGGCTCCCGGCCCATCACAATGTCACGCACGCACCCGCCCACCAGAAAGGCGGCAAACCCTGCATCCCGCAATTGTTGCACAACGTCATTGGCAGCCAGGCGCTTTGGATCCATGATTACCCTCTGTAAGCGTTGGCGCCCCGGTCAGCCGGTAACGTCCACACGCGCTGCAATCCCTCTTTCGTAACCTTGTGGCTGGCCATACAGACTACTTCTTCTCCCTGTCCAGCGAGCGCGCCAGCTGGAGGGCATCAAAACCGTAACGCCCACGCACCCGATCCGCTGCGCGCAAGACACGGTCAAGCTTCTCGTGTTTCTCGGAACTAAAAAGGCCAATCTGGACAGTTGAGTTTTCCAGGTTCGAGGTCCGCACGCCTATCAGCCGAATCTTCTCCTGGCCATCCCAGGCGGCGTTGAACATTCGCAGCACATGCTCGAAAATCACCGAGTCCAGATGGGTCGGTTCATCCAGCGTCATGTCACGCGTGATGGTCTTGAAACGATGGTTGCGGAGCTTCAATCCGACCGTGCGTGCAAACATCCGGTGCTCTCTCAATCGCCTTGCCACAAGCTGCGAAATGTAAGAGAGCGTGCGCTCCAGTTCCTCGCCGTCCGCGGTGTCCACCGGGAAAGTGGTTTCATGACTGATTGACTTCGGCTCCTCTTCGTAGGCGTAGGCTTCAATGTCCTTGCCCATCGACTTGGGGAAGAGCCATTCGCCGTACTTGCCAAATCTTTTCTTCAGGCGTTCTGCCCCGTACGTTTGCAGATCCCCGATGGTGGCAATGCCAAGCGACAGTAGTTCCGGCTCAGTGACCTTCCCGATGCCCGGCATGCGCCGGACCGGCAGCGGCGCCAGGAACGCTTTTTCGCATCCCGGCAGCACGTAAAGCAGCCCGTGAGGCTTGGCCTGGTCGGAAGCGATCTTGGAAACTAAGCGTGATGTGGATGCCCCCACCGAACAGTTCAATCCCGTTCGCTTCTTCACGGTACGAATCAGGCGGTCAGCGGCACTGAGAATTCCTCCATGCAGGCGCTCGGAGCCGGTCAGGTCAAGATAGGCTTCGTCGATTGAAACCATCTCAATCACAGGTGTGAATTCCTGGAAAACCTCGTAGATCTTCTGCGAATACTCACGATACTTTGCATGGTGGCCACGCAAGAAGATGGCATGAGGACAAAGCTTTTTTGCCCTCCCGATCGGCATGGCGGAATGAACCCCGAATTTGCGGGCTTCGTAACTGGCCGCAGCCACAACGCCCCGCCCATCCGGATCCGCTCCGACAACGACAGCCTTACCTTTGAGCGATGGGTCAGCCAGTTCCTCCACTGAAACAAAGAAGGCGTCCATGTCAACATGAAGGATCTGGCGAAGCATAGCCAATCATCCCGTCTTGCGTGCAGTGATCACGCGAGGTATACCGGCGAGGTCCGGCCGCACCTCCTGCTGCTGCCAACCCTGGCCCAGCAGTCGCAGGACAGCGTCCTTCTTATTGTAGCCAATCTCTACTACCACCGAGCCGCCGAGCTTCAGAAGTTGGCGCGCCTGAGGAAACAGCCGGGCATAGATCTCCTCGCCATGAGCCAGGTCACCCCAAGCCAGGCGCGGCTCAAACATGCGGACCTCGCGCTGAACGTCCGCAATCTCATCGTGCCCCACGTAGGGTGGGTTTGAAATCACGAAATCGAAGGATCCCGGGAATTCCGGCTGAAGCAGGCAGGACAGCAAATCGCTTTCAGAGAATTTGACCTGACTGGCTGCTCCCAGTCGTTTTGCGTTCCGCGCGGCAACGGCCAGAGCATCAGTTGAGATGTCCGTAGCGTACACTTCAGCGCGGGGCAATTCTTTGGCCAGAGCGATGGTAATACACCCTGATCCGGTCCCCACATCTGCAATCCGAAAGGGCTGCTGTTTCGAAAGGCCTTCTCTGCTGATCAGGTCAAGCACGGTCTCGATGACGTGTTCGGTTTCGGGCCGCGGAATCAGGACTGCAGGTGTCACTTCAAAGTCAAACCCCCAGAATTCCTGGTGTCCCGTGATGTACTGTGTGGGCTTGCCGGTGCATCGCTCCCCTATTAATTCCATGTAGCGCTCGAACTGCTCCGCCGGAAAATCCTGCTCGGCATGCATATAAAGGAAGGAGCGGTCCTGCTGGAGCACGTGCATCAACAGCAGTTCCGCTGCCAGGTTTGCGGAAGGCACGTCATGTTCCTCGAGGCGGCTCAACCCCGCCTGGAGCGCGGCGCGAAGTTGCATTGCAGAAGCTCGGTTCAACAACCGTTATGGTTAAGCGGCGACGGTCGCCTGCTTGAGCTTTTCGGTCTGGTAGTGAGTGATCAGGGCGTCGATGATTTCGTCCAGCTTTCCGTCCATGACCCGGTCAAGCTGGTGGAGTGTAAGACCAATGCGGTGGTCGGTCACGCGGTTCTGCGGGAAATTGTACGTTCTGATTTTCTCGCTGCGGTCACCGGTGCCCACCATCGTCCGCCGCTCTTCAGAAATCTGCCTCTGTTGCTCTTCAAGGCGCTGCTCGTAAAGCCTGGAGCGCAATACGCGCATGGCCTTGGCGCGGTTCTTGATCTGCGACTTCTCATCCTGGCAGGACACGATCATTCCGGTGGGCAGGTGCGTGATGCGAACCGCTGAGTATGTGGTGTTCACCGACTGCCCGCCCGGCCCCGATGAGCAGAAGGTGTCGATGCGAATTTCCTTAGGGTCGATCTGTACGTCCACCTCATCGGCCTCGGGAAGCACCGCAACCGTAATGGCTGAGGTGTGAATCCGGCCCTGCTGTTCCGTCGCGGGGACTCGTTGCACCCGGTGCACGCCGCTCTCATACTTGAGGCGGCTGTAAACATTCTTGCCTTCAACCACCGCGATCACTTCTTTCAGTCCGCCAACTCCCGAAAGCGAAGAAGAAAGGATTTCGACCTTCCAGTTCTGTTGCTCCGCGTAGCGGCCATACATGCGGAAGATCTCGGATGCAAAAAGCGTTGCCTCGTCACCGCCCGTCCCTGCACGGATTTCAAGCACGATGTTTTTCTCGTCGTTCGGATCCTTTGGCAGCAGGAGGATTTTCAACTGGCCCTCTACAGCCTCCTGCCGCTTTTCAAGCTCGGAAAGCTCCTCCTGAGCCAGCGCCCGCATTTCAGCGTCAGACGACGAGTCTTCCAGCAATGATCGGGTCCCTACCAGGGCCTTCTGGACGTCTTTCCACTCACGATACCCTTCCACAATTTCCTGCAACTCGGAGTGGGACTTGGCTGTCTTCTGATAGGAAGACGGGTCCCCCAGGACCTGCGGGTCGCTCAATGCGGCCGTCAGTTCCTCATACCGTTTTTCGATCTCTTCCAGCCTGGCAACGAAATGCATACTAGTCATCCGGGACGCTGTTTCGCCTCTTGTTAGAGAACACCTTCCAGCAGGTCATTCAGAGAGCGGCAAAGGATAATTCGGACTCCCTTTGGGTAAACAACCTGCACCCTGGGGGGACCTTTAAGCTCCAGCCCTGCCTCGTCTTTGCTGGCCGCTCGAGCGGCGATCGCGCTTAGCGCACAAATCAAGGCCAATATCAGAATATCCGTCGGCATATTAATGTGTCAATCAACCCACCCGGCCACGTCGTAAAGCCAACACTCACGCAGGCAGTTCCCCATTTAAAGCAGCGCTTCCTCAATCGGCGTGCTTCGCTTTCAACTGGCGACTTATTACTGCCGAAGCGATCCGTCAACTTTATTCGCCAAGTCAGATGGCACGGGCCATAGCGTCGCGTTGCTTGGGCAGTCAACAAATAGTCAGTCGGGGGACAATAACTGAAAATTAACAAACGCTCGGATTTCAATCCGGGCAAAGGTGGATGATTACCGGATTTTTGTCTGCCCCCCTTCCAGTTCCCTCCTGCATTGGCGCCGGCATCTAACCCGCGAAAGGAAGCTGGAGTTCTGACATCAGATTCCTTGCGAGCAAGCGGACTTCCTCCCGTACGGGCGTAACGCCGTCTCACGTTCGTCCCACCATTAGAATAATTTGATATACTTCGGCACTGCGCCTCCGTGTTGTAAAGTCGAGGAGAGCAAGCCAGCAAAGGTTGCGTAGCTCGTTGTGCGAACAGCGATGCGATGTTATATAGGGCTATATGCAAATAAGAGTTGAGAACCAGACCGCCCGAAGAATCCTGATGCTCTTGCTGCTCACAGGATTTGTGCTTGCAACCGTGTGGATTGGAAAGAGCTATTTTGCCTACCGGGCAGGCCACACGCTGACTATCCCCAGCCTCGAACTGGCCAGCCGCCTGGATTCCGGCAACGCCACATACCACGTTCAACTGGGCCGACTCTACCAGTACAGCATTACAAATCCGAGGCCGAAGGATGCCATTCAGCAATTCCGGGATGCCATCAAGGCCAACCCCTATGATCCTCAGGGCTGGATCAATCTTGCCGCTGCGCACGAGTTTGAAGGCGACCCCCAAAAGGCAGAAGAAGATCTGCGGCGCGCTTCTGCGCTGGCCCCTAATCTGCCCATTTACCAGTGGACCATCGGAAACTATTTCCTGCTTCACGAAAATGTTGAGGAAGCGTTCCGGCATCTGAGAGTTGTGCTGGCCGGTTCGCGCAGGTACGACCGCACTATCTTTGACCTGGCCTGGAAGTCATCCGGCAACGGCGCGCAAATTCTCCAGGAACTTATCCCGAACGACCTGCCGGCCGAATTCAGTTACCTGGACTATCTGGTCGGCGAGCGAAAATTTGACGAAGCCGGAGCTGTCTGGAAGCGCATAGCGGCGGGCACGGGAACGTTCGATCCTCTCCAGGCAAATGGCTATATCGACACACTCATCAAAACAGGACAGGCCGACGACGCCTACCAGGTGTGGACAGATCTCCAGGCCAGAGGATTGGTCCGACAACCTCCTGGCGGCCGCAACCAGAATCTGATCACCAACGGAAACTTTGAAGATCCTCTCCTGAACATGGGCTTCGGGTGGAGAATCGAGGACGTGCCGGGAGTTTACGCAGGTCTGGATACGGCCACTTTCCATTCGCCCGGACATTCCCTTTCCGTGCAGTTCACCGGCAAGCAGAACCTGAATTATCATCAGGTCTTCCAGTTTGTTAAGGTGTCGCCAAACCACAACTACGAGTTCAATGCCTTCATGAAAACCCAGGATATTACCAGCGACAGCGGACCTCGCATCGAGGTAGCCGATGCTTATGATCCGCATGCGTTGGACAAATTCACTCCGGGTATGACGGGAACAAGCGGCGGGTGGAACCCGTTAAACATGCAGTTTAAAACAGGCCCCAAGACGCAACTGCTCCTGGTGATGTTGGTTCGCCCGGCCAGCACTGCTGAGGATGACACAGCCATCACGGGCAGGGTGTGGCTCGACGACGTCCAGATCACGTCCCTACCTGATTAAGCCTCGATTTCTTCTGGAAAGTACCTTGCGCAGCCGTGAGACCCTGTCTTGCCTGACAGGAGCGCTTGGCCTCGGACGGCATATGCGCCGCGCGCTACAGGTGGGGGAAATCCGTCTGGCACTCGTTACCAAAAGTGAAGGAATTGACGGTGAGTCCTGGGCGGGTTGGAAATAACTCGACCTTGTGGCTGCCGAATTTGGGGTTTGCAGTGAGGTAATACATCCGGGGATCGCGCACCTCGATGTAAGAATGTCCCTGCGTATCGAATTGAACGTCCACTCCCTTGTTCTGCGAGGTAAGGTCTTTTCCGTCCTGGCGGATGTAAACGCGCTCGGGACGCCCGTGCTCCACATTCATGACGGCGTACAGTTCGCGCGCATGGTAGCGCATTTCCAGTTCGTCGCCAGAAGGGCCCTCCTCTTTTTTCTTCCCACGATAAATCATGCCGTTACTCTGGTCAGGATTGTGCCCGTCGTCGGTCTCCCATCGGCCTGAGACTGCAACGTGCCCATCCTCCACGGTTACCGGAAGGACGTAATCGAGCGTCTTGCCCTTGTGATAACCCTGCAAATTGGAAAGGCATCCACGGTTTCCCCACTGGCCCACATACATCTCGGGAGTCGTGACGCCGCAGGAAGGTGCAAAGGCGTTCTTCTCCGGAGGAATCGTATAGCTTGAAGGGAAACGCAGGCCCGGATGAGCTTCTTTTAACAGTTGCTGGATGGCATGCTCCAGCGCGCTGTCGCCACCTTCCCCTGAACGGTCATACCGAATATAACCCTTCGCATCGATCAGGAAACGATTTGGCCAGGTGGAGTTGTGATAAGCATGCCAGATCAGGAAATGGTCATCAACAACCACCGGATAGGGAAGCCCGAAACGCTTGACAGCATCCCTTACGTTTCTGACCCGGTAGGCAATGTCAAACTCAGGACAGTGGACGCCAATGATTTCAAATCCGTACTTGTGATAGCGCTCATACCACTTCTTGTTTTCAGCAAATGTGCGGATGCAATTGATGCACGTGTACTCCCAGAAGTCAATCAGAACAACTTTTCCCCGAAGACCCGACATGGCAAGAGGAGAAGAATTGATCCAGTCCAGGCGAGGTCCCGTCATTTCCAATCCGGTTCCCGTATCCGCTCCTGGCTGTGGTGGACGAACTCCCGTAGTGCCTCCCTCTATTGAAGGCGAAGGCAGCGAGGACGATGAGGGAAAAGAGACAGGCATTGGGTTTGGGAATTCCGGCGCCCGTTCGTCCATTTTGATCAATGCGGAGGAGTCGAATCCCTGCGGCCAAACCGCAACAGGTTTGGCGAGGGCTGCCAGAATACCCCAAGACAGCGCAATCAAAATGCATCGTCTTCTGAAACCTGGACCGACCTTTAAATGTGCATTGCGTCCAGACAAGGATGCCTCTCGAATCCCTGGCTTGCGCCATCGAAATCTGCGTAGGGTTTGTTGCAAGATCTCTTCGCCCCGGGTGGCAAGCAATCGCATGGTCCCCACGTTGAGACAGCGCCACGTCAGGGTCCTCGATTTATCGCGTTTATTGTATCCAATTTTCTGCGAAAAGCTATGGGAACTGATCCTGCTGGCGAATTCAAATTCATGCTGTCCACTGCGCCCATCTTCGCACCCAGTTCAATCCAACCTCAGATTACGGCGAAATCCGCCCCGCTGCCCGGCAGGCTTGCGATCACCATCCTCTACATTATGCTCTGGGAATCGTTCCTCGAACTCCGCATAGCAACCTGGAAACAATCCAACGGACTTTCCGCAACGTGCTTTCGCGATGGGATTGAGATTCCGCCTGGGGCTGGGACTACCCTGCCATGGTCATGACGGCTGCGCGGCTGGAACAACCTGAAAAAGCGCTGGATGTGATGATGGATGTCCCGAAGAACCACTATCTGCCAAGCGGCCACTGCTTCCAGCGGCCTAACCTTCCGCTGTATCTGCCAGCAAACGGCGGCCTGCTCTTTGCTGCCGCCATGATGGCCGCGGGTAGGAGCGGCGCTCCAAACCGACCTGCGTCTGGTTTCCCTGCGAATGGCAAATGGAAAGTGCACCACGAAGGATTGCTGCCAGCCCTTTAACCATGCGACAAAGGCCGTTCAATTAAGGCACACGCAAACACTATCCCAAGGGCCCTTTCCTTAGATATGCCTCGGGCAGAAAGCTGAGAGATCTACGTGGCTCTTAAAGATGAGAACGCTGCAAGGCATATCGGTATTGATGGCAGAGTTTCGTCGGGTTAGGATTTAGAGAATAGAAGGCGAGTTAATCGTTTGCGCATTCGCGGGCTATGTACACCGCTGAAAGAAGTGTAACCGCGAACTCACTAATGCATCTACGGATGGAGATGCAAAAATTTAAAGGTCGCTGATGGTCGAGAAGCTTGCAGGCGAAAGAAGGAAACTTGAACAAGGCGAGGTCCGGTTTGAATATGCAGACATGCCATTTGGCGTTTACAAGCAGCAACAGGCCCGCATTTCACGGCACCGTCTTCATCCCATGACGATCTTCTACACGGTCTGCGCACTCGTTATCCTGTTTTTCGCACTGCGTTCGTCCCACCCTTGGGTTGCGATCAGCTTCTATGCTTTCGGGCTACCGGTCTGGACTTTCGTAGAATACCTGTTCCACCGCTTTGCTCTGCACGGACGCTTCGCTCCAGGCAAGGGAATCATCCGCAAATTCCTGCATGAGCGCCTGGACCCGCTCCACTGGGAGCATCATGCATGCCCGTTTGACGGGCAACACACCGACGGAGAGCTTCGCGATTTGCTTCCGTTGTTTTTCGTTGCGGCGCCGGTAAGCTTTCTTGCCCCGATCTATAAGCTTCCAGTCGTGCTGGCAGGCATGGTGCAATGCTATGTGATTGAGGAGTGGGTGCATCACTCCGTGCATTCTTACAACTTCCGCAGCCCTTTCTTCCGTTATATCAAGCGGCACCACTATTACCATCACAGTCCCAAGGGAATAGAACAGGGGTACGGTCTCACCAACGGCTTCTGGGATTTTGTCTTCAACACGCGGTATCCTGCGCCGGCCCGTGAGGCCCTGTATCATCGAAAGCAGGCTCTGGCTCTTAGACCAAATATAAAGAATTCGCAGAGCGCTGCTACCGGGCTGCGGGTATGAGCTCTCCGTTTTACTCGCTGATTACCGGCGCTTCAAGCGGCATCGGGGAATGTTTTGCCCGCGCGCTTGCTGCGCAGGGGAAGAGCGTGCTTCTAGTCGCCCGGTCAGGCGAGAAACTACAGGCCCTAGCGACCGAACTCAAAGCTACTCACAAAGTTCTTGCCGAACCTTTGCCAATGGATTTAAGCGAGCCCTGCGCAGGGGAAAAGCTTGCGCAACTCGTCGTCCAGCGAGGTTTTCAGATCGATCTGCTCATCAACAATGCCGGCTTCGGCGCAAGAGGAAACTTCTGGGCGCTCCCTTTCGATAAGCAATCGGCCATGATGCGCCTGCAAATTGAGGCTATGATGGAACTGACTTTTCGGTTGCTGCCAGGAATGATTGATCGGCGCAAGGGCGGAATCATTAACGTTTCGTCTATGACAGGTTTTCAGCCGATCCCCTATGCAACGGCGTATGCCGCTACCAAGGCCTTTATGAACAGCTTCTCAATGGCACTTCGGGAAGAGTTGAGGCCCTGCCACGTGGCAGTTGTAACACTGTGTCCCGGAGGCACGAGAACCAATTTTGTGAATGTTGGCGCGCGTAAGGGAAGGCACAAATTTCCGGGCGGCCCTCAACCTCCAGAAGAAGTGGTGGAAGACGCGCTTACGCAACTCCGGCGCGGCGGAGGATTGGTTGTGCCGCGCTTTGTGAATAAGGCGAGCGTGTTTTCCCAACGCTTTTTGCCGCGCGGGACAGTTGCTAAACTCCTGGCCAGGATGAGCAAGCCCTGACCGGGAGTCTTTTCGTGTGCAGTCACAGGGCGTCACGCCTGAGCCATTAGTAAGTGCAGGCAGGAAGAGACAGCGCTGGCCTGTCTCTTGATTGCGGGCGATTTCCAAAAACAAGGTTTACTCGACCATGAATGAATTGGAAAACGGCGTTTCGTGGCTGCATAGGCTCGGAAGTCTCGTTGCCGTCATGGCATTTTTCCTCTATATGACCGGAACGCTCGTTTCGGAATCCGAACCAGGTTCGTTTGCTCCCCGCTGGATTGGACTTGGAGCAGGTATTGAACCAACGGCTAATTCTCCCGACAAATATGTACACCTGTATCAATTCTTCGCCGTAGCGACCGCTGTTTTGACCGTCGCCTTCGTATTGTGGCTTTGGAAAGGGAAATCCCATCGATACCTGAAAACCCTGGGCGGCATAACTATCGGAGTTCTTGTAATCATTGCACTTATGGTGCTAAGCCCTCTGCCCAGTCTGGCGCCTACCACCGTGTCGTTTTGGTACACGTTTGGGATTCAGGTCTTCTTCTGCCTGACGGTATGCCTGGCGCTGTTTACACGAACAGACTGGCGATGGGACGAGTTCAAGACTCCCGACCTTGCATCTCCCTCTGTAAGGCAAATTCTGGTTTTCATGACCGTGGCAGTTTTCGTTCAGATGCTTCTGGATGTTGGTCTCACCAGGAAAGTAACACGAATGGGGCCGCATCTCGTGCTGGGAATCTCAGTGACCGTGTGCTCCCTTTGGGTCCTGGAGATGGCCCTGACCAAGTTTTCGCATCTGCGCGCGTTCAAGATTTCTGCGGTGTTCCTCGCGGAAGTTGTCGTCCTACAACTTTTTCTCGGCATCGTCAGTTACAGCATGCAGCTCAATACTCGCGCCGTCGCGTGCCCCCAGCCGGGTCTGGTTGTGATGAGTGTTACGACTGCGGCGGTCGGAGCGCTTGTGCTGGCCACGAGTCTGTTTGTGACCTGCCAGGGATTCAAGTACTTTGCATCTCGAAGATTCGATCTTGATTCCGATATGATCCGTGGGCACCAATAGGCAGAGTTGGAGAGATTCTTACACGAGACCCTGCATCGAATTTTTCCAGGACACGCGCGAGCGGCCCACTCAGCGTCTATTTTTCTTCAAACACCGCCCGTTCGTCGAGCGTGTAACACAACGCGGTGTATCATATGAACAGGATTCGCGAACGGGGCGACAGAGAACCGGTCTTCAAAACTTGACTTCGCCCGACAGGAAGGACGCTTGCCGGCAAGAGTATTGGCGATTGATTTTGGACTAAGGCGCATCGGGCTGGCCGTTTCTGATGCGCTGGGCATCACCGCACAAGGTCTCCCGACGCTCCAGCGCACGGCCATCCGCAAAGACATTGAACACATCCGCTCCGTGGCCGTGGAATATTCTGTTCAGAAGGTTATCATCGGAAATCCCATCGGTCATGCCGGGAAAGCGACTGCAATGTCGCGCCACGCGGAAGATTTTGCAAAAAAGTTGCAGGGCCGCCTGGAGTGCCCCGTGGAACTCTGGGATGAGCGCCTGACCAGCGTGGAGGCCAATCGGATGCTGAAGTCCGCAGGGCTCAGCATCAACAAACGTCAGCAGGCTGTCGATCGTGTCGCGGCCGTTTTGTTGCTCCAGAATTACCTGGACTACCACGCCCACCAGGCCGAGCGCGATGCCCTTGCGGGAGGAAGCCTGTGAAAAAGGCACTTCTCATTTTGGCCCTCCTTGGGGTCATTGCTGGTATCGTTGTCGCAGGTCGCGAAATCGTGCAGCCCTACCGCGGTTACACCGGGCAGATCATTGTCGAAATCCCGCCGGGTATGCAGGCTCCGGAAGTTGCAAGCCGTCTTGTCGAAAAAGGCGTCCTTGCCCATCGATGGCCTTTCCTGCTTATCTACGGGGCTTTCCGGTGGCGTCGTCATCTGAAGGCGGGCGAGTATTTGTTTGATCACCCGATGCGGCCGCTCGACGTGTACCGAAAGCTTATCCGCGGCGAAGTCTATTTTCGCACTGTCGTTATTCCTGAAGGCTCCAACCGTTTTGATATTGCACGGATCCTGCAACGAAGGCTCGATATTGCTCCCGATGATTTCCTGCGCGTCACCGAGGACCCGTCTCCAATCCAGGACCTTGATCCTCAGGCGCCCTCACTTGAGGGCTACCTGTTTCCGGATACCTATCAATTTGAGTACCACTCCACGGCGGCGCACATCGCAATGACGATGGTGGCTCGTTTCCGCGAAGTCCTGCAACAGAATTTTCAGCAGGACCTCAGCCAGTGCGGCGAAACTCTTCACCACGTCATAACGCTGGCGTCGCTGGTTGAAAAGGAAACCCCGGACCCGAACGAACGCGCCATTATCGCGCAGGTCTTCGAACTGCGCCTGCAGAAAAATATGCTGCTGCAATGTGATCCCACGGTGGCTTATGCGGCGGAGCTGGCCCAACTGCGGGCCACACCCATCACTGAAAGCGACTTGAATCTTCAATCTCCTTACAACACCTACGTTCACACCGGACTCCCGCCCGGTCCCATCTGCAATCCGGGGAAAGCCTCCATCCTGGCAGCCCTTCATCCGGCATCCACACATTATCTTTATTTTGTCAGCAACAATCAGGGTGGGCATCGATTTGCCACAACGCTTGCAGAACACGAGCGCAACGTGGCACGTTACCGGAAACAAGTGGCAGCGCTCCGGCACCTTGCGGCGGACAGTGCGGGGACTTCGCAACATACGCACAAGACAAAAAGCAGGAAAGGCGGCAAAGCCAAAAATTCTGGCGGGGACGTGTCACCCAAAGCAAGACGCGGGAATCATCCTGGGTTATCGCGAGGAACACAACCTTAAATGCGCCGGCGCCGGGAGCATCGCGCGATTCGAGCTGAACTGCATCGGCGTTCCAACAACCTCCACAAGTTGCGCCTGTCCTGCGGGTCGCGGGAACACCTGTGGAATACCGAGAACACGAAGACCCCGTCATCCAATCGGCCACACAGGAGCATCAGGCGCTCCACGAAAAAGGGCTTTTGCAACTTCGCAATCTCGAATGCGCCCTGACTTCGCTTCAAACCGTTGACGCGCTATACCGGCAATACCGTGAGGTCTCTGACTGATTTTCGTCACGGCGTGGGCGGTCGTGAGCAATCTGGCATGTCCAGAGGGGCATAGTTCTCTGTCCTCAGAGCGGGCTGGCCGAAATCTGCACGTAGTGAAAACTTACCCTTCTTCTTTTCATTCCCCGTTGCTGGGACTGTGAGCTGCAATCTCTCTGCGGCACTATCGGATCACGGACTGGAATATTTCTTTGCAAAATTTAACTTGACAATGGTGGTATCGCGTACTAAATATTTCGTCACCTGCCAATATCGCAAGCGACATCTTTCCAAGGAGGCACGGAATGCGTCGCAAGGCTGTCCACTCAGGAACGCTGATAATTGTTGCTCTGGCTTTATCTTCTCTTCTCCTGCTGAACCCGTACCCGGGAACAAAGGCTCAAACCACAACCGACTGTTGCGGGACCAATCCTCCAACCGCCCCGCGTGAGATGGTATTTCCTTATTACTCGCTGGCCGACGGCTACAATTCGACACTGATGCTGGTCAGCTCTTCGCCCAAGCCTCTCAACTTCATCATGGCAATTCACGGTTTGAACGGCCAGACGGAAATCTCAAATTCAATGAGCATCCAGCCGGGAGAGAAGCTCGCCGTGGGCATGGGCAGCCTGCTTACCTCCCTGGGCGCTGACGTAACGGGAACCTTTTTACAGGGCAGCGTGTCAGTATATCTTGAAGGGACCATCATGCCGCTGGCCGGACAGATGACGGTTGAGAACCCCGCGCGCCACTGGGTGCACCAGGTGGACATGGTGGAAAACGATCCCGGCCGCAGCGACATTCCCGCCGTGCTCAGCGGTGAGTGGTGGGGCCTCTCGGGCGGCCGCGACGCCACGATCATGGTGACCAACGCCTCAGGAAACACCGTGACAGCAGACGTGTTTCTGGCCTTCGCAGGCAAGGAGCACAAGCTCGATCCGCTGGTTTTTAATGGCAATCAGACCAAGCTGCTTTCGGTGGCTGAGATGCTGGGTAACCTGAATGCCAGCGTCTCAGAAGCGCCCGAAGGCAGGATCACCATCATTCAGCGCGGGCCAAACCCGTCGCTGGTAGCGCAGGGGCGCGTGACTGACCCGGTGACGGGCTTCTCCACCACGCTGGAATTTCCCGACCCGGCGCGGCAGCACGCCAGCGCCTTGCACGCCAGCGGTGTTCCGATCGGCACGCCCACAGCGGATTCGCCCTTTGCGGGCGACGGATATTTTACGCCGCACGTGATCGCGAGCAATCTGACCGACAAGCCCCAGCCGGTCACCATCACTCTTGAGTACCCGGAAGGCGCCGGATGGAGGTCCGTGGAAGGCCCTGGTGGTTCCACCATTCCCCTTGCGTACGTTACAGGGCCATTCAAGAAGGACGCCAAGGACCCGAACGACGCCATCACCCATCCTCCGAACCCGGACCCTGTAACGCTCACTGGCCGGTACGCGCTTGCTCCTCTAACGGTCGGGGCGAATAGCACGGTGGATTTCTCGCTGGCCGCCGTGGTGAACCAACTGCCCTTGCCGCTTCCCTACGTTTCCGTTCGCATCCAATACAGCGGCACGCCAGGCTCCGTGATCGCCCAGGTTTCGAGCGTGGATGAAAACCAGGACCTGGTGGTGGACGCACATACCGCGAATGAACTCGACGGCTGGGCAGGTTCGGGCGCGAATCCCTGGCACGTGGACAGCCAGACCGACTCGGTTCTTTTCCTCACCGACGAAGGTGACCAGCCCGCGCGCATCGGGCTTGACGTGACAGCAAGCGGCGCGCACTACTATCTCATTCGGTTCAAGCTAGCGGCCCACGAGACGCGAGCCATCGATTTTCGCGCTCTCCGCGACTCTCAGGTTCCCGATTTCAAGGGGAACAGAATTCCGGCTGGCGCTTCCGACGGTTCTGTCAACTGGGTGCGTCTGGACGACGCGCCGGTCGAGGGCCGGATGATGGTCATCCAAAAGCAACAAGGCATGGCGGAAAGCTACGACTGTGCGAGTTGCCCCTGCCCTGCCGGGTTCAGTGCGCTGAACGCGATGCCGGATTTGTTCAGCCTGCCGCCGGGATACTACGATGATATCTTCGACACGGGACTCTTTTCTGACTGCAACGGGTACCAATTCTACGTGGACGTCACTTACAGCGCAACCTTCGGCTCCAGCAATACTTCGGTCATCAAAATGGACAGTTCGGTCCATAACCGGGCGGATGCCCTGGCCCCCGGCTCGGCGACCATCACCGGCAGCTTTGAGGCGTGTACGTTCTACGACACCAACCCTGACTTCAATTGCCCTTGCGAGCAGTGGCGCATCTTCACCGCCAGCAGCACAGGCAACGTGTGCGGGCTCTCGATCTCCAGCCCCACAAGCGGCCAGGTGTTCAGCATGGGTGGGGGCAATTACAATCAGGCCACAGTGTCCTTGGAGGCCACCTCAGCCTGCACCGGCACGGCAAACTGGACCCTGAATTTCACATATACCTCGAGGCTTCCAGCGACCTTCACGGGGTCAACCACCACCTCGACAACCATCAACCAGAGCACAAACTATACGACCCCGGTTGGAGAAGGCGGACAGGTGACCGCGCAGGCCCAGGCTACGCTCGCGGGGCAGTCTTTTACGAAATCGATCACATTTTACGTGCTGGGGGCTGCCATTCCGTATTCCACGATCACGAGCCGGCTATATTCCTTGTATACCACCGGCGCCACACCCCACCTGTTGACCGGAATCGCTGAGGTTGAGAGCAGCTACCACCAGTTCGTGCAGGCTTACATGATGGGAGCTACGGGCGATTGGCCGAACGGCGACAATGCTGCAAGTCTGCTGGACGCATACGTGGGCCTGATGATGGTCCCCAATGGCATGACGCAGGGGTTCGACTGGATTACGGACACGAGCGCGACGGACCAACGGGGCGGCGCCTACATCTTCAACCAGAAGCTGTCCACGGCAAGCACTTGTATGGGCGTCGAGCAGCAGAGTTATCCCTCTCTGCCCTTGCTCTCTGGCTCTCAACTGGAGGAAAATGCCCTAGTTTTCTACAGTGGGAACTCTGGGACCGGCACATGCTCGCAGGTCTCTCCGCACCTATATTGGGTACCAGCTTCCGACGGCACTTCCTGGGTCGAAAACTCATCCAGTCCGGAGTACACGTATGTTAACAATGTGGAGAATAGCATTCAATAAGGTCGCTTGCCCTGTGTTTCTGACAACCGTGCTCCTTGTCGCTAGCGTAGAAGCGCAGACGATTTCGGTGCTTCAAGGCCATCCGTCGTTCAAATGGCCTATAACGCCCGCGCAGGCGCTGGCCGCCAATAAGCTTCCCAAAAAGCAGATCGGAGCGTTCCTCGACTCCCTGGGCGGCGGTCCTGTGGTGGTACCGACTGAGGTGCTCGAGTTTCGCTTCGCTGACCTTGAGCACGGGAGGGCATATTTGGTTGCATCCTTGAAAACAAGAGAAGGATGGTTAGAGGCGGTTTATCCGACCGGCGTCTCGAGGTTCGACGTAACTTGGTTAGGGGCACCCAACGGCACGCTTGCAGCATCTCTGGGGGATTTTGGCGGGAGCGGACTAGACGAGGTTATATGCCGCAAGTTAGTTAATTACAGAGGTGCGTTTACGGACCCTGTTTACTGGTACACGATATACGCGTTCCACGGCGGCAAGCCGGAGGACGTTAGTCCGCGGTACCCCGAGTTCTATCGGGATGTCGTCATTCCTCATCTGGACTACCTGGAACGCGTCTTTGACTGGATACGAATCAATGTCCCTCGAAGGCTCCTGCAGGAAAACCCTGGAGAACTTGGCCCTAGCACTCCCGACATCGAGCTTGCTGAGATTGGGTTCGTGCAGTTGAGGTACCAGCACGTCATCCTAGGAGATAGAAATGCTGGCCTGGACCAGGCGATTAACTGGGCAAAATCGCCGGACACAGATATTGCTGTCCTGGGCTTGCGTTCGCTTGGCGAGATGGCCGCCCCGAAGGCTTGGGAGGAAATCCACAATCTCTGGAATTCACCGAACTATGCAGTCTGCTCAGAAGCACGGGGCCTCTGGCTAAAGAGGATCGGAGAGCCATATACAGAGAAGTACGAGTGTGCGCGCCCGGGCGCCCGGCGCAAGTGAAAGGACGCGGTGGCGCACAGGTCGCCGCCTTTGCGATGTATGCGATTCAGCAGCAGTGTAGCCCTACCCTGAAGAGAACCCCCAAGTATTAGACAACAACTCCGATGCCCTGCCTGGCTTCCGCCTTCTGCCTACCGCTTTCTGCCTATTGACGTCCGCAGTCTCGCGATGGGTGGTGAAAAGATCTTTCTGCGAAACGCACACATTCCAAACGCCGGAACGTATGCGGGACCCGCCCGAACTTCACCGGCCGGCCTGCACGTCACGCAGGAAGACGAAGTTTTTCTATTTAGTTTTTCCCCGCGTCACTTTACAATTTCTGTTTACCTTTCAATTCGTGCCACAGCGTTCTGTCGCGCCCGAAGAGCGGTAAACAGGAGAATGCAATGCAGGTTCGAGACAAACTGATCGTTGCGCTGGATTTCAATACCGCCGAGGCCGCCGCGCAAATGACGGACAAGCTGCGCGGGCGCGCCGGCATGTTCAAGGTAGGCATGGAAGCCTTCACCTCGGAAGGCCCCATGCTGGCCCGTTATCTGGTCGATTCCGGCGAAAAGGTTTTTCTCGATCTCAAATTCCTTGATATTCCCAATACGGTAAAGGGAGCCTGCCGAGCAGCGGCAAAGATGGGCGTGACGATGCTGAACATTCACGCCCTGGGTGGGAAAAAGATGATGCAGGCAGCACTGGAAGGCGCCGCGGAAGGAGCATCCGGCGACCGGTCTCGCCCGCTGGTCCTGGCCGTAACCATCCTCACCAGTCTGGCGGCGGAGGACCTTGAAGATCTCGGCATCGCTGGCCCGCCCGAGAGCGCGGTGCTGCGACTGGCCCGCATGGCGCAGTCGGAGGGATTGGACGGCGTCGTGGCATCCGCCAGGGAAGTTTCCGCTCTGCGCAAGGAATGCGGCCCGGATTTTGTGATTGTGACGCCTGGAATTCGTCCGGCGGGCGCTGCTGCAAACGATCAATCCCGGACCGCAACTCCCAAGGCCGCTCTCGATGCCGGCGCAAGTTATCTTGTGATTGGGCGTCCCATCACAGGAGCCCCGGACCCGGCAGCGGCAGCCGCAGCCGTTCTGGAGGAAATGCAGCAATCCTCCTGACATATTCCACATTCTGAATAGGACAATCCATGACTGAAACCGAAGTTCTCAACATTTTCCGAGAGTACTCCGCGCTGCTGGAAGGCCACTTCATCCTCTCGTCCGGCCTGCACAGTGACCGCTACATTCAGTGCGCTCTGGTATTGCAGCAACCCCGGGTGGCAGAGCAGTTGTGTGTTGCGTTGGCACCCAAGCTGGTCGAACTGGGAGCAAAGACCGTGGTTGGGCCGGCGCTGGGCGGTGTGATCGTAGCGCATGAAGTTGCCCGCGCGCTGGGTGTTCGGGCAATGTTCACTGAACGCCAGGACGGCAAGATGACCCTGCGCCGCGGCTTTCGCCTGGAAGAAGGCGAGCCGGTGCTGGTGGTAGAAGACGTGATCACCACGGGGAAATCCACCCGCGAGACCATCGAATGCATCGAAGATGCCGGAGGAAAGGTGGTCGGAGTCGGTGCGCTCGTTGATCGCAGCGGCGGCAAGACTGAGTTCACCGTTCCCAAAGCCGCGCTCGTTACGCTGGATGTAAAAACCTACGACCCCGATATTTGCCCGCTTTGCAAGGAAGGCAAGCCTGCAGTGAAACCCGGCAGCCGCCCCGGAACTCCAAAGCCAACGAAGTTAACCTAACCGGCCGGCAAAACGCCGGTGTCCGGGAAAGACGGTGGCACGGCCGGCGTGGGCGGCACTAGCGGCGGAGAAATTCTGTCGCCCAACGCTGCGTACCGCGACCCCAGGAAGTCGATCACGTAAGCCTGGAAGAACACCATGGCCGGAGCCGAAATGAAGGCGATCACATAAAGAATTGCCGCCAGCGCAGCCGCCCCAAGAATCACTGCAACAGCAACCGCAGGAAAACTCCACAGTAGCCCCTCTGACTTGGCAAAAAAGTAGAGAGCGACGCCGGCGAGCGACAGCGGGAGAAAGAGCAAGAAGACTGCAACCACGGTAACAATGCCGAAAAGGATGGTGCTGCCCACCACAAGGACAATTTTCATAAGAACATATCCGGCGTAGGCTTTCTTCTCAGCGGCCAGCATGGGGATCACCCGCCGCCACCCTTCAACAACTCCCACATTTTCGAGCGCCATCACCGGCACCACAAAATCCCTGGCAAACACCGCAATCAGGGCCGCCGCGATGACGAAGGCGAGCAGCACCAGGACGGCGACAATGCCGCCCAGGACCAGGAACATTACGTGCTGGCGCGGGTTCTTGAGGGCGCCACTTGTAAAAACGGCCAGGAAGCCGGCTCCGCCCAGTATCCCGAAGGACAACATCACACCCAGCCCGAAACAAATCCTCCAGAGAAAGAAGCTCAATCCTTGTGAGCGCCACCTGCTCCATTGCTCCTTGATGACGCAACGGTCTGTCAAGACCGAGTCAAAGAGAACAAAGCGGAAAACGCTCGAAATGTAGATCCACAAAAAGATGAGGACGAACACAAGCGGCACGAGAAGAGCAAGCAATGGAAGGTAGTGCTTAAGGACCTCAACGGGAGGCATTGCCATCCCGGTCTGGAGCGCCAACAGTCGCCTCGAAGACGGCAGATTGAAGTGCACTCCGCCCCAGCCGCCCCCGCCGTAAAACTCGCCGGTAGCCAGCGCAACCAGCGCCATTCGCAGCCAAAAGCCGATCCGGAAGGGCTTGAAAAGTTCCCGCTTTGTCCGGTCAAATGCGGGCGAGATCGCGTCGATCGCAGAGAGCGGTGCGGGCATGTCAACCTGCCTCGACGGGTTCAGTCCCGCAACAGCCGATCGTGCCCAAAGGGCTGGGTCCCGTCTGTGATGGGGTTCGTGCAAGTCCCGGCTGGCAAATTCAGCCGGCAGGAGTACGTTAGGACGCGAAGTGGAGAAAGTCAAGCGGAAGGTGGCAACAAGGGTAGCCGTCGCTGCTCATCGCCGAAAAACGGTCCGCCCCCCGACAATCGTGGCCGTAACGGCGCCCCGAAACTCCCAACCGTCAAACGGTGAATTGTGGCTCTTGGAGTAGCCATCGGCGGCGCGATAAGTCCACTCGAGGTCCGGGTCAAGCAGGGTCAGGTCCGCAACGCCTCCCACCTGGATGCGGCCAACTGGCTTGTTGATGATGCGCGCGGGTTTCGAAGTCATCAGCGCGATCAACTGGCTGAGCGTGATTTTTCCTGAGTGGACCAATTGTTTGAGGCCAAGCGCCAGTGAGGTTTCAAGGCCGATCACTCCGAAGGGCGCTTCTGCGATGGGCCGCGATTTCAATTCCGCCGCGTGAGGCGCGTGGTCCGTGACGATTGCATCCACAACGCCATCCTGAATGCCCGCCACCACGGCCTCAACATCGGCAGTCTTGCGAAGTGGAGGATTCATCTTGGCATGGGTACCGTAGCGCCGGACGGCGTCGTCAGTCAGGCTAAAGTGGTGTGGCGTGACCTCGCACGTCACCTGCAATCCCCGGCTTTTCGCTTCACGCACCATCTGGACGCCGCCCACGGTTGACAGGTGCGCCACGTGCAGTCGCCCACCAGTGGCCGCAGCAATCCTGATGTCCCGCGCAATACAGTCGTCTTCAGCACTGTTCGGGATGCCGCGCAGGCCCAGGGCTTTGGAGTAGACGCCTTCGTTGATGATCCCGCCCGCACTCAGTTCCGGCACCTCGCAGTGGTCGATAATCGGCACCCCAAGGTCTTTCGCTTTTTTGAGGGCTTCTTTCATCAGCGATTCTGTTTTTACGGGCCTTCCGTCGTCTGAAAATCCCACGGCGCCCGCAGCCACGAGCGCCGCGAAGTCCGTCAGCGTTTCTCCCTGGCTTCCCATCGTGACGGCGGCAATGGGAAAAACTCGGGCCAGTTTCAATTCTTCTGATCGGCGAACAAGCCAGCTCGTCAGCTCCGGGTTGTCATTCACGGGTCGAGTGTTCGGCATGGGGCACACGGAGGTAAAGCCGCCCGCCACAGCAGCGCGAAGCCCGGTTTCCAGCGTTTCTGAAACCTCTCCGCCTGGCTCGCGCAAATGGACATGAATATCCACAAAGCCCGGCGCGACAATCTGTCCGCCGGCATCGAGGGTTTCGTAGGCATGGCCGGAAAGCTTCGGCGCGATTTCGCGAATCTCGCCGTCCTCGATCAGCAGGTCAAGTTGGCCGTCCAGCTCGTCCGCGGGCGAAATTACACGTCCATTTCGAATCAGCAATCGTGCCACTCAAATCACCTCGGAAAATTAGGGTTGGTTAGAAGAGTATAACACCGGCGGGGCACAGGAAGGCAGAGGACAAGGATCAATCAGGCAGGGCCAAACGGCAGGCCGGGAGAAAGCATGTCCTTCACGGGTTGGTAGGTGCGGCGGTGTTCAGCGCAGGGGCCATAGCGGGCCAGGGCTTCCAGATGGTTCCGCGTTCCATAGCCTTTGTTCTGCGCCAAGCCATACTGCGGATATTGCCGGTCAAGCTGGTCCAGATGTTCATCCCGGGCAACTTTGGCCAGGATTGAGGCGGCCGCAATCGAAACCGAGCGCGCGTCACCATGGATCAGCGGCCAGTAAGGAAGGGAAAAGCCCGGCTTGCGACCGTTCTGCAAGGGCATCGCGTCCGCCAGCACAAACTCCGGCAAGGGATCGAGAGCCAGCACGGCACGGATCATCGCCTGCCGCGTGGCCTCATACACATTCAGGTAGTCAACTTCTTTTGCGGGAACGGCTATCACCTGATAAGCAAGGGCTTTATCGCGTATTTCAGCGGAGAAACGGGTGCGCGCCTGCGAGGAGAGTTTCTTGGAATCGTTCAGGCCATGAATAGGCCGTGCGGCATCAAGGATCACGGCCGCCACATAAAGAGGGCCGAGCAGTGAACCCCGCCCGGCCTCATCAGTACCTGCTACAAGTTTTAATCCCCGGCGAACGAGGCAAGACTCCAGCCGCGAGGAGCATTCCAGGCCTTTCGGTGTGCACAGTCGCGGCATGGGATAACAACCAGGAGTTCCGCCCCAAAATGGCGGTCGGAAAGGCCGCCGATTGCCACTAGCCGGGTGGGGCCGCCGACTAACCTTCCCGCTCCGAACGGGCCTCGCGAATACGCGCAGCCTTGCCGCGGCGTGAACGCAGATAGCCCAGCTTGGCACGACGAACACGCCCCACCCGGACTCGCTCGATCTTGTTAATAACGGGCGAGTGCAGGGGGAAAATTCGCTCGACACCGTGGCCGAAAGAAATCTTGCGAACGGTGAAGGTGGAGTGGTTCTGAGCGCGGTGCTGCCCCATCACGGTGCCTTCAAACACCTGGATGCGCTCTTTGTCGCCTTCCTTGATCTTCACGTGCACTCGCACGGTGTCTCCCGCATGAAAGTGCGGGATGTCATTCTTCAGTTGTTCCTGTTCGATTTTTGCAACGATGCTCATTGTCCTAACGCTCCATCTTCAGATAAAAATTGGTGTGAATCTTTCTCACAAAATCCCGGCCACGGCTGCCGGAAACTGACTTCAGCCTTGCTGCGGCGAAACGGGCAGCCATGATGCCTGCTTCAATTCCTCGAGAACCTGCCGGTCCTCGTCGTCAAGCGGAAGGTCGGCCAGCAATTCCGGCCTCTTCCGAAAAGTCTTTTCAAGCGCCTTTCGGCGGCGCCAGCGGCGGATTTCGCCGTGATCGCCGGAAAGCAGAACTTCCGGGACGCGCATTCCTCTGAACTCAGCGGGCCTTGTGTAATGCGGCCAATCGAGCAGCCGGCGGCCCGATGGCTCTCCGGAAAATTCTTCCCCGCCGAACGAGTCCTGCACGATAGACTCCTCGTTGCCAAGCACGCCCGGAATCAGCCGGGTGACGCATTCGATGACAACGGCAGCGCCAATTTCTCCGCCGCTTAAAACATAATCTCCGATGGAGAGCTCATCGGTTGCCAGCGATTCCGCAACGCGCTCATCCATGCCTTCGTAGCGCCCGCAAATGAGCACGATGCGCGAGCGCTGCGAGAGTTCTTCCACAACCGGCTGCCGCAACAAGCGGCCCTGCGGCGACAGGAGAATCACCGGAACGTCCGCCGCCTCCGCCCTGATCGCTTCTACCGCGCGAAAAATGGGCTCGGGCTTAAAAACCATCCCCGGCCCGCCGCCGAACGGGCGGTCGTCCACTGTCCGGTGCCGGTCTTCCGAAAAGTCCCGAAGGTCGTGCAGCCGGACGGCCAGTTGCCCGCCGGCCACGGCCCGTTTCAACATTCCGTGAACCAGAATGCTCCCGAAAAAATCCGGGAAAATAGTAACGACATCAAATTGCATCGGCTTGGGGGCTTCCAACGATTCATCCGCCCAATGACGGCGCTCCTTACTCCCGATTCAGATCGAGAAGGTCTTCCGGGGGATCGATAACAATCAGCCCGGCCTCAGGATCGATCACCTTACAGATCGCCTGGGCAAAGGGAACCAGAACTTCCCGGGAGCCATCCGAAACGTGCAGCAGTTCTCCGCCAGCGGTACGCTCGATTTCGGTCACTGTTCCCAGGGGAGTCCTCGCTCCATCCCGTTCCGCAACGACCTGGCAGCCTTCTAGTTCCCACAAGTAGTACTGGTGGGCGGCAAGTGCGACTTTCTCTTCCTCCGGAACCAGGACGTAGCGCCCGCGCAGCGTTTCGGCTTCATTAATGGAGCCGATTCCAGCAAACTTCAGAACCACTCTTCCCTTGTGCAGCCAAGTGTTCTCCACGGTTACAGCACGGGGAGCTTTGCCGGGATCGTCGAGAAACGCCTGTTGTAAAGCTTGGAAGCGCGCGGGAAAGTCGGTGAGAATTTCCGCCAACACTTCCCCTTTGCGTCCCTGTGGGCGTACCACCTGTGCGATGGCAATGAAACCATGCATTTCATCGTTTGCAACGGTTGTCCTTGCCCCTCGCTCCGTTTGCCGGCGCGAAGCCGAGCCGCTCATCCCGTCCCGCTGGTTGCCAGAAGCGCCGATACTCACCCTACTCCAGTATTTCGAGCGTGAAACGCTTCTTGAGTTTCATCCCGGCAGCCCCGAGGATAGTTCGAATCGACCGGGCAGTTCTTCCCTGCTTACCGATTACCTTCCCAAGGTCTGAGGGATGGACTCGAAGCTCCAGAACCGTGATCTGCTCTCCTTCCACCGGCCGGACAGTAACCTGGTCGGGATTATCCACAAGCGCTTTAGCAATCGCCTCGATGAGATTCTTGATTTCCACTTGGTCCCTCCTGCCGAACTGAGTTTAGCTCTAGCTCTGAAGAAAGCGTACATGGGAAACCCAAATGGTGGACCCTGAGCACGGTGAGGCGAAACCGACGGAGCTCCTGCCTAGGCAGTTGCCGACTTCTTGAGAAGGCTCCGTACTGTCTCGGACGGCTGTGCGCCTTTACCCAGCCAGTAATCCACGCGGTCTCGATTCAACACCAACTCTACAGGTTTCCTCCGCGGGTTATAATGCCCGACAATCTCCACAAACCCACCGTCACGTGGCCGATCCTGCTCGATCACCACAACTCTGTAACTCGGTTTTTTGTTAGCTCCTGTCCGAGCCAGCCGTATTCTTAACAATCGTCCTCCCTGAAACTCAAATTGTGTGGGGGCCAGGCGACAATCGCCTTTGCCATCCCCTTCTATTTAATAACAATAACAAAACTTTGTTCCAAATCGCCTATTACTTTCTGGAACTGCAACCTCATGCTTTAGGATCCAGCCCCCCCAGCCCAGCCGGCATCTTCAAGCGGCTCAACTGTTTTCCCAGCAGGCCCGCGCTCATGGTCTTCATCATCTTCCGCATCTGAACATATTGTTTGAGGACCTGGTTCACCTGCTGGACGCTGGTTCCACTGCCGCGCGCGATCCGCTTTCTGCGCTTGCCGTTGATGATGTCGTGGCGGCGGCGTTCCTTCTCCGTCATGGAGTTGATGATCGCCTCGATCCTGATCAATTCCTTCTCATCCACCTGGACCTTGCCCACGTTCTTCAGCATGCCCACTTTCGGCAGCATGCCCAGCATCTGGTCCAGCGGCCCCAGTGAGCGCATTTGTGCCAACTGATCGCGAAAGTCCGAGAGCGTAAAAGAATCGGATTGCAGCTTCTGGTGGACTTCCAGAGCCTTCTGCTTATCAATCTTCTCTTCCGCTTTCTCAATCAGCGACATGATGTCGCCCATGCCCAGAATGCGCGAAACAATGCGGTCCGGGTAAAAAACGTCCAGGGCATCGTACTTTTCACCAACTCCGATGAACTTGATCGGCTGGCCCGTCACGTGCCGAATGCTGAGCGCTGCACCGCCCCGTGCGTCACCATCGAGCTTGGTCAGGATGACGCCCGTAGCACCAAGCCGCTCATGAAACTCCTGGGCGCTCTTCACGGCATCCTGGCCGACCATGCCGTCGGCAACCAGCAGGACCTCGCTCGGTCGCAAGGTTGCGCGCAGTTCCGCGACTTCCTTCATCAGCGGTTCGTCAATGTGCAACCGGCCGGCCGTATCCACAATCAGGACGTCGTGCCCGCGGTCGGCAGCGTCTTTCTTTGCCGCCAGGGCCAGCTCAACCGGCGAATCAATTCCGTCACCCGCAAAACACGGGATGCCAATCGCTTTGGCAATCACCGCCAATTGTTCCCGCGCCGCCGGGCGGTAAACGTCGCACGAAACCAGCATGGGACGCTTCTTTTTCTTGCTCAGCCAGAGGGCAAGCTTTCCGGAAGTCGTGGTCTTGCCGGACCCCTGCAGCCCCACCATGAGCAGCACGGTGGGATATTCTTTTGAAAAGGTCAGCAGAGAGGCGTCATGTCCAAGAATCTCCACCAGTTCGTCCCGGACGATGCGTACCACTTCCTGCGCCGGCGTAAACTCCGCGCCAACCTGCTCGCCCATGGCGCGGACCCGCACTCTTTCGAGCAGCGCCTTGACCACGTTGAAGTTAACGTCGGCCTCGAGCAAGGCCATGCGAACCTCACGCAACGCCTCGTCAATGGCCTCCGGAGTCAGCGTTCCGTATCCCCGAAGGTTCTTAAACGCCTGCTGAAACTTATCTTGAAGGGCCTCGAACATCTACTTCCTCGTCTGCCATTCCCGCATTCACGATCCTGCCTTTGGTCCCTAGCCGCATCAGGCAGGGAGGCTCCTAAGGGCAAAATCATTCATTCTATTTTACGCCACCCCGCAGGTCAAGGAAAGCCTCCTCTCAACTTCTCTATTTTCTTAGATGTAAAATAATTAACAGATGTCGCCATAAAAAGTTCCAAACCGGCGAAATATCATTCCGAGGCGTTTCGCACTCTGTCACCCCGCTGCAAACGGGGAGTCGAACGATTAGAATCTGTGATTGGGTTATTCAACCAGGAAGGCTAGAGAGCAAAGTGGAAAGCGCAGAATGCAAGTACTCGCCGGAACGTCGGGGCAAACGGCGGCCCTCAGCTGAAAGCATCATTGCTTTTATTGCCATCGCGGGGATTGCGGTCCATCTTGTTCTGAGATTTATCCTGAAGTCGCCACAACTCACTTACGACATTCCCTTGTTTGCGGCGCTGGTCCTGGGCGGCGGTCCGCTTGTATACGGACTGGGCCTCAAGGTCATCCGACGGGAATTCGGGTCCGACCTGCTGGCCGGCATCTCAATTGTGGTTTCCGTCGTTCTGGGTGAATATCTTGCCGGCACGCTGGTGGTCCTGATGCTTTCAGGTGGTAACGTTCTGGAGGCCTATGCCGTCCGCAGCGCCTCGTCGGTCTTAGAGGCCCTTGCCAAGCGCGTGCCGAGCGTTGCCCACCGCAAACACGACGGTGCCATCACCGACGTTCCGCTCGACGAAATCAGGGTTGGGGATACGCTCACGGTTTACCCACATGAAATCTGCCCGGCTGACGGGGTGGTCATCGCCGGCGAAGGAATCATGGATGAGTCTTACCTGACCGGTGAACCTTTCGAAATCTCCAAGACGCCCGGAACCAGGGTGTTGTCCGGCGCCATTAACGGCGAGACCGCACTCACCATCCAGGCGGAAAAACTTCCCGTCGATTCCCGTTACGCGCGGATCATGGCGGTAATGAAAACGGCGCAGGAAAACCGCCCCCGCATCCGCCGCCTGGGAGACCAGTTGGGCGCTTACTATACTCCCATCGCCGTGGTGCTTGCGCTGCTGGCATGGGCCTACAGTGGAGACGCTGTCCGCTTTTTGGCAGTCCTGGTGATTGCAACGCCCTGCCCGCTGCTGATTGCCATCCCGGTCAGCATTATCGGCTCCATCTCGCTCGCCGCGCGCCGCGGCATCGTGGTGAAGGACCCCTCGGTGCTTGAACAACTTGACACTTGCCGAACCGTCATCTTTGACAAGACGGGGACGCTCACCTACGGCCTTCCACGTCTGACCGAGCAACTCGTCGCTCCGGGCCTTGACCAGACGGAAGTCTTACGGTTGGTCGCAAGCGCCGAGCAGTATTCCAAGCACCCTCTTGCCAGGGCCATCCTGCATGCCGCGCGAGAGTCAGGGTTGATGCTCCATCACGCCACTGAAATAAGAGAAGTACCCGGCCGAGGCCTCGAGGGCACGGTCAATGGCAGGTCGATTCGCATCGCCAATCGCGCGGCGCTGCTGAAAGAGTTCGGAACACCCGAGTCCGTCCTTCCGCAGGTGGCAGGCGGGCTGACTTGCGAAATCATCCTTGACGGCGCTTACGCGGCAACCTACGTTTTCCACGACGCGCCGCGGAAAGAAAGCAAGCCTTTTGTTCAACACCTGGGCAGGAAGCACGGCTTTGACAAGCTGATGCTCGTTTCCGGTGACCGCGAAAGCGAAGTCAGATATCTGGCCGACCTTGTCGGCGTGAAAGAGGTCTACGCCTCTCAGAGCCCCGAGGAAAAAGTCGGCCTGGTCCGTCAGGCGACCCGTGAGGCCAAAACGCTCTTTCTTGGTGACGGCATCAATGACGCTCCCGCCCTGATGACAGCATCTATCGGAATCGCATTCGGACATCAGAGCGACATCACGACAGAATCAGCCGGCGCGGTGATCATGGACACTTCCCTTGAAAGGGTCGATGAATTTTTCCATATTGCCAGGCGAATGCGCGCCATTGCCCTGCAAAGCGCCATCGGCGGGATGGCCGTGAGCATCGCCGGGATGTTTTTTGCCGCAACTGGCTATCTGCCGCCGGTTGCCGGCGCGATCACGCAGGAAATCATCGATCTGATTGCCATCCTCAACGCGATTCGCGCGGCGCTTCCACCCAAGAACCTGATTGATTTCTGATGCCCCGGGGATTTACAAGCAGTTGCGAACGCATTTCCTTGCTCCCGGCATTGTGAACAGAAAAATGTAGGTGCCAGCTTGGCAGAAGCTGGAATTTCGTGGGGATGTTCTATTGGCCGGATGAGTTTGTTATCGCGACCTGCTAGCGCAGAGGTTCGTCCATTTCGCGCACCCAGTCCGGGCGCTTCAGGACTTCGCGCGGCTTTGATCCATCCGGCGCGCTGATGATTCCGTCGCGTTCCATCAAATCGAGCAGGCGGGCTGCGCGGCCGTAACCCAGCCGCAGACGGCGCTGGAGAAGTGAAGTAGAAGCCTTGCCGGTTTCCACCACCACACGGACAGCGTCTTCGTAAACGGCGTCGAGTTCTGAGGCGTCCGTTTCATCGTCCAGTTCGGCGTTGCGGTCCTCCTTGTCGCGGACGGGCTTGAGGAATTCCTCGTTGTACTCGGGCTCGCGTTGCTGCTTGCACCAGTCAACAACTTTGTCGATTTCCTTTTCGGTAACTAGAGCACCGTGCATGCGGACAAGCCGGGCCGATCCGGGCGGCACGATAAGCATATCGCCGCGCCCCAGCAAGGCTTCTGCACCGTTTGAGTCCAGGATGGTCCGGGAATCCACTTTTGAGGCCACGCGGAAGGCGATCCGCGAAGGCAGATTGGCCTTGATCAGACCGGTAATCACGTCCACCGACGGCCGTTGGGTGGAAAGAATCAGATGGATGCCCACCGCACGGGCCATCTGCGCAAGGCGAGTGATGGATTCTTCAACGCCCTGGGGCTCAACCATCATCAGATCTGCAAGTTCATCGATAATAATCACAAGATAGGGCAGCGGGCGGTTGCGCTCGGGGTCGGTGTCAAAAAGGTCGAGTGTTTCGTTTTCATCAAACAGCTTGTTGTATTGCTCAATGTTCCGTACGCCCTGCTCGGCCAGCAATTTCAGCCGCCGTTCCATCTCCATTGTGGCCCGGCGCAAAACGTTTGCGGCCTGCTTCGGCTCCGTCACGATGGGCGTGAAAAGGTGCGGAATGCCGTCATAGAGATTCAACTCCAGCCGCTTGGGATCAATCATGATCACTTTGACTTCATCAGGCGTCGCCTTGTAGAGAATGGAGACAATAAAGGAATTGATCGCGACGCTCTTGCCGGTCCCCGTCGAACCTGCAATCAACAGGTGGGGCATCTGGGCAAGGTCGGCAACGCGGATCTTCCCGGTAATGTCCTTCCCCAGGCAGAGAACCAGTTTGGACTTGTGGCCCGTGAATTCGCCGGCCTCGATGGTTTCCCGCAGATGGATGGTTTCACGACGCGCGTTGGGAACTTCAATGCCCACGGTAGACTTGCCCGGTATCCGCTCAATCAGGATTGATTCAGCTTTCAGGGCCAGGCAAAGATCGTCCGCCAGGTTCACGATGCGGCTGTACTTGATGCCCGCTTCAGGCTTGAATTCGTAGGTGGTGACAACAGGGCCGGGATGAATCTGGGTGACGGCTCCCGTAACGCCAAACTCGGCAAACTTCTCGGTCAGCCTGCGGGCCCGGTCCTTCAATTCATTCTCATCGATCCCTTCTTCAGCGTCAGGCGGCTGCAGCAAAGCAGAGCTGGGCACCTTGTAGCGTCCCTTGCGGGAACTCTTCGGAGGCTTGGGGGTGACGTCCTCATCTTCGTCCGCAGCCTGGCTGGCAGGAGCGCGCTCAACAATCTCCGGCTCCGGTACGGCAGCATCGTCCTCAACCGGTGCCGGGGCCGGCTGCCGGTTTGAGATCCTCGGTGACTCTTCTTTGATGTCGGCCCGCGGTGAGATTTGCCGGGCCTTTTGGGCAGCTACAGGCTGCCTGCCCGCGGCCTTTGTCCGCTCAATCTGGTGCCGCATACGCTCAGAATGCCGCCTTTCACGCCAAGCCTGCCAGCGGGCGGCCATGCGGCCCAGAAACGCAAATCGCTTTTGCAGGACGGCCAGGCCGGTGGAAAAAGAGAACCGGGTGACGAGGAACAAAGAACTCAGGAACAGAGCGCCGGCAACAATAGCTGCGCCCATCGGATTAAAAACGTAGACCAGCCCAGTTGCGGTCAGATATCCCGCCAGCCCGCTCCCCTGGATCACGCCGTGGATCAGTGGAGTGTAAGGAAACAGTTGAAGCAATGACCCCAGGGACAAAATCAGCACCACAAGGCCAAAAACCTTGGTGCGCGGCGCCTCAAGCGGCTTGACTCGGATCAGCCTGATGCCCACAAAGAAGAGCGCCACTGGAATCAGGTAGGCCACCCATCCCAGCAGTTGCTCCAGAACATCGGCTCCGTAGGCTCCAACCAACCCAATCCAGTTGTGGATGAGTCCCGCAATACTGCCAGCGGTATCTAAAGAAGGATCACGGGGGAAATAAGAGACGAGGCTGCACAGCACCAGTACTCCCAGGATCAGCAACAGAAAGCCCACAAGCTCAAAGAAACGCGGTGAGCCGGCAAGCGGATGGCCGAAGGATCCCTTGGACGAGTCTTTCCTTGTAGTTGAAGGGGAGGTTGGCATGCGCCGAATACTCTCCACAAAAGCCCGCTGCCTGCGATCGCCCTCCCGCCGCAGGTTCGGACCTTCAAAAATCTACTTCATGGTGCTTAAGGCACAACGTCAGACGCGGTGGCGCAATCCCCGTCCGATGACAAATACTACCACGCCCGGGGCAATACGCAAACAACATATATTTCGAGCGTTTGGAACTCAACAACAGGAGGCCGCATGGGTGGAACCTTGAAAATACGGCACTCAGACTTCCAGCACGACCGGCAGGACCATGGGGCGCTTGCCGGTTTCCTGATCGAAGTGGCGGCGCAACGCGGTGCGGATCTTCTCCTTGATGACACCCCAATCGGCGATCTCCTCGGTGTTGGAGACTTCGATGGTCTTAAGAATCACCTGGCGTGCGCTTTGCACCAGGTCCCTCGCCTCGTCCATCGGAACAAACCCGCGCGAAACGATTTCCGGCGGCACCTCAAGCTGCCCGGTGTGCTCGTTGATGGCCAGAATGGGAATCACAATGCCATCTTCAGAAATGTGGCGCCGCTCCTTCAGGATAATGTCACCCACCTCGTCGAGCGTTCCAACGTCAATGCAGACGCGGCCAACTGGGACGCGGTCAGCCTTCTTTGCAGTTTCACCATTGAATTCCAGCACGTCGCCGCTTTCCATCAGGAAAACATTTTCAGGCGAGATGCCCACCCGCTTGGCCGCTTCCGCATGACAGAAAAGCTGGCGGTACTCGCCATGGAGAGGCACAAAGAAGCGCGGGCGGACAAGGTTGAGCATCAGGTTTATTTCTTCGGCGCTGCCGTGCCCGGAAACATGCACGGGCGGCTGGCTGCCATCCTCATAATGAATATGGGCCCCGCGGCGGTACAAATGGTCAATCATCCGGAAGATGGACTTTTCGTTTCCGGGAATAACGCGGGCGGAGATGACCACCTCGTCGCCCGGTTCGAGTGAAGCCCACCGGTGGCGGTCGACCGCAATCCGGGGAAGCGCAGCCATCGGCTCACCCTGGCTTCCGGTCGAAACAATCACTACCTTGGATCGCGGCAGGCTCCGGAGTTCCTGCTGCTCCACCAGAAGGCCGGGTGGGATGTTGAGCTTCCCCATCTGCTGGGTGATATCAGCAATCTGGAGCATGCTGCGCCCCAGAAAGCAGAGGCGGCGTCCGCGTTCGTAGGCAAGGTCCGCAACAAGCTGCAACCGATGGACAGAGGTGGAAAAACAAGTGATCAGGACACGCCCCTGGGCAACCGAGATGATTTCAGAAAGCCGCTCGCGTACGGCACGCTCCGAAGGCGTAATCCCGGGCCGCTCAACGTTGGTGGAGTCGGAGAAAAGCGCCAGAACGCCTTTTCGCCCGTAGTCGGCCAGAGTGTGCAGGTCGCTCTGCCGGCCATCCATCGGCGTGGGGTCGAATTTGAAGTCGCCCGTGTGAATAATGGTTCCCACAGGAGTCGTGATCGCCAGCGCACCCGACTCAATAATGCTGTGAGTAAGATGAATGAATTCCACGTGGAACGGCCCGACGTCAAAAGGCTCTCCGGGCTTCATCTCACGCATCTGGACGCTATCTTCCATTACGTGCTCGACCAACTTCGCCTTTGCCAGAGCAAGAGTGAAAGAGGTCCCATAAACGGGAGCGTCAATCTCATCCAGCACGTAAGGCAGTGCCCCGATGTGGTCTTCGTGTCCGTGAGTAAGAAGGATGGCGCGGATGCGGTCCCGAATCTGGCGGAGGTAAGTAATGTCGGGAATGATGATGTCAACGCCCGGAAGTTCCGAGTCCGGGAACATCACACCGCAGTCAACCACGACGGCATCATCGCCGTACTCGAAGACCATCATGTTCATCCCGAACTCGCCGAGGCCTCCGAGCGGAATAGCTCGTAACTTGTTATCAGAATTTGAGATGTTCGTTCCTCCTCGCTTTCATTCGAATCTTATCATAGCTCTCAGGGCGCCGCATGGTCGAGCCTTGCACGACCGGAGCGCCAGCCCCGCATCGCGCCTCGCGGCTCAGCGAAGGGCCAGAAACAACTCCACAAATTGCTTAAGCGAAAGCTGCTCGGCTCTTGCGCCCAAGGGTACTCCTAGTCGCCCGAGTTCCTGCTCAACCTTTGGCCGCGAGTAAACCGGAGCGAGGCAATTCAGAAGCTTCTTCCGTTTGTAAGCAAAGGACTGCTTCAGAAACCGCAGCAGGCCTTCTTCGCTTTCCGAACTCACGATCGGGCCGCCCGCTCGCATATCAAATCGGACAAAGGCTGAGTGAACTTTGGGCGGCGGCGAAAAAGCCCCCGGCGGCACCTGGAACACGACGCGCGCAGATGAATAGAGTTGGGTAAAGACAGTCAAATAACCATAATCACGTGAACCTGGTTGTGCAACCAGTCGGTCGGAAACCTCGCGCTGGACCAGCAACCCCATGGCGCGAACTTGCGCGGCAAATTGCAGGGCATGATGAATAATCGGAGAAGTTATGTAGTAAGGAAGATTGCCAACCACATAGCAGCGGTCCACACCATGGTGCCGGCAGATCTCACCGATGTCGGTTTGAAGAACGTCGCCCTGGATGATTTCAATTTCAGGCGTTTCTGCGAACTTTTGTCGAAGCTCGGCCGCGAGTTCGGTATCAAGCTCAATGGCCACCAACCTGCTCACTCGCGAAGCCAGCAGGCCCGTCACGGCTCCGTGGCCCGGACCGATTTCGATGACAAGGTCGCCGGGACACAGATCCAGCGCATCAGCTATCCGTGAACAGTAACGAGCATCAGAGAGAAAATGTTGTCCCAGCTTTGGCCGTTGGCGATGAACCATAGGAAGTTCGTAACAAAGAGACCTGACTTGGGCAAAGCCGATTCATTTACTTATCAGGTCATCCGGATTGAAGTCGCGCGGTTCGTGAGCTGTCGCAGCGAGTTTAACTCGTCACATGCCAGTGTAAGGCCTCTATCGCATCAAATTGAACGGCTACCCTCAAATCCAGAACCTTGACTTTGCTGACCGCATCCTCTAATTTAGCCTATTAAGTGTCTGTAGCAACTTCATTGGATTATCCCCATGAAAATAGTTTTTGTTGCGTCGGAAAGCGTGCCCTACTCGAAAACCGGAGGGCTTGCCGACGTTGTTGGCGCGTTGCCGAAGGCGCTGGCATCGCTTGGCTATGAGGTTGAAGTCTTTCTTCCACGGTACAGGATCACAAAGCCCGGTGCCGTAGTTCCAGGCGCAGGAAGCCTCACGGTCCCTCTCTCTGCAGGGTTCAAGTTTGCAGCCATACAGATTGCCGGCGAAGTTAATGGCGTCCGAACATATCTGATGGAATGCCCCGAATTGTTCGACCGCGATCAGCTTTACATGGCCAACGGAAAGGATTATCCCGACAACGGCGGGCGTTTTGCGGCGTTTTCCATGGCGGCACTGGAATTCATCAAGCGTTCGTCAACGCCGCCCGCTGTGATTCATTGCCACGACTGGCAGTCTGCCCTGGTTCCGGTATATCTCCGCAGCCTTTATCTGGACGACCCGTTTTACGCAAATACCTCCGTACTGTTCACCATCCATAACATCGGCTATCAGGGGCTCTTTCCACCGGAAATTATGCCTCAAATATCCATTAATAAGGATCTCTTCCGAATCGAAGGCCTGGAATATTACGGCAAGCTTAACCTGCTGAAGGGCGGCATCGTCTTCTCTGATTTCGTTTCCACCGTGAGTCAGAAATACGCTCAGGAAATCCAGACCGACGAATTCGGCCACGGGCTTGAAGGCGTCCTGCGAAGCCGCGCCGATCATCTGATTGGAATTCTGAATGGGGTCGATTACGAAGACTGGAACCCCGCCACAGACAAGCTGATTCCCGCGAACTATACGCCGGAAGGCATGCAGGGAAAGGCATCCTGCAAGAAAGTTCTGCTTCAAAAGCTGGGAATTCAGGATCCTGTTATGGAACGGCCTGTCCTCGGCATCGTGTCAAGGTTTGTTAAGCAAAAGGGGTTCGACCTGATTGCGCAAGTTGCCGATGAGTTATTGCGGGAGGAGATTTACGTCGTAGCGCTCGGGACCGGTGAGCCGGAGTACGAAGAGCTATTTCTTTCAATGGCGGAGAAGTATCCGGAGAAGTTTCTGGTCAAGGTGGCGTATGACGACACCCTAGCCCACCAGATTGAGGCCGGCGCCGATATGTTCCTGATGCCTTCGCGCTACGAACCATGCGGACTGAACCAGATCTACAGCATGAAATATGGTACAGTGCCAGTAGTAAGGGCGACGGGCGGCCTGGATGACACCGTCCAGCCCTTCGATGGAGAAAAGGGTACGGGATTCCGGTTCCGGCAGTACTCGCCAGTAGCACTGCTTGCGTGTCTCCAACGCGCCATCGCCACGTTCCGCGACAGGGATACCTGGTCCAGACTGCAACAAAACTGCATGCGCGAAGATTTTTCGTGGACGCAATCGGCTAAAAAATATGCAGCCCTTTACGAAACCCTATACGCAACCAGTGCCCAGGGAAGGGCGTCCAGCGCAGTTCCGTTTTCTTAAATTTCGTATTCACCGGGAGGATTCGACAGATGGCTGGAGGTAACATCCTTGAGTTTAGTGACCAGAATTTTGAGCAGGAAGTCCTGAAGTCTGACAAGCCGGTGCTTGTGGACTTCTGGGCCGAGTGGTGCGCGCCCTGCCGGATGATTGCACCGGCGGTGGAAGCGATTGCAGGCGAGTATGTCGGACGGGCAAAAGTCGGAAAGCTGAATGTGGACGAAAACCAGTTAGTGACAAGCCGCTACAATATCCGAAGCATTCCTACGCTCCTGGTCTTTAAGAACGGGGAAATCAAAGAACAGCTTGTCGGGGCAACGTCAAAAGACACCCTTGCCAGGCTGCTGGAAAAGAATCTCTAGCCTTATCTGGCCTCAAGCGACTGGCAGAACCGGGAAAGCCTTCAAAATTCCGCTTCCCTGTTTCCGAACAGGGAAAGGGTTTTCCGCGTCGATTAGCCACCTGTTCTCTTAAGCAGGTTAAAATGTAACGAAGAAGGCAGCGATCTAAAATATGAAAACGAGCGAGGGAAGTAACAATGTTGCAATCGTCGGCCTCCAATGGGGCGACGAGGGCAAGGGCAAGATCGTCGACTCACTTTCAGAGTATTTCGACATCATCGCCCGCTATCAAGGCGGCGCCAACGCCGGACATACAGTCGTCATCGACGACAACAAGTTCATCCTGCAACTGGTTCCCACAGGGATCCTGCGGCCCGGAAAAATTGCGGTCATAGGCCAGGGCGTGGTTGTTAACCCTGATGCTTTGCTGCGGGAGCTTGACGGCCTGGAAGGTGACGGCCTGAACGCACGTGAAAGACTCAAAATCAGCGACCGGGCCCATCTGATCATGCCCTACCACCGCAGCCACGAAGTGGCGGCCGAGCAGGCGCGCGGGGTGGGAAAGATCGGTACCACGGCAAAAGGGATTGGGCCAACCTACGAAGACAAGGCTGGCCGTCGCGGGCTCCGCACGGGTGACCTGCGCAATCCGGAAGCATTTCTCCGCAAGTGCAAGGCCGTGCTTTCGGAAAAGGACCGCATCGCTTCAGCGCTGTTCGACGGTGCCTCTTTCGGCGGCGACGAGTGGATCGGCGAGTATATCGAGAAGGCCCGCGCACTGCTTCCGATGCTGGTTGATGCGTCAGAATATCTCAACGATGAAATGGATCGAGGCAAGCGTATCCTGTTCGAAGGAGCACAGGGCACCTTGCTCGATATCGATCACGGGACCTATCCGTTTGTGACTTCTTCGAACTCATCGGCCGGCGGCGCCGCAACGGGCACAGGCGTAGGGCCAACCAGAATTGGTTCCGTGATTGGCATTTCAAAGGCTTACACAACGCGAGTGGGCAGCGGACCATTCCCGACGGAAATCCTTGGCGGTGACGGCGAGGAATTGAGGGCTCGGGGAAGCGAATACGGAGCTGTGACCGGCCGCCCGCGCCGCTGCGGCTGGTTTGACGTGCCAGCTGCGCGTTACGGCGCTAGAGTGAACGGGCTGAGCGCAATGATCATCACCAAGCTCGATATTCTGGACACCCTCGACGAAATCCCGGTGGGAATGGAATACGAATACAGGGGAGAGCGGTTCACCAGTTTCCCTGCGGACGTCGACATTCTCGATCAGATCAAAGTTCACTATCGTGTTCTTCCCGGCTGGAAGCAGTCGACGTTTGGGCTGCAGGAATTCTCACAGCTTCCCCAAAAAGCGCAGGACTATCTCCATTTCCTTTCTGACCAAGTGGGCGTGGAGATTGCCATGGTCTCAACGGGACCCGGGCGTGGGCAGGCCATCTGGTGCAACGAAAGCCGGCTGGCCAACCTCATCCGATCCAAATAGCCCAGACTTCGGTGATTCTTTGTCTGTGAGCGCATTTCGATGAGAGCAGGCTCGCCTCCGGTTACAAAGATGCTGAGCTTTGAAGAGGCACTCTCGGAAGTCGAGGCCAGGCTCACCTCAGCCGGCGCAGCCCCCGCAACTGAAGTTGTCCCTCTCGGCCAGGCATGGGCCCGTGTCCTTGCTGAAGACGTAACTGCTGATCGTGATTATCCGCCCTTTAACCGCTCCACGCGCGATGGTTTCGCCGTGCGGTCTGAAGACGTCAGTCAGGCCGGCTCCGTGCTTATTCTCGACGGAGAAATACGCGCTGGGGAATATTTCAAAGCAGAAATCGGACCCGGCCATTGCGCCGCCATCATGACCGGAGCGCCGCTGCCCACAGGCACGGATGCAGTTGTCATGATCGAACACACGCGGCCCCAGGGCGACAAAATCGAGATCGAGAGGCCCGCGGCTGCGTTCGAAAATGTCGTTCGCAAAGGAAGCGAAGCCCAGGCTGGGCAACGTGTCCTGGCTAAAGGGAGGCGCTTGCGAGCAGGCGAGGTTGGACTTCTCGCCTCGGTCGGCAAAACTCATGCAACCGTCTCCATCCGTCCGCGAATAGCCATCATTCCTACAGGTGATGAGGTGGTCCCGATTGACCGCCGGCCAGAATGGTACCAGGTTCGAAACAGTAACTCTGCAATGCTGGCGGCCGTGGTAACCTCTGCAGGCGGAAATCCATGGGAAATTGGGATCGGTCCGGACCAAAAGGACGCGTTGCAGAACCTCATCGAGAAGGCTCTTGAAGCCGATATGCTCCTGCTGAGCGGGGGAGTGTCCATGGGCAAGTACGATTTTGTTGAAGACGTTCTCGCGGACCTTGGCGCGGAGTTTTATTTTCGCAGCGTCGCAATCCGCCCCGGCAAGCCTCTGGTTTTCGGCCGAGTTCAGGGTAAGTTCTTTTTCGGACTACCGGGAAATCCCGTCTCTACCTTTGTAACCTGTAACCTTTTTGCGCGGCCTGCAATCGGCGCGCTGATGGGCAGCGGATTCGAGCGGCCAGCTTTCCTTCGGGCGCGGCTGGCAAAACCGGTGCGGCACCCAGCGGGGTTAACCATCTTCACGCCAGCAAGGATCGAATCTCGGGATGACGACCCGGTTGTCAGCGTCGTCGGCTGGCAGGGATCGGGCGATCTCGTGGGAGTCGCGGAAGCTAATTGTTTCCTGGTCGTCCACGGCGGACAGCCATCGCCTGCTGCGGGTAACTGGGTGGATGTGCTTCCCATTTCAAGTTAGGTTGTTGCCGCTCCAGAACAAGAGGGCGAAAGAATTGAAAAAGAAAACCACTGCAGGAAAAAAGAAGACCTTGAGCCATTATGACAGCGCGGGGAGGGTGCGAATGGTTGATGTTTCCGCGAAACCGGAAACCCACAGGCAAGCTGTCGCCAGCGTGCTGGTCAAAATGAAACCGCAGACCCGCAGGAAGATCAAAACCAATCCCAAAGGTGACCCGCTGGAAATTTCGCGCGTGGCTGGGATTGCCGCGGCCAAGCGCACGGCAGAATTGATTCCACTTTGCCACCCGCTGCTTCTGAGCCACATTGATGTTCGCGCGGAGTTCTGCAAGAATGGGGTGGCGATCACCGCGACAGTGCGATCGACGGGCCCGACGGGCGTGGAAATGGAGGCACTGACTGGCGCAGCCGTTGCAGCCCTGACGGTTTACGATATGTGCAAAGCCGTCGATCATGAAATTGAAATCACAGACCTGAAGCTTCTGTTCAAGAGCGGCGGCAAGTCCGGGGAATTTCGCGCATCAAGATGACATCTGTTCAAGGTATGGTTAACAGGCTGAGCGAAGGATCAACTTGATGCCGGCGGGACTTCGGCTTCTGGACGAAGCAAACCGTGATGCAAGCTAGCCGGACAAGCTTCCGAAGAAGCTAATAATTCAAACCTATGCTTCGCGCGAAAATTCTGGTTTTAAGTGATTTGGCCACCCAGGGACAGCGTGAGGACCGCTCAGGCCCCGCTGTGCGTGACGTTCTGAAATCACACGGATGGCAGGTGACGGCGCTCGAACTGCTCCCGGACGAGCTCGAACAGATTCGCAACCGACTGGAAGCCTGGACGAATTCCCAGGACTGCGACGCGGTTTTTACCTCCGGAGGAACGGGCCTCAGCCCGCGCGACGTAACTCCCGAAGCTACCCGATCCGTAATCGAAAGAGAAGTTCCCGGCCTTGCCGAGTTAATGCGCGCCGAAGGAACCAGGAACACTCCGCTCGCAGCCCTGTCGCGGGGTGTTGTCGGAGTGAGTAAACGCAAATTGATCGTGAACCTTCCGGGAAGTCCTCGTGGGGCCCGCGAGTCACTTGAAAGTATCATCAAGGTCCTTCCCCACGCCATTGACCAGATTCAGGGTCGCACCGGCCACCCCGCGTAACAAAGTGGCTCCCCGGCAACGCACCTACCCTCCGCACAAACTCAGGGTGTAAGATTGAGAAATCCAATTTTGATCAGGAGAGCTATGGAACCGCGGTTCAACTTCAATGAAGCTGTAGCAGTTGTGGCCAAAATCGTTCAACACACACGGGACGGTGCGATCGACGCAAAATCCCGCGAGGATATCGCGAAAGACATTGCCGGTCTCAACCTCGCGAGCCTCAAGCCCTACGCGGGTTCTCTTGCAAAGGATCCCGCGAACGGCGCGAATTGTTATCTGGCAGTGGATGCCGCGGCGGATGGCAAAACCAGGCCCCTGTTGATGCATGTAGGCGTGGACTCGTCTTCAGCGGGCCATCTGCTGGCCGAACCCATTCGCACGGAGCACGTTCAGGTTGAGGGGAAAGAAATTCGTCTCAGCTTCATTCCTTTCGGCAGCTACGACCACGAAACCATCCGCAAGTTCGCCGAGCAGATTGACCGGGCGTTTCTGCCCAGGCCACAACGCTCGCAGCCTGCCATCGCAGCAGGCAATCGGCATCCGGAAATCAGCTTGCCGGCCGTCTTTGATGCGTTCAGGACCATCCTGGACAAGCTGCACGTCAACATGGCCTCCACGGTCCAGCTATCGGCAACCCGCGAAATGACCACCGAGGACGCGATCGAGCAGCGCGACGGCGAGAACCCTGTGGCGACCGGGCACACACGCGTTTCCATCCGGCATCTTTACCACGCCGGGCTGTGGGCCGCCATTCGCGCCGGCTGGCGCGCGGGTTATAACGCGGAGGCCGACCACTTCATCGTCTCCGGCAACAACCCGGAGGAGATTGCGCAGTCGGTTGAAATGGTGAAGACTGCCATCCGCCACGCCGCCGGCTACACCAAATTCACCACAGATACTTCACGCCTATTCGAACTGCAAGCCGACTCGCGGCATCCGGATCCCTGGAGCGATTCTGTCGTCAATGAAAGATTCCAGCAAATTTTTACTGCTGCTGAGCAGAAATGGCTCCGGAGTGAATTCTCAAAGTCCTTCGATCTCGAAGGCAGGAACTATACATTCACTGATTCAGAAATCCTTCGCCTTGGCGTCAAGTTCGGCCAGAGTCTGAAGCTAAACGAAGAACTCTACGGCTACATCATCAAGGCCAAGGCCGAGGCGAGGCTGGACACTGCGTTCGATTTCGAACCGTCTATCGACGAAGCAGAGACGCTGACCACTGTCAAAGAGCTCCTGTTTTACATGCACTGGCTGAAGGCACGCGGCAGGGCCGCCCAGCTTTGCCCGCCCAACCTGGGCTTCAAGAAGCGGCAGGCGTATCCCGTAGCAATGGCCACCTCGCCGGCGGATGGCGTGGGCCTGCTGGACTACTGCCATCACAAGATGTGGCCGGAACTCCCGGGGCGGGTTGAGAGAGATTTTGGCGGAAAGCCGCTCGAGGAACTTGCGACGCGTGTCGCGGAACTCGCGGACGTGGCCAGGAGTTTTGACACCACGCTCAGTATCCATTCCGGCAGCGGGAAGCAGCAGGAAGTCCTGGAGCGGATTGGAAAATCAACAGCAGGCCGCGTGAATTACAAAATCTCCGGTGAACTTCAGTTGCAGCTCTTCGACGTGTTGCGGAGCCAGCCCGCAGGTTCCCACTGGCGAAAACTTTATGAGCGCATGGTGAAGCGGGCCAATGATTTTGCCGCTACCGGGGCCTTTGGCTATGAAAGCGAACTTGCCGCGAAATACGTGTCCATGGGCCTTGAATACGACCTCGGCGACGCCTCGCGCGGCCGCGTGGACGGCAATCTGTTCCTGGTTTTCTGGCTGGGGAACCTGGTCGGCAGCCGCGACATCGATTCGCCCGACGGCGATCATCGCTTCTTCAAGGAAAAGATTGACGAGTTGCCGGAAGAACTGCTGGCCGAGGTGCGACAGCGCAACAGCCGTTATGTCGTGTGGCTGGCAGAGCACCTGCAGGGCTGAAGGGTGCGGCCATCGCATTCAGATCTAGGCGGCTTTTGATACGCTTTCCTGCACGCGATAGAGCATTTCGCCGGCGCGCGGCACGAGCAGAATGCCTTCGTCCTCGCGGCCCTTCCATTCATCCGGGTTGACGCTTGCAGGATCAAGATACCCGAGGTTGATGCGCTCGCATCTCTCTTTGGAGATGCCCGTCGCCAGCGTCACCTGAATGCGAGGGGCCTCTTTGCCGGTGGCCGCGTCGTATGTGCCCAGGCCCTTGACGTGAGTCGAGTGCGCCAGTACGCCGCCGGGATAATCCTTGAACTTGTCCCACTGCGCCACGAAATAATCCCGGCAGTGGTATCCGATTTCCTCGATGATCCCGCCGTGTGTGTAACTCACTTCGGTGATGTGAGGCGCATAGATCACCACTTCGCCACCGTCGGCCACGGCGGGCTCCATCTTGTACATTCCTTTTGCCCCGGTCCACAGATCGTCATAGAGCGTCGGCATCACGGAGAGCACACGTTTGTAGGGCTTCTTTACATAGATGATGTGCTTCTTGGCGGAAAGGTCCGAAGCCGCCTTCCAAGCCTCCTGCGCCGTGCCGAAGTACAACCCTTCAAAACCGGCATGAGTCACCACCAGCGCAAAGCAAGCGACGGGCCGATCTATAAAACCTGCGGCGCGGTCGATAATAGCTCGCACGGGCGTGTAGCCGGCGCCGATGATCTTGTAGTTCGTCATCAGCGCTCCAACCCAATGGGTCTGGTTGATGATTTCCGATCCGCCGATGCCCGGGAAAAAGTATTTGTTCCCGCCGGAGAAACCAACGACTTCATGCGGAAAAACCGGACCGCAGATAATGATCTGATCATAATCCAAGATCATCTTGTTCAGCCGGACGGGAATGTCCCTGGCCAGCACGCCGCCTGTGATCTCGCCGATCTCCTGCGCCGGAATCACGCCGAGAGTCGTGAAATTCTCAGCGATCTCCCAATGGTGGTTGAAGATGTTGCACTTCCCGACTTTCCCGTCAACCACCTTCCGGCCCACCAGCTTGCCGAGATGCTCGTCGTCCATCATGGGATGCGTGCCCAGCGCTACCAGGTAATCGAGAGATGCCACGCGCCCTGAGAGTTCCTGCTCGAACAGGTCAAACATTAGCGGCATGGGCATGGTGCGAGTGCCATCCGGGATGATGATCAGCACGCGCTTGCCGTCAACGGCCAGCGTGCTCACACCATCGCGAACGGTTCGGCTGATTTTTTCGCTGGTCAGATGGCGGTCAGCAAATCCCTGTCCTATTACCATTGCACGCCTCCTTCAAGAGCCTCGTTCAAGGGTTCCCCTAAAATTTCATTGGTTACGTCAGCCCCTAAACTCCACTATACGCCGAAAAACCTCCGTCGATCGGCACAATGACCCCCGTCACAAACGCTGATGCCGGCGAAAGCAGCCACAAAACGGCCCCGAACAGGTCTTCCGGATTGCCGAAGCGCGCCATCGGAGTGTGATCGATGATCGATTTGCCGCGGGGGGTCAATTCACCCGTCTTTTCGTCAGTCAGGAGAAATCTGTTCTGCTGCGTCATGAAGAAACCGGGAGCGATGGCGTTCACTCGAATTCTTGTCGAATACAATTGCGCTAGATGCACCGCCAGCCACTGCGTAAAGTTGCTGACACCGGCCTTCGCGGCCGAATAGGCAGGGATGCGCGTCAAGGGGCGAAAAGCGTTCATCGACGAAATGTTGAGAATAGTTCCGTCGCCTTTCTCTGCCATGATCTTGCCGAACACCTGCGAAGGAAGAACGGTCCCGATGATGTTGAGGTCGAAAACCCAACGCAATGCGTCGGCTGGCAGATTAAAAAAAGACAGGTCGGCGCTGGTGGTTGCCTGAGGCTTGTTCCCTCCTGCTGCATTCACCAGGCAATCGACTGTGCCAAATTTCTCCAGGACGGCCTGTGATGCCTGGCGAAGGCTCTCAGTGTCCAGGACGTTGGTTTTCACCGTGATCACCTGGCTTGAGCGCGGTCCCATCTTTTCCAGAATCCCCTTTGCCGAATCTAGATTCAGGTCAAGGATCGCAACATTGGCTCCGCATCCCACGAGCGCCTGGGCAATCTCTCCGCCAAGAATGCCGGCACCTCCCGTAACGACTATTGTTCGTCCGGTAAAATCATACATTCGAGTCAATTCTGCTAATTCCATTGCGATATATCCTCCCATCAGGTTCCAATCTGTTGAAATGAGGAGATTCTGTTTTTGCGCGGATTTATTTCAAGTCAGGTCCCGCCCCCGCCCAGTCTCTCCACGGGTGTGAGTAAAGTGAAGACTAACATCCCCGGCTGCAATCAGGCAAGAGAAGCGCACCCGCTTGTTGCCTGGCTTTTTCCCGTAATGGTAGCATGGCACTCGTATATCCTTCTTCCGAAAGGAATGATCTTGTCCTATTACAAAGGGCTCAGTCTTGAAGGGAAACACGCGCTTGTATTTGGCGGAACCAGTGGACTCGGGAAAGCCATATCTATCGGCTTTGCGGAAGCCGGCGCCGACGTGGTCGCAGTGGGCCGTCGCGCAGAACAGGTTCAGCAAACCGCGCAGGAAATCAGATCGGCCGGAAGCAGGACCCTGGAGTTAACAGCCGATGTCACCGACCGCGGCCAGATCCGGCCGGTGATCGACAGGATGCTCGATCAGATGGGGCACATCGACATCATGGTGAATTCCGCAGGCGTCACAAAGCGAGTCCCGTCGCTTGAAGTTGAGGACAGCCTATGGAACCAGATCATGGAAATCAACCTGAAGGGTGTTTGGAACACCTGCCAGATGGTTGGCCGCGTGATGAAGGATCAGCAATACGGGCGGATTATTAATGTCTCTTCGATTGCTTCGTTTGTCAGCGCGCATGAGGTTGCACCTTATGCCGCCAGCAAGGGCGGAGTGCTGCAAATCACGCGCTGTCTGGCGGCGGAATGGGCCAAATACGACATTACCGTTAATGCCATCGCTCCGGGAGTTTTTGAAACGGACCTTAACCGGAAAATCATCAATCAGCCTGAAAGAAAGGCCTCCATCTTCTCTCGCACTCCGATGAAGCGGTTCGGACAGGTGGAGGAAATCAAAGGTGCGGCAATCTTTCTTGCCTCAGACAGCGCGAGCTTTGTGACCGGCGCAACAATCCCTGTCGATGGTGGATTTCTGGCCCAGGGCATCGGAGAATGACCACGCTGTCGCGACCGGGGTGAACCGCCAGGCGCGGGACTGCCACCCAGGTCCAAACCGCAATTCACCTTCTCGCCGTGGGCCCAAGTATCTGAACTGTGTTGCAGCGCATGCATCCGAGAATCAGGCCTAGGCATCCTCTGCCTCCGTAATGTTTGATCAGCAAAATTCTCCATGCTGCGCTTGTTTTCATCATTAACCCTTCGCCTGCAGGCAGGGATTGCGCTGAACACTCTCCAGACATCACCTTGCACGTGGGTGAAATTCCCTTTTTCTGCTCTTGCCCGTGTGACTTTGGCCTAGAACCTGAAATGCATTCTGGCGCTGACGCTGCTGCTGTGATAAGCAACCCCACGTGTCACCACGGTAACCACCTGCGTGGCCGATGCCGTGTTGAAATAATCGTAGCCAAGGCTTAGCGTTGTCTTCGGTCCAAAAGGAAAATCGAACCGTGTTCCCGCCGTCGAGCTGAACGAAAAATCAGACCCCTGAAAGATCTGCTGGGAACCGGCCGAGCCGTGAAGGTTCCACCGGACATGGTAGGGAAAACTTAGACTCAGCTCTGCCGTCGCGACATGACGCTGGTAGAAGCTGGGTGTAAAGACGCCGGGGTTCGTAAAGTATGTGCTGAAGGGGAGGCCCGCGGGGTGCGTGTAACCAAAGACAATGCCATCATAACCGAGGGTCAGAGTGCCATATTCTCTTCGCACAATGTCTCTGGTCGCCCTGAACGTTGCGCCGTTCCCATGCATCGTGAACACGTCGCCATGAAAGACTCCCCCTGACCCGGGAAGCGGGAGGTCCTGAATTTCGAATGGCGGCGAGATTTGCCGATGGTAACCTGTAATTGCAAAATGAGAGCGCTGGTCGGGACTCCACGCGATCGTCACGTTTTGCTCATCGGCGTGAATCTCCTCCTCAATCGCTCTCGGCGTGTAGGCCAAGTAGTGCCGGGACGACCCAACCGCAAACTCCCAGTGGGATGTGTAGAAGGTTATGCCGGCATCGTAGATGGGGTGGGTGCGCAAACCTGGAAATGCACCTGCTCCGAGGTCACCCGTCCCGTGATGCAACGTCGCAACCCCTGCGCCGGCGGTCCAAGAGAACCAGTGATTGAGCCGAACCGTGGCGCCTCCTTCAATTTCGGTCGCCCATTGAAAGAACCTGTCGCTTCCAGGGATGAGGGCCTCCGACGGCAGATTGCTCTCTTGAAGAAATCCCGGTGCGGGAACCGGGCCTTCGGGCAAACGCGCGGCATACAGTGAGGTGCCGGAAACAGGGACCGCAAAAATGCTCGCTAGAGCGGAGGTCGGAAGGATATCCGCAGTTATGAAACTCCGAATTCGGGGACTGAGGCTGAACCGGAAGTCGGCGACCTGGTATCGCCAGGCGTTCAACCCTTCAGTGTCTCGCATGTAATTCCACCCGATCGTCAGCTCGGGACGCAGCCCCGCCTCGATTGCGTCGCGAACTGTCGCCACGTCATTATCGCCCGGCGCGAGGGCGTCCGCCTCTCGGAGTAGTTTCAGCGCCAGGTCAGGCCGGCGCAAAGCGTTTTCATCCGATGCCAACACGACCAGCGCCCTGACATCTTTGGGGTTTCTCCTGTGCAAATTCTCGAGCAAGGCACGGGCGGCAGCCGGGTCATCGGACCAGACAAGCACCTGCGCTTTTCCGGTTAGAGCGGCCCGATCTGCGGGTCGGATCTGAAGCGCTGCGTTGTAAACGCGGAGAGAATCCTTCCACCGGGTCTGGTAGGAATAAATCCGGGCCTGAAGCAGAAGTGCGTCGAACTCGTTCGGTTTGGCCTTGAGCAAAACCTGCAGCTCGGCAAGTGCGCGTCCGTATTGCTTGTCCCATCCCAGCACTCTTGCCATTTCGAGTCGTGCCTGCCGGTTGTTCGGGTCCCAGCGCAAGATTTTCTGGTACTCAGCCACGGAGCCGTCATAGTTTTTTGACCAGCTCAAAACTCTCGCCAGTTCTATCTCTCCCTGTGGGTCCCGGGGATATTTTGTCAGCCACTCCTTGTACAATCGAACAGATTCATCGTACTTTTTTGCCCAACTCAAAACCCTCGCGCGCCGGATCAACAAGGCGTCGTTGCCGGGTTGAAGCTTCGACGCCGTCCGGAGCTCGGCTGCCGCCGCTTCGAAGTCGCGTTTTGCCAGGTACTGGTCCGCAAGGGCAAGCCACAAGCGGACACTCCGCGGGTCCTGTTGGACAAGCGCCTGAAGACTCTGTTGCGGGGAAGGAAGTGAGGCGGCCCGCGCCAGTTGGGCCTCCCTCAACTGGCTGCTGAGTGCAGAAAGGCGAGGATCCTGGGGATGATGCCGGGCGAAGTCGGTAAACGCCGTCTGCGCCCGTTCGGTCCCTCCCATTGCTATCCGTGTCCGGATGATCCCAACCTCGGCCTCCGCGTTCGTTGGCTGAACATTGAGGACTTCCTGGAACTGACGCACGGCTTCACTGTAGTTTTGGAGGATCACTAGCACCCCTGCGTACTCCGTTCGTGCCCGCACGTTGGCAGGGCGCAAGGCTAAGGCGTGCTTGTACTCGTTTGCGGACTCGGGGTACCTCTCCTCCCAACTCAATACCCTTCCGAGCTGAAGGATGCCGTCAGCGTCTGCGGGGTGCCTTGCAACCCAGTTTCGCAGCATGGCCTCGGATTCAGTGAATTGTTTGTTCCAACCAAGGATCGTAGCCAGGCGAAATCTCGCTTGATCGTCATCGGGATATTGAGAAAGGTATGCGCGGTACTGCTTTATTGCCTCCGGGAAATTCCCCTTAGCCTCACTTCGCTCAGCAAGGGCGAGGAGCGCCTGACGTTCACTGGTGCTGTTGGCAGGAACAGCACCCGCCTTCGCAGGTCCGCTAATCGTACGTCGTGGTGGTGTGACAGCCTGGGCTTGCGGAGGACGGCAGACTGCAGGCCGGAGCCCAACCGCCAACAGCCCGATGCTGACGAGGATTCTCTTTAACCAGGAAACATTCATAGGAATTCCCTTAGTGGAAAGGATGTGCGGTTATCTTTCGGAAGACGGCTTCTACCGCCGGGTAACTTCGCTTCAGAACCGCCTCCGAAGACACGTATGACCACGTCGGCCACGGCAAGGCGAGACCTTGATCAATCACCTCTCCAGAAGGCTTGGCCGCCACGATCTGAAATGGCACTGCCGCGGCTCCGGGCGTTGACACTTCGGCAGAAACAACCGCAATCCGGATTTCCCCGGAAAGCTTGCCAAAAGGTTTTCCGTGGCTATCCGTGCCCCTGTAGACAAGGCCCTCCGAGGGATCAAGCGCGAGAAGGAGGCCCCAGGAAAGGCGAAGACGAACCGTTGCGCTCGATGGATCGTAAAAGAATTGACCCAGCGAATCGTAATCACTCGCTCGGAGGCTGAAATTGCCGTAATAGAGCGGGCTTCGACTGTACTCGACTGAAGGAAATACACTCCCGTTTTCACCGTAGATCCTTCGATTGGTTTCTACAACTTGTTCTCCAAACGAACCTCTGGGATCGAAGTGCGTTTGCAGATTCGGCGGGATCTCAACCGTCGTGATGCCTGGGACCTTCCCTAATGGCTGCTTGCGGTATGGATTGTAATTCGCTGCGATCAGCAGCTTCGTATCATTGGGGCCTTTGATGGACACCAGAAAATTCGCCCCATCTTTCATCTCAACATCACCCGCCGTGGCGAGCAAACCGGAGCCACAGGGAACACCACAGGTATTCAGCGCGACGAAATATCTCACCTTGGACCAGTCTGGCCTTTGGCCCGGCGGAAGATTTGTCTTAATGTTAAGGTACAGGGCGGAGGGATCCCAGGATGCTTGAACGCTGACGACTTTCCCAATGTGGTCTGGCGGCACAGAGTGGCCGGGAACATCAACCTCAGTGGGAGCGTGCCAGAGTTCTTTCCATTCGCGGTGGTTTGCGGGCACGAATTTCATAAGACCGTATGACTGTTCGGGATCGAGGTCGTTGTGCCAAAGTGGCTTTCGCTCAAAGGGGATTTCAAAGTCAGCAGCGATCCAATTGTGCTTCCACCACTCGTCGATCCACTCGAAAATGATCCCTCCGGCGTACCCAACCTTCTCAATGTCCACCGTGAGCCGTGCCAAGGCCTTTCCCTGCTGAAGCTCACTGAAGCCCCCGTGGTTCATGCCGTCAGGGCTGAAGTGCGCGATGCCAATACTCGTTGAGAGGCCGTACTCGCCCACGAGCACCGGCGTCTTCCGGTAATGGGCCCGGAGTGCCTGAAGGTAGCCCCAATAACGGTTCGGCCCCTCGTCGTCCTTCGCTTTCTGGTAGGCAGGATCGAGAAAGATAAAGTCCGGGTACGTAGGGTAAATATGGTACATCGCGAAATAACCTGCCGGGTCATCCGACAAGGGCGTAATCTTCTCCTCGTCGAGGGAAACAACATCCAGATCGTCCGGAACGGTTGTAAGCGGCGCAAATTCCTGGCCCAACACTTTCTCTCTGAGCCGCATCTCCTCCCGCTGAGGTATCGTACTCGGATGCTTCAGTGGGTCAAGCGGAGGCCAGTTCACAAAACAGATAGGCCGCTGCCAATGGTATCGACTCGCTTCGTATTGGAGCGTCTCATCTATCCGCATGGTCAGCCACAACTCGGTGGCGTTCGCGCCTTGCACGGAGAGGAATCGACCCGTGAAATTCGTAGGTTCAGGATGATGAGCGTTAGTAATGACGGCCACGTGAGGCTCGATCTCACGGCCAATGACCCATCCCATAACGTAAGGTGAGACGTCGGCACTGAAAATTCCGCTCGCATGGGCGGGACGAGGAGGGATATTCGCATCGCCGTGGATGGCGTCCACCACGTCGCGAACCTCCTTCTGGTAATCCGCGGTAAAGCCGGGATCAAAAAGATTTCCGTCCAGCGGATCTTCGAGCCAGATCTCCTGGAACAGATACAAAGGCTGCTGCGGATGTGCTCGGTCGTAATCAAGCAGAGCTTGGTAAAAACCGGGCGGGAGCAAAGTGTAAACACGAATGGTATTCGCTCCCATCACCCCGATCTTGTCAAACCAACTGGCATAGACGGCTGGGTCGCTGGGCGGTTCAGTTGCAAAATGGCCCGGCGTGGCAGGACCAATGTCCACGCCTGCGATGTAATCCGTTCTCCACAAGCCGTCTTGCGGAACCTGAAAGTACCCATTGTGCAGCCTTGCGGCCAAGGTCAGATGCAAAGATTTCCGCAGATTGGGAATGCCAGTCTGGGCTGAAACAGCCGCACTAGGCAGCCCCACCAGAGATGGGTTGGATGAACAGCCCTTTAGAAAGAGCTCGCACGATAACTCGTATTGGCTATCTTCGAAGCCGGTTCTTGCCATGCTGTGGGGAGAGTTACCCGCCAGCTGCGCTGACAAAAACCCATAGGCGCAGATACTCACTATCAGCAGGAAAGCTGTAAGCGAGAGATTCCTGATAAAAACCCCCATGAGCACCAAGTCTTCCTTCACAAAGTGCAGTTAATCGCCAGCGGCGCTTTGCACGGCAACATTCGTTTCTCAGGAAATAATGATGGCCTCAATCCCGTACACCCAAACGGGCCGGCAGAACGAACCATTTCGAGCATCCTTTCAATCGGATATCGTCGAATTCAGCCACGCACTTTAGGGAGAACTTGACCAAGGTGAGCGAGACTCCCTTGCTCTTACTTTTTCTTCCGATATTTGCGCGACAACGCCAGGAACGTTTAAGGGTGAAAAGCAGAGAAAGGCCAATTCGGTTCTTCAGGCGTGGCACTTGACATGCCTAGTTTGCAATTCCAACGTGGGTAACCTTTTCCCAACGCCCGTAGCCGGTCAGGAACCGCACCACGCCCTCAAACCGGTAGTAGAGGATGAGCTGGCGGTAGCCAAGGTTTTCGATAAAGGCATACCAGAGCAACCTAGTAAGGTCGCGGTAGCTGGGATAACGGCGGTAGGTCAATTCTTCCAGCAGCACGGCGCCAATAGAGAGCAGACCACCGTAAGCGAGGCTAAGGAGGACAAAAAGCAAGTAGAGCATTGCAGGCACCATGCCGAAAATGATTGCCAGCGGAACCATAAAATAGCCCAGAAATTCCACCACGGCTCCCAGCGCTTCCACGTAGAAGTGAAAAGGAAAGCTGAAATTGCCCACCATTCCATATTTCCGGTTAAACAGCATTTCCGAGTGTTTCCATAAGGTTTGACACAGGCCAAGCTGCCAGCGCCGACGCTGATTGCCCAGCATCCTGAGGGTGGATGGACATTCCGTCCAGCAGACAGGATCCGAAGTAAAAGACATCCGGATACGCCGATTGTGTTTCGAGGCCCAGTGATGCAACTGGACGACCAAGTCCATATCCTCGGTCACCGTATCGTGCGCAAACCCGCCTGCCTCCATTACGGTATCGCGGTGGAAAACCGCAAACGCTCCGGAAACAATCATGGTCCCACCCAGCAAATCCCAGCCGGTACGCCCAAAGAGGAAGCTTCGCAGGTATTCCACTACCTGAAAACGCTCCAGGCGCGACTTAGGCAACTCTACTTTTGTCACCCGCCCGTCGCGCACCTGGCAACCGTTCATAACCCGGACGATGCCGCCGCTGACAACCGTGTTGATGGGGGAGTGGATCACCGGACGCATCAGGCGCAGCAGCGCGTCCCGCTCCAGGATCGAGTCTGAATCCAACGTGCAGAAATAGGGAGTGCGGCAGATGTTGACGCCCACGTTCAAAGCGTCCGGCTTGCCACCGTTTTCCTTGCTCACAACCAGCAGGGTGGGAAGGTCCGGGTTCATATAGAAACCCCGGACGGTCTGAGTCGGAATTTGCGGGCGATAGATCAGGTCCATCTTTACCAGATGAAAATTGTCAATCAGCCGCTTGAGCGTGGTATCGTTTGAACCGTCGTCCACGACTACTACTTCCAGTTCCGGGTAGTCGGTCTGGAGCGTGGACTCCGTTGTTTCCACGATGATCTGCTCTTCATTCCACGCCGGAATCACAATGGTTACGGGAGGCGTTACAGGCGATTCCCGGATATCATCCAAGTCCTGGTAGGCAAGACGACGGTTGTAAAGCCAAACCGCCGCCAGAGATATCACCATCAGCAGCGTATAGACGCCGTTCGCAATAAAAAAATACGAGACGATGAGCAGGTTGAACACGTTCATCCCGTAAATAAAGACCTGCCGCCACAGTTCCATGGAACTACATTTCCTCCCGTGAATGCGCGGCCAGGGTCTCCTGCGCAAGCGCCCGCATGTCAAAGTCGGACTCCTGCTCGGCCATCTGCTCAACCCAGTGATGGATCTGCGGGTCGGGATACCGGCCGAACTGCATAAGGAAATTCCTGCGCAGTTCCGCGTTCCCTTTCCGGCGTTCAATCACCGAAATCATGTAGCTGGTCTTGCCCATTTCCGCCAGGTTCTTAAGGACTGCCGTTTCCCTGCCATTGCCTGTTTCTACACAGCACGCAAGCAGTTCAGGAATCAGGCCGGTGCGCTGAAACCCGTCCGCCACCTGCTCCCGGCTGTACCGGTCTTTCGTGGCAAGGAAATGAAGCGTCAACAGGTCCACCCCCGCGCGCCCGAAACCCCGCAAAGCTCTGACCGCAGTTTCCCGCACGCGCCAGTTCGGGTCCGTCAGAGTTGCCGCAATCCTGCTGGCATGGGGCAGGAACCTTTGATTGGCCAGAGACCTTACGGTGTGAAGACGAACAAACCATGCAGAGTCTTCAAGCAGAGTAAACAATGTGGGCGCCACCCGCTGGTCCGCAAGGTGCGCAATCACCGGAGCAGACCGGGCGCGCACGTCCGGATTAGTATCAAAGGGCAAATTCTTCAGAAACATTTCAACCATTTCCCCGCCCATGATTCTTTGGTCCAGAAGAAAATCCGGATTGTCGGCAGCTTCCCGCTCAACCATTTCCCTGATAATGTCCGTGGCCACAAAACGAATGCGCGGGTCCGGATGCCGCAGGGAGGGCAACAAATCTCTAGCGTCCCGCAATGGAAAGCTGACTAGGGCGGTTTTCAGGGTCCGCACGGAAAGGACGGGCGCCGACTCAAGAACTGACTTATGAAGCTGTTCGACCAGTGGCACAAAGCTGCCAGGGTGCTGGATGGCCGCAAGTGAACGCACGGCAACCATGCGAATATCCGGGTTCGGGTCCTCCAGCGCCTTGACCAAAAGAGGCCAGCTCGGTTCATGCCGGATCAGACCGAGATTTTCTGCGCTCTTGGAACGAATCAGGAACTGAAGCATCTTGACCCGCCGCAGCAGTCCCTGGGGGTTAACCAAAGCTTCGCGCAAGGACGCCTGATCGATCTGGCCCATCAGTCGCTGCTGCCAGATTTTAACCAAGCCAAGGTCTTCACAAAGGCGCCTCAAGACGGGTTCCTGGGCAGGCGCCGGCCTCTTCTCAAGGCAAAGCTGCTCCAGCATAAAGAGGCGGTCGGGGCAGGAGATCTGCCGCAGCGTTTCAAGTCCCTGGGCATAGGCCGTGCAACCGGAAAGGACTGCTTCCAGCACGGGGCCATACTGCTCGCGCAAACCGTCAATGCGAGCAAAGAACCTGTCTCGCCTTCGCCGACGAAGGAGAACGATTCCGACCAGAGACAGGTTCCCCAGTAAAGCAAGAATGAAAAATGCAAGAACAACTGTTGTGACGTTTTCAATAAGAAATGGCATAGCATCCGAGGCGGGACCAATCCCCCTCGCCCTTTGTCAGATCCTTTCCCGGCGCGATCTGCGATGGGGCTTTCCCACGTCCACGTTATCGGCTATTGAATAAAAAGGATGAGCCAGAAATGGCTGTATCGGGATGAAATCGCAAAGGCTGAAAAGAGCATAAGGCCTTGACAGGATTATCCAAACACCCGGGCCGACGCGTGCGCTTGATCGTACCGATGGAATCCCGAAGAGTCAGAAATCCTGTTGGGACAGGAGGTCAACCGGCCGTGAATGAGTGGAACGTATTGGCAGACCCAATTCGGGGGGCGGAATATCTCTGCTTTCGCGTGGCCTAAAACTCAAGTATGAAATGTCAGCGTTTGGTGGGAAGTCCTGCTTTAGTCCACCCAGCCAGACCATCGCGATACACGTTAACATCGGAATAAGAATAACCCTGTGAAAGAAGGACCCGGCCTGCTGACCGGCTGAATGCGCAGATGTCGCCGGACGATTTTCCGGCCTCGTAGAGCACGATCGTTTTGTCCTTTGGTAGCCGTTTGCATTCCTGCTCAAAGGAATCGATGGGCATGTTCAGGGCTCCGGGGATGTGGCCCGACTGGAAATCCTTTGCGGTCCGAACGTCCACAAATAGTGCTTGCGAGTGATCGCCAAAAATCTTCTCAGCCTGGGGCGTATCGATCATTTTAGGCTGGCGCTTTTTTGCTTCCTCCTCGTTACACGCCGCAGCGGAATTCTGGAGCCCAGCAAAGAGATTGGACCCACCCAAGACCTGCATGGTGTCCTGGGAGCCACCGCCGGTCGGCTGCATAGCAGATTTCTTGCTGCCGGTTTTGGCCTTCCCTGCCGGGAAAGATTCGGGCGTTTCCGCTGGTTTCGAAGTTCCACTCTGCCCGGCCTGCTCTACGCCGGCTAATTTCAATTCGTTTTCAACCAACTGTGCGAACTGATCATAAGGAAGAGGCCCCACGATTTCTCGACCGTCAATGAAAAAGGTCGGCGTTGCGTGGACACCCAACGCTTGACCGTCGGTTAGGTCGCGGGTCACGCGCTCCGCCATCGTTCCATTCTGGAGGCACGCCGCGAACTTCTGGGAATCAAGTCCCATTCCCCTTGCGTACCGGTTGAGAGCAGACACGCTCAAGTCATCCTGATGCTCATAGAACATGTCCACTGCCTGCCAGAACTCGCCTTGCTGGCCGGCACATTCCGCGGCTTCCGCGGCTTTCTCGGACTCGGGATGGACCCCTACAAGAGGAAACTCCCGGAACGCAAAACGAATCTGGTTGCCGAATTTCTCCCGGATCTGCTTGGCGCTTGATTCCGCCTGACGGCAGGCGGGACACTTAAAGTCCCCGAATTCCACAATGGTTACCTTGGCGTTCGGGTTTCCATACAAATGCGTATCCGGGCGGATCATATGCGCCTCGACCGCCTTTGGGCTTGGCGGCTTTGAAGGGGCTGTGCTGCCATGCTGGGTCAGAAAAATAAAGGCAGGGACTCCCAGCACAAAGCCGAAAAGGATCAGGGCGAAATTGCGCTGTACTGCAGCGAGCGCTTCAGCAGGTTCCAGAGGCTTCGGCGGGTGCGAACGTTCCATAATGGATAAAAGAAAAATACCGGTTACCAGCAGCGCGGACACAACGCACCACACGCACCAGGCATGAATCACAAAGGCTTCAAGCCCGGTCAGATAGATGGAAAACAGGAAAGCCGCTCCTGAAATCAGCAGGACACTGCTTTGCGTAAGGCGCGCAATCGAAGTGGGCAGCAGAGGATAAAGGAAGAGAAGCAACACCAGGAACCCGTACATGAATATGCCGAAAATGGGTACCGGCAGGCCGACGATATGCGAGTATGCGCTGGCTCGAACGGCGTCGCAACCTCCTCCCATGCAAACCATGGGGTGGGCCGGTGAAGTGTACTCCCACAACAGGTAAGCAGAATCAAAAAGTCCGATAAGGCTCAAGGCCATCAATAAGAGTTTTCGCATCGTCCTTTGTCCAACGGCGTCGTGGTCCATCGGGGCGCAGTGGACCCTTGACTTACCCCTTCTTGTGCTCCCTTAGAACAACTGGAATTACTTCGCCCCCAGCTCCGGCAAGCACCCCAATCAAGTATAAAACCAAGCTCACCTTCCGCGAAACATTTACGGAAGGGTTCTCTGCAAATGCATTGGATTGGCAGGCCCGCGACCGTGTCCGATGGGCAAACCTTCGCGGATGGCCGCTGTCACAAACTCTTTTGCCAAAACAACGCTTTCCCGAACAGCTTTCCCTTTTGCCAGACCTGCAGCAAGGGCTGAGGCAAAGATACACCCTGTTCCGTGAGTGTTTCTTTTCGCGATCCGCTCCGCTGCAAACTCAATAAATTCCTGCCCATCAAAAAGCAGGTCGACCGCAGAACCTTCCAGATGCCCTCCTTTAACCACAACATTCTTTGGGCCAAAATCCCGAAGCCGCCGCGCTGCCTCTTTCATTTCGTCAATCCCACTGATTGCTTGTCCGGTCAGCGCGCTGGCTTCGTGCAGATTGGGCGTTACTACTGTGGCCAGTGGCAACAGTTTCTGCTTAAGGTCGGCAACCGCGTGAGGGTCGAGCAGCGGAACTCCGCTCGTTGAAACCATCACAGGATCAACCACCACAGGAACTCCGGGATGGCGGCTGATCTGGTCTGCCACGCCTCTAATGATCCCCGCATTTGGAAGCATGCCCGTCTTTACGGCATCACAGCCCACGTCGTCAAAACACACCCGCATCTGCAATACGACAAACTCCGGGTCGATCTCCACGATCCCGTACACGCCCTCTGTGCTCTGCGCAGTCAGGGCCGTGATCGCTGTCATTCCGTAGACTCCGAGCGCGGAGACCGTCTTCAGATCAGCCTGAATGCCGGCCCCGCCACTGGAATCAGAACCTGCAACTATCAGCACTTTGCCGGGTTTGCTTTCGCCCGCAGGCATATCGCTCTTATTCTAGCCCTGTTGTCTGACTGGTCGGGACATATGATTTGCTCGCCAGCTGTCGGCGTTCATGTTTCCTCAGGAATCATCGGCCATATTCCCATCCATCCCGCCTCCAAAAATCCAGGCATTTCAAAGAGTGGAATTTCGGCCCCTTCTTTCATAATTGCCCGATTGGCTCCGGCATTGTAATGGCGTGACCATAGATTAAAGGACATTTACGGAGAGAGAAAAAGGAATTTATGCGGAAAATCTTCTTGCAGCTCGCCACTTTGCTCATCGCGGTTCCCTCGGTCGCTAAAGCCCAGCAGTTCGAAGGAATTGAGATTTTTGGCGGTTACTCATATATGAGGACCGATCTCAGTTCCCCATTCTTTTACACGACTGCTCCAACGCCGGGCGTTTCCAACGGCAAATTCACAATGAACGGCTGGCAGGCGCCTATGACTGAAAAAGCCACGGACTGGCTGGGTCTTACGCAGGAATTCGGCGACAATTACGGCAACAAAAATGTCCTGGGGTGTGGCAACCATTTCAGTACGTTTTATATTCTTTCCGGTCCTCGCTTCTACTATCCGGGCCTGAAGGGCGTCACACCCTTCGTCCATTCACTGTTCGGCTATGAGCAGACCAAGACAACGATCAATGCCACCACTGCCAAAGCATCAAGCAGTTCTTACGCCATGGCCTTCGGAGGTGGCCCGGATGTCAAGGTCAGCCGCAGTATAGCCATTCGCCTGTTTCAGGCTAATTACTACCGGCCACAGGCTTTTGGCTACAGCCAGAACGACCTGCGAATTTCCACCGGAATCGTCTTCCGGTTTGGTGGCCAAAGGTAACAGCTTATTTGTCCACTGGCCTCTGCACCACGCCCAGGCAGCAGAGCACTCAAAAAATATCCGCCCTGATTTGCCCAAGGATAAAACGGATTCGTCGTCATTCTTACTGAAACGCCGCTATGTCCGCAACCATTCGCGTTGATCCCGCCGATCCCGGCAGATTCCGCGTTACCATCACCGAGGACGCCAGCCAATCGGCGCACACGGTGTCACTAAGCGCCGGCTATTATGAGAAGCTTACGCAGCGAGAGGTCTCGCAGGAAGTTCTCATCGAACAGTCGTTCCGCTTCCTGCTGGAACACGAGCCCAAAGAATCCATCCTTCGCGAATTTGATCTCCCTCTGATCGGCCACTATTTTCCCGACTATGAAAGCAGGATCCGCAGGCGGCTGGGCACTTAGTTCAGAGACGGCGTCCGGCGCGGTGGGAAAGCCGTTTTGTCTGCCGCTCGGTCTGCCTGCCGAAAGCTCGCTTACGGGCTCGCATAACCAAGGCTCTTCAGCATTTCCAGGTCCTGCTTCGATAGGTGGCCCTGGGGATCAAGACCGCGATTGGTGTCCTTGAACCAGGTGTCTAGATCTTCCTTATACCCGCTCAGGTTTGCCACTTTCACTTCATTTGTCGGCAACAGCTTTTCCTTTGAATAGGCATCGCTCAACCGGTACACTTTGAGGGTATCATTATTCCCGGAAGAAATCACTTTGACGGAGCCCTCCACAAACCCCGTCAGTGAAGGGTCCCGCTTGGTTTCAGCCCAGGTCCAGAACATGCTCATCCATTGCGGAGGCAGCAGCGTCGGTTCTGCGTATGTCAGAAAGTACGTGGGTTCCGGCGTTACCTCCTTACCACCGCTTGAAATCATCTGCTTCAGGCTGTAGCCGGCTTGTCCCGGAACCTTGAAATTCAGACCTATGTAACTGAGTACCGTGGGCAGAATATCCACCGTCGAGACGTTTGCAGCGATCCGTCCCCCCTGCGGAATTTCCTTAGGGTAGGAAAAAATCATCGGGATGTGCACTGTCGGCTGAAAGATGTGATCGCCGTGCCCCCAGATCCCGCCATCATCGCCCAGGCTTTCGCCATGGTCGGCCACAAAGATAATCAGCGTGTTATCCCGGACTCCCAGATCATCCAGGAGCTTAAGTGTCTTCGCCAAGTCGTTGTCATCAAAAGCGATTTCGCTGTCGTAGGCGCGAATTTTGGCTGCGCGATCGGCATCCACAGACGCGGAGACAGGAAAGATCTTGGCGTTCTTTTCCTCTGGAAGGTTGGCAAACTCCGGGTGCAGATCATAAGGATGGTGAGGGTCAAAATAATGGACCCAAAGGAAGAATTTCGACCGCCCGCGTTTTTCCAACCACCGGCGGCTGGCATCTCCGACCTCGTTACCGCGACGCGCTGCATTAACAACTTTGTAATGGTACGAAAAATCCTCGTTGTACACGTTAAATCCCCGTCCCAGCCCCGTAATGCCTTTCTTCAGCGGCCAGGCACTGATAAACGCCGCCGTCTTGTAACCCAGGCGATGAAATATCTGAGCCAGCAAGACCGGCCGGGGGTGCGTGGACATGTGCATGCCGTTGATGTCGGCGCCGTGCTGCTGTGGATAGAGCGATGTCATCATCGAGATGTGCGACGGCCCGGTCAGCGGAATGGCCGTATAGGCATTCTCAAACAGGACGCCATGCGCCGCCAGATTGTCGACGGTGGGCGAAGTCCGGCGGACATAACCATAACAGGAAAGATGGTCGGCCCGGGTAGTATCAAAAGTAATCAGCAGCACGTTCGGCGCGTCTTTCAGGTCGAATTGCGCTTTGTGGAGCTTGATCTTCTGGCGCGGCCCCGCCAGGGAAACCAAAGGCAGAAATAGAAACAGGAACAGGGCGCCCGTAGTTCGGCGCATGAAAACACCTCCAACTTCGAGTTCGATATCAAAAGCCCTTGTTGCGAAAATGCTCCGGAAGCACTGGAACTCCTCCAAACTCAAGGGCGAATGTGGCCCGCGGGCCGCTGCGCCCACTCGGACGACGAATCCAATTCATTCGTCATTAGCTCACGCTCCACGCTTCCATCCTTCATCTGGATGATCCGGTCGGCGCGAAGCGCCACGTCCAGATTGTGGGTCACCATAACGATGGTCAAGCCCAGCTCATCCTTCAGCTTCAGCAGCAGGTCCAGCACGGCCTCGGCGTTCCGTGAATCGAGGTTTCCCGTCGGCTCATCAGCCAGCAGGATGTCCGGATCATTAATCAAGGCGCGCGCGATGGCCACCCGCTGCTGCTCGCCCGAAGAAAGTTCGCTCACTTTCCTAAGCCTCTTTTTCTCAAGCCCCACGGCCACCAGCAAGTCATCAATCGCCCTGGGGGAACCACGCTGTTTCCAACCCATCAATCGAGGGGCCTCAATGTTGTCCCGGGCGGAAAGAAAACCCAGCAGGTTGAACCGCTGGAACACAAAACCGATCCGCGTATTGCGCATGCGCGCCCGGGCCGTATCTGACAGAGAAGAAATCGACACGCCGTCAATCAGTACTTCGCCGGCAGTCGGCTCCGCCAGCCCGGCAATCAGGTAGAGCAGCGTGGATTTGCCAGAGCCAGAGGGTCCCATGATGGCCGTAAATTCCCCCGCAGGTATTTTCAAGTTCAGCGCATTGACGGCCGGTGGAGAGCCCGACGTGCCATCGTAGATCTTGGTCAGTGCACGGGTCTCGATCAAAATCCGCGCCGCGCCGTCGTTGATGCCAGTCGTGTTACTCATAAGCTAGCGCTGCAATCGGCTCGCTGGCGCTTGCGCGGTAGGCGGGATAGGCCCCGCCCAGCACCGCGCCGGCCAGCGCAATCGCAGCCACCCGCAGGACAGCTTCTACCGGCAGCAGGAAATTAAGCGCCGGATAAATCCATAAAACGATCTCTCTGGTCAGGAGATAAAAGACCAGGGAAAGACCTCCGCCAAACAGGCACAGCAGGCAGGCTTCACCCAAAAACAACCGAATCATATAGCGGCGGCTGGCTCCGAGCGCGCGCAGAATCCCCAACTCCCGCGTCTGCCCCAGCACCTGAACGTAAAGCGCAAGAAAGATCACCAGAAAATTGATGACTCCGGCAAACACCACAATCACCAGCAGGAATTGCTGCAAGCCCAGGAATGACGAGGGCGTAATCAGCGTGGCAAGGTCGCTCATCCGTGTAATCTGGTAATCTTTCAGCGCACCGCCGGCAAATGCTCGCAGTCCGTTTTCTACTGCCAGGTCCGAAACTCCCGGCGCGCATTTCACAAAGATCACTGCGCACTTTCCCGGCGCAAGCAGATCCTGAAGCGTCTTGAGCGGCACAAAGACCCGGGCTCCCCTGCCATGTTCTACTACTCCGCAAACCGTGAAGTGCTGATCCAGGATATTCAGCGTGCTGCCCAGGTGGACTTTGTGGGTCTTGGCGTAAACATCGTCAACCAGGGCCGCGTAAGGGCCGGAAAACGGGCCTCCCTGAAGGTATTGAAAACCTCCTGTTACGCGGTTAAAACTCGGCAGGTCGATGCCAAAAATCGCTTCCAGGCGGTTGGTAAAACTGACGTTGGTGGCTGTCGGCGTCGCAGCCTCGACCCCGGGGACCTCCGAGATCTTCTGCGCCAACGCATCAGGCATCACGTTTTCGCCGAGACCCAGAATGTAAGAAGAGTGGGGCGGTTGAATCATCAGGTCCGCTCCAATCCCTTCGGTCCGCTGGATCTTCTCCTGCATCACACCGTTCGACAAACCCTTGATCACCAGCCCCAGCAGCAGCGCCACGCTGATCATGATCATGGACAGCAGCATCCTGACCGGATGTTGCATCAGTTGTCGGAGCATCAGCTTGAGCACGGTCGTTTCCCAACCCCCCCGATTAACTTCCCGAATGCCTGCTTATACTTATCTTACGGCAATTGGATGAGTTTTTACGAGGCAGGGTTGTGACGGAAAGCAGGACAGGAAGCAATCCTCTGGATAAATTGACTTCCGCCGCCAGAACATTACTTACGGGCCGGGCACCAGTTTGAAAGGAAATTCAGAGGTTGCGGCTACAAATAAAAAACTGGCCCGTAGAGGACCAGTCTTAGAAAATTAAGTGACCGTAACGGCCCAACGGCACTCACCGCCGGGGTGGCGGGACGAGGCCCCAGGGCCAGATACCTGACATCGTTTACCGGACTGCCGGCAGTGGCCGCTCGGCCAGCTTCTTGGCAAGTGTCAGCAACACGTCCCGGTCGGTCGGTGAAAGCCGCGGCTGCAGGCTCCTGAGTTTCAGCAGGAACCGCGCCTCTGCACCCGCAGCGCCCCCCTCCTGGGCAAGACGTTCAAGTGTCATGTCAGACGCCTCAAAATCGCACCTGCTGGGCGTCCCTTCGTCGTGGTAGAAGAGCTTGTAGAGAGGTACGTCCAGGGCGCCGGCAAATCTTTCCAGCGTCTCCAGAGACGGGACCGTGTGGCCGTTTTCTACTCGCGAGATATAGCATCGCAGCAGCCCGGTCCTCTCCTCAATGTCCCCCTGCGACAAGTGTTTCTGCTCTCTCAGTTCTTTAATCCGTTCGCCAATCCCCATCGTAACAGCCTCCCTTTATCTGCTGTCAGGCCCCCACAACCTCACAGGCACAAGCCTACTGGATGTTAACTATTTCGGACAAGAGTACGGGAGTACTAGCACCTGAGTTCTAAGCTTGCAACGCGGAAGCATCGGCTGCAGCTAAGCGATAGGAATAAAAAGACTAAGCCAATTTCAGTAGACGGAGTGGATGCCAAGCAGGACGGGGCTGAAATCGCTTTTCTTCATTCGAAAAAAGATTTGCTCGACGGCCCGGACAGAGAAAGCAATCCGAAGAGATTTCGAGCCACTTACAATCAGCTCGAATAGCTGTCTACTTTTTATTGTTCAACGACTTAGTGGGACAATAGCACCGTCAGCAAGGCCATGCGCACAAACAGACCGTTCTGCGCCTGCCGAAAATAGGCGGCGCGACGGTCCTGATCCACTTCCATGGCGATTTCTTCAAGACGGGGAAGGGGGTGCATGATGATGGCATTTGACTTCATCAGCCGGAGTGAATCCTGGTTGATGATATAGATCCCGCGACAGCTTTCATAATCGCCGATACGGTCACCGAACCGCTCCTTCTGCACGCGGGTCTGGTAAACCACATCGACTTCCGGCAGCACGCGGTCCAGCGTGGTCTCTTCGGTAAACCACGACCCGCGTTCACGCAGGTGCTCGAGGATGTCTTCCTTCATTTTTAGAAGTGGGGGCGCCACAAAGTACATCCTCGTGTCCTTGAACTTGCTCAGCAGATAGGCAAGCGAGCGGACGGTTCGCCCCTGTGCCAAGTCGCCCACCATGGCGATCTTCAGGCCATCAATGGAGCCTATTTCCTTGTGAATAGTGTAGAGGTCCAGCAGCGCCTGACTGGGGTGCTGCCCCACGCCATCGCCGGCATTGATGATAGGAACACGTGAGACGGCGGCGGCCCGTTTGGCCGTCCCGACTTCACTGTGCCGCAGCACAATCACGTCCACGTAGCCGTTCATGATGCGAATTGTGTCCTCCAGTGTTTCACCTTTGGCCACAGAGGAGAATTCTGCCGCGTTTTCCGTTGAAATCACTCGCCCACCCAGCCGGTGCATGGCAGCTTCAAATGAAAACCGGGTTCGTGTGGAGGGCTCATAAAAGAGTGTGGCCATCAGCCGATGACGATATTCGTCAGTTCCGCCGCGGGCAACAAGCTTTTCCATTTCAGCGGCGACCTCAAACAGGTGGTGGATCATGGGCAGGTCAAATTGCTGCGCTTCGATCACATGGTGTAGTTCCATTGTTCACATCCTCCGGGTGCGGGCTGCATCAGGGGCTCAATTTGTACTAAGAAAACAGGTTAACTCCAGAACATATCCCCAAGAGATGCCCGGCGTCAACATGACTGCACACAAGCTGGTGTTCGGCCCCAAATTCCAATGTGTCCGGGGTTCGAATTGTTTTTCGCCGATGCTTTGCGCTTGAGCAAGTAATGACGGATTACACTCTAACGCTCCGAAGGCTAGTCTCCGATAGAAAATAGTGAGAACCCAGCAGGGCAAAATATCTGCAGGGTCCGGTCCCCTGGTTTTCTCCCCGTGGAAGCCTGCCAATCTTACACGGTGAATACGAACTGGCAAGAGATTCCGGCATGCCTGTCGTTGATTGTTCCTTCATAGGCGCGAACAGGGCAGCCGGGGTTCAGCCAGTTTCGGAAGGCATGTCGCACGGCTGGCATTTGGCACGCAGGGCTGTTAAATCCAGTGCGACGGGAGCATTCAAATGGCTGACCGAGAATCCAAACCCCGGATACTGCTTGTTGACGATGAGTGTGCCGTCTGGCAGATACTGGGGGAAAAGCTTGAGCGAAGCGGTTTTGACTGGCTCGGAAGATCGAGCGGGGAAGCAGCGCTAGCCTGCCTGGAAAAGGAACGATTCGACGCGGTGGTTTCAGACCTGAAAATGCCGGGCATGACCGGCATGCAACTCCTGACGGAAATCCAAAAACGGCAGCCTCATCTTGCCTTCGTTATGGCCACGGGTGAAGACGACATCCGGACTGCCGTCGAGGCAATGAAGCATGGTGCGGACGACTACCTGGTAAAGCCGTTTCACCTGGAAGCCGCGGTGGAATCATTGCGCCGCGCGTTGCATAAGAAGTTTCTGGAAGCAGAAGTGGAAAAATACAGGCACCAACTGGAAGAGATGGTCGAGCAACGGACACATCAGCTTCAGGTTGCAATGAAGCGCATTGAGCACGCGTACGACCAGACCCTTGAAGCCCTGGGCGCCGCCCTTGACCTTCGCGACACCGAAACCGCCGGCCATTCGCGCCGCGTAAGTCTCTATTGTCTGGCTATAGCCCGGGCCATCGGTTGCACCAATGAGCAACTCAAGACCATCGCCCGCGGCTCCTACCTGCACGACATCGGCAAGATCGGCATACCGGATTCGGTCCTGCTGAAAAAAGGCAAGCTGACACCGGAAGAAATGACCATTATGCAGACTCACGTGCGGATCGGCTACGAACTGCTCAGCCGCATTCCTTTTCTTGCCTCCGCTTCGAAAATCGTCCTTGCGCACCAGGAACGCTACGACGGGGCTGGGTACCCGCAGGGACTGATGGGAGAGGAAATTCCTCTCGGAGCAAGAATTTTCGCGGTCGCCGACACCCTGGACGCAATGACATCAGACCGCCCCTACCGCCGGGCCTTGCCTTTTGAAACTGCGCGCGATGAGATTATTCGCGAGTCCGGGAACCAGTTTGATCCCGATGTCGTTCGCGTTTTCCTGTCGCTTCCTGAGGAAACCTGGGAAACCATACGACGTCAGGTTGCCGTATATCGAGCACGTCCCAACCATTCCGATGCGGTCGACGATGGGGCGCTCGTGAGAGAAATAACGGTGAATTAAAGCAGGAATGCGCCGGTGGCCCGAAAGTTGCGCTCCTTTACAAAGCATGGGATATCAGCTGTCAGCAATCTGCACTTAGTCCTTAACCCTCTCTTTCAGGCGCCCGGTTCCCTGCGCCAGGCGGCTACTGTTCAATGTAACCAAGAATCTCAGCCGTGCATCCTGCCAGCGATCTTCCTTTTTGACCTTGTCGCCGATCCTCTCGTGTGGCAAAAGCGACCTTCTGGATGATGATCCTGTATTTCTGATATTCACATTCGTCGGCCAGCACAAGATGGTCGCTCTCCAGGAGTTCGTCAAAGCGGATTTCTTTGGCGTCAAGGTCCACCTCCGGCTGAACAACTCTGGCTACAAGTTCTCCCTTTTGATAAATGGCGTCCTGCTTCCGGTTGCCGGGACCGGGCCCGCCTACCTGAGTCATGCCTTCAGAACTAATAGAGTTTCCGCTCACCGCTCGTCCCCCCTCCAAAATTAGATCGCAGCAAGCCGTGCCTTCCCGGCAGCGGCTCTGTTGTCTGCTGCCAGCATTGCAGGTAGCCTTACCAAACTTCTTAATGGAACGGGGCATCATCGGTCAAGTCCTGCCCCATTCATCTGGAATCCTAAATCCGCTATTTCAAAGGGGTTCGGAGGCTTTGTGTTGCGCATATTCCCAGAAACGATTAATCTTGCGCAAAGCGGCCAGAGCGGAATTCACTTGCACCTGTGGGCAAAGCCCGGCTATTAGGAACAACGTAGGCTCCCGCAAAACAGCCGCTCACTCTGGTTCTATGGGAGTGTTTTCTATGCGTGGCAATTCCTTCCGTCGTCCGTTTCTCGCAATCCTGAGCACGTCAGTTCTATTCTCTGCCGCAGTTGCACTGGGTACGCCGCAAAATCAGAACGCCAAACTCGAACAGCGGCTCGCCGCCATTGCTTCGCGCTTTGGCGGCAAGGTCACCTTTGCCGCTGTTGACCTGAAGACCGGCCAGCGCGTTGGCCTCGATGCCAGCCGCCCTGTCCCAACGGCGTCGGTGATCAAACTACCTGTGATGGTGGAAGCGTTCTACCAAATGCAGGAGGGCACGCTGAAATGGTCGCAACCGGTAAAGGAGACGGCTTTTGACCGCGTCCAGGGTTCCGGAATTCTCCAGGACCTGAATCCCGATATCTGCCTGACGCTCGGTGACGCCATTACTCTGATGATCGACCTCAGCGACAACACCGCCGCCAACATCGTCTTCCGCACCGTGGGCATTGACGCCGCGAACGCGCGCATGGAGAAGCTGGGATTGAAGCACACCAAACTGTTCGGCTACGTTTTCCACGAAAAGGAAGTCAAGACCGCCGAAGCAAAACAGTTCGGCCTGGGCGAAACCACCGCCGATGAGATGGTTAAGCTGCTCACCCTGATCAAGGAGCATAAGATCCTCACGCCCGAAGCCTGCGACCAGATGCTGAAGATTTTGAGCAAACAGCGCGACATTGACGCCTTTCCGCGTTACACCAGCAACATCCCCGGCGTCACCTGGGAGCACAAAACCGGAGCGCTCGACGATCTGCGCAATGACGTGGGCATCGCCGAAACGCCTGCCGGCCCCATCGTAATGGCGGGCTTCGCCTACGATTCTCCCGATCAGCAGTGGACCGCCGACAATGCCGCCTTGCTGGTGCTGGGACAGATGGCTCAAGCCACGCTTGCGTACTTCCTCCCCGCACCGGCGACGGCAACGCCAGCAAAGTAGTACGTTGGCCTGACAAACAAGATCACTCCCACATCCCCGTCTGGCAGGGGTTCGGGCCGTCGCGATTCATGCCCACTGTCGTCCCGGGGACCGGCCGTGCTTACACATACAAGAAGGACGGATTCGAGACCACGCACTGAAACCTTTCCACCGATCGGCTGGGGAGCCATGTCTATCCGCCAACACCCGGAACGCCACGTCCTCCACCAGTCGCTGCGCGATCTTCCGCGCACTGTACACTCCCACGCAGTACTCATAGACCAGCAGCTTCGTCTTCATCCGCAGATCGTACGGCAGATGGCCTCGCTCATTCCCCTCATACACGGCGTAGCTCCCCAACAGTCGCAACTGCTCCACCACCTGGCTGACAAGATACGCCGGGTGCTTTTCGGGCAGCCAATCCTTCAGGCTGGGCGGCAACAACAGATATTGCTCCGCTTGGTACGGCTAGTACGTCTTCGACATGTCCGCTCTTGTTCCACATCCTGACCTGTGAATTCAAGAGGAATTCGCAATTCTCGGACACGCTCCTGGCCCTTCTATCTATAATGGTTCCTGGTGTTCCGCGATGTACTGATCCAGTTTCGACGCCGGAGGCCCAATGTAATGGAAGGCCTCCGCCCACTCCAGTCCATACTTCTGGCCGAGTTCTTGGTCTGACGGAACTCCTCTGAGCGCCTTCGAGTCGAAGTCCAGGACGATGTGCTTAAAGTACTGGCGATTTGCAGTGTCGTCATCGTCCCCAAGTATGGGCAACCGCTTGCCCTTCGCTGCAAGCTGCTGCCTCAACCGGGCCCCGTTATTCCCTCCCGGCCATTGGGTCACGATCGCCACGTTGGCGGCAACTTTCTGGTCGATGTACGGACTAATGTCCACAATGCGGTTCACCAGTTGCGGGCCGCGCGCAAAATAATACTTCTCTTGCACCCCGTGCGGCTCCAGACCCGCTTCCAATTGTTCGGGATAGTCCTTGCTCATTCCTGCCATCCAGCAAGCCGCTTCCACCATCTTGGCGGTGACGTAATGATCGGGATTCTCTTCATAGATAGCCCATGGGTCGTAAGAGATCACCGTATCCACTTTCAGCATGCGAAACAGAAATATGAGGCGACCACGGAAATCCTGCAGGGCTCGCTGTTCATGCTGTGGTTCCGATATTCAAGGTTGAAAGTCTTCTTGAGGCCCAGCGCCTTGGCCACCGCCTCATTGTCAATCTCGTTGTGCAGCACGGTCTCTCCGGTAGTCCCGGCACCGGCCATTTCATCATTGGTCGTGTGGATCAGGTAGCCCGTATAGCCTTCCTTGATCAGTTTTGCCACCGTGCCTCCAGCAAAAATCGCGATGTCATCAACGTGTGGCTGGATGGCTGCCAGAACCTTTCCGGCATGGGGCTGCCCAGATGCCACCCTTTCAATAACAACCGCTTCTTCCGCTCGGAAGAGCTGCTCTTTTTTTCCGTCCTCTATCGAGCTTTTCTCCGCTCCGCTCGCGAACGGCAACCCCATCGCGCTCCCCGCCAGGGCGCCACCGATAAATTCCCGCCTTTTGATGTTCATGGTGTCTCCTGTTGAAATGTTTAGATGTCTGCCTACTCAAACCTCGCAGAACAGGGAAGTTCCATTCCGATAGCAATTCCAGGACTGTGCAACAATACTACGCGTTTTGAGAAACTGCGCACTGAAAAATGCTGCTACAAGGGCCGCTGATCAGCGTTTCCTTACGCATCAACCCCTGTTGCCGGTTTAGAGAATTAAGCAAGCTTGGGCCAGAAGCATTCCGGCTAAAAACAGGCCGGATAATCACTTGACCTGCCCCAAGCAGCAGAGTAAGTTAAGCGTAGTTCAGGACAGCCAGACGAAAGATGCTGAATGATTCCAGGGCGACTTTGCGGCGATGGACGTCCGGCTTGGGGTTTTGCCCAGAGGCTTCTCGTGCGTAAAGTCAGAGGTCTCAATTGGCGGCTTCAGTGGTTTTTTAAGCACGGAAGGAGGGCCGAAGGCGCCCTTCCAACCCGTTCTCCTGCGTCCCTTCTGATCTGTTTCTTGCTTTGAACGCGATCAAGCAAAACGGTTGTAAGAAGGTTATGCAAGGTCTTTCAGCCGAACCTGACCGATGGAATCCGATACGAGAGGCAAACTGATGTCCAACGACTTTCTGTCTCGACGAAAGTTTTTCTCACGCGGAGGCAGCGTGATTGCTGCATCCACAATGCTGCCTTTGGGGGCCTCTGAAGGAGACACAAGACCACAGGAACACGAAATGAATGAGGGAGATGATTACTACTCGAAGCTGAATCTAAGGCCGTTCATCAACGCAGCCGGAACCTACACCTATCTGACTGCCTCGATTATGCCGCCGGAGGTGCGGGCAGATGTGAACCGGGCGGCGCTGTCGCCGGTCAATCTGATTGACCTGCAAAAGGCCGCTGGTGAATACCTGGCTAAGAAATTGCACTGCGAAGCGGCGCTGGTGAGCGATGGGGCAGCCTCGGCGATGACGTTGTCTACGGCGGCCTGCATCACGCGGGGCAGACAGCGGGCAATAGTCAATGTGCCCAGCGACATGTGCGATTTGCCCAATGAAGTCCTGATCCAAAAAGCGCATCGTTACGAATACGACCATGCCATTCGTTGCTGCGGTGTCAAGATGGTGGAGGTTGAAACGCTGGAAGACTATGACCGCGCTTTCAATCCACGAACCGCCATGGCGCACTTCTTTAACGCCGCGCAGGGCGGACAAATCAGCCGTGAAGACTGGGTCGGCATTGCGCACAAGCACGGCGTGCCCGCTTCAAATGACGCGGCGGCCGACGTACCTCCCAAGTCGCGCTTGTGGGAGTACACGCAAATGGGCTTCGACCTGGTGCAGTTTTCGGGTGGCAAAGGATTGCGCGGCCCGCAAAACAGCGGCCTGCTGTTGGGAAGAAAAGATCTGGTGGAAGCAGCGGCGATGAACAACAACCCTTACAGCGACACAGTCGGACGCGGCATGAAGGTTTCGAAGGAGCAGATCATCGGCTTGGTGGCCGCCGTAGATTGGTTCCTCGATCAGGGTGAAACCGAAATGCGGGGAGAGTTCCAGAAGCGCGCTGAATTGATTGCGGCTGCGGTGGAAAAAATTCCATCGGTCAAGGCCCAGATCTTTGTTCCCCCGGTCGCCAACAATGTCCCGCATCTGCTGATCACTTATGATATGACACGGCTGAAGATTTCAGCCAAGGATGTGCAGGCCGAATTGCTCCAGGGAACGCCAAGCATCGCGCTGAATCCCGCCACGGGCAGCGAGAACGGAGGCCTGATGAAAGGCGTAGTGCCGGGCCCGAATGGAATTGTGGTGGGCGTCTGGATGATGCAGCCCGGCGAGGATTCGATTGTTGCCAGACGGCTACACGAAGTCCTCTCCAAAGCTGGCGTAGCCTGATCAACGTGGCAGCGGTAACGCCGGAAAGTGAAATCGCATGAAGCATCATTCACGCCGTGACATCTTGAAAGAACTGGGAATGGGTGCGGCTGCGTTCTCGATGGGCGCAGGCAACGCCCGGCCTGCCGAGGCTGTTGCGAGAGGTTCGGCAGACAGGGGCGAGAGCTCCGCATCCGGCACGGTGATGGCCATTGCTGCTCATCCGGGAGATGCCTTGTTTACTATGGGCGCGGCGGTGGCACGCCAAATAAATGCCGGCGGAAAAGGGATATTTCTCAATCTCACTCACGGCGAGCGGGGCAATCCGTCAATTTCTCCAGCGGAATACGGGGCGATGCAGGTTGCAGCGACTGACAAGGCGGCCAGGATTCTGGGAGCCGAACCTGCTTATCTTTCTTATCCCGATGGCGAGGTGCCCGACAACGAGGAAGCCCGCTTCGCTGTGTGTGACGCAATACGGCAGCATCGGCCAGAAATTATCGTCACGCACTGGAAAGGCAGTTTCCACAAAGACCATCGAGCCTGCTACAACATCGTCAACGACGCGATCTTCTACGCCGGGCTTCCCGGCATCAAGCGAAAGCTTCAGGCCCATTCTGTCAGCAAACTTGTGTTCGCTGAAAACTGGGAGGATGCGGAGGGTTTCCGGCAGGCCATCTATCTGGACGTGAGTGACGTTTTTGAGCGCTGGGTCAGGGCCTGCTCGGCTTTCCCCATGTGGCGAGGCGAGACGGGCTTTCACTACGACGACTACTATCAGAGCCTGGCAGTGGCCCGTGGCAGCCTGGCAAGAATCGGACAGAAAGACAGCAGCCGCTTCAAGTACGCTGTGGCACTGATGCTCCCGCCCGATTACGGCGCCCGCCGGACCGAGTCTCTTTCATCCCCAGCCATCACAGGCCAGTCAACGATCTGATCATCGTCTCAAATCGGGGCCGCGTCAATGCGGCAGCGCGAAACTGAAGATGTCGCTTCCCGCGGCGATCGCGATGTGCTGTACTCCGTCCACGGCATATCTCATCGGAGAGGCATGGATGTTCTGTCCCGTGGTGAAGTGCCACAGCGGCGCGCCATTGCGCGCGTCGAGCGCAACAGCCTCATTGCCGCTGGCAACAAATATGACGCCATTCGCGACCACCGGCGGAACTTCCATGCTTTGGGAATTGTTTGAATGGACCGGTCATTTCAGTCGGATCTTCTCCTCCGGGTTACAGACACGGGGTACGGCCACGGGATTCGCTAACCGGTCACAATAAGCCTGCCTGCAACGCCGGCGTCACGCTGATAACAAGTCCTGCAATCTAGATGCGGCCGCCGGCGTTTTCCCGGCTTCAGATCTTGAAAAAGATACGCTTCTGGTAGAGCCAGTAGCAAACATACCACAGCATTCCCCAGACAGCGATGCTGGTTGCAATCTCCCCCGTGAGCTGGCCGGCCCATGAAAACGCCGCCATGGTGAACGGCTGGGCAATCTTGTGGAACCAGTCCGCTCCGTAACTGTTCGTCAAGAGGTAAATAAAAATTGAGTTCATCCCCACGATGTTGAAAAAGATCGCCCACCTCTTCCAACCTTTAACATCGATCATCCAATAGCAGAAGGCCAGGGCCAGCAGGCAGAAACCGCCGCTGACAATCACAAATGAGGCGGTGCAGATCCGCTTGATGATGGGATCAATGGGGTTCAAAGAGAACCCGACGATAACACCGATGATTCCGGGTATGGCCAGCGTCTTGATCTTGCTCCAGGAATCACGACTGCTCTTCAACACATTCCCGGCAAGCACTCCCCACATGGTGTGCGCCGTGGTCGGCACGGCGTTGAACGCAACCCAGTGCCCGGAGGAGAGATGCGGCATAATGGCCAGATCCACCCAGGACCCAAAGTTGTGGTCCGGCACAAAGGGCTGATTGAAGCCCGGAACCGGCCAAGTCCGGTACAACGCTTCCGTAACGATGAGCAGTAGAAAAGTGAAACCAATTTGCGCCTTGGTCGACTTCCGCATCATCAGGAAAGCCACCAGGTAGGTGAAGGAGAGTTGCGCCAGGACATTCCAAAGCTGAAAAGTGATGTGGCCGGGGCCGATGCAGTATAGCGCCCAGCCGAAGAACAGCAACAGGCCGGACCGCTTGAGGACGTGACGAAACGTCAGTCGCCAACTGTCTCCGCGTGCCCATCGTTTACCGATGGAAAACGGCATGGCCACTCCAACGATAAACATGAAGAAGGGCTGGACCAGATCCCAGCAGTGGAGGCCATTCCAGGGGTGATGATCCAACTGCAAGCCAATAGCCCCCAGCAGCGTCCCGTGAAGCGCCGGGCTCCGCAGCAGTTCATAGAGCCCCGTTGATTCTCCGATCAGCATGAACATCGTGAAACCGCGAAAGAAATCGACTGATTCTACCCGGCCCTCAATAGCCGGAAGCTGGTTCGATTTCTTGTCCATTCCTGTCCTCCTATCAGGTCCATAGAGCCTTAGACCCTCTGATCCCGGGTTCGTTCGCATTTGAAGTTCTGGCGGCGCCCGTTATACTGAAATCACTGATTGTAACTCTGGTAATTGGTGGAGTCCCAGCTGACACCGTTCTTGTTCACTTCAAGCCTCCGGGCCAAGTCCCAATTCCCGTTACAATTTGCTCAGATATTCCTTGCCTGAAACTTCAGAAAATTCGCTCTGTGACGCCTAGGCGCATAAGCTTGCCTTAACTTGCGCCTGACTTCAACAATTATTTACGGATAGGACCGAAATGCTTTCGGATTTACGTAAATGCCGCCTGGTGGACCACGATGTTCGCACGGCACAGCTTTTCCTTGACCGGTGCCAATGAGAGCCGTATGATGTGAATATACGTTCACATGGAGACATAATGGCTCTGGAAAAGCTTGATACAGAACTGCGAAAAGACCAGATCGTCGAAGCAGCCTTGAGTTTGATTGCGGCTCATGGCGTCCGCCGGCTGAGTATGGCAGCCTTGGCCCGCCGCGTGGGCCTGGCGCCCTCCGCGCTCTACCGCCATTTCAGGAGTAAGCAGGCGATTGTGCAGGCGGCTATTCGACTAGTCGCGAAAAGGGCTAAAGAAAGCATGCGGGAGGTTCAAAGCGTAACTCCCAATTCCCTGAGCCGGCTGGAACTCCTTCTCGGATGGATCATCAGAATGATTCGAGAATTAGAGGCGATGCCCCGGATTGTCTTTTCAGAAGGGATGGCAACCGAACATCCTGAAGTAAAGCGGCAGGCCTACGAAGTGCTTACGAGTGTCCTGCAGGGTATTGAAGAGATCATCCGTGAAGGCCAGGAGCGCGGTGAGATCCGCGGCGACTTTGATGCCAAGTCCCTGGCGGTCATGTTCTGGGGAATGATTCCTGCCTCCGTGATCTTGTGGCACGTTAGCGACGAAGAGTTTGACGTTACCCGCCAGGCACAGAAATCGTGGGAGCTTTTCCGTGACGGCATCCGGGCCAGGTGATTTTTTTGCAGGCTATGTGAACATATGTTCACTATGGAGGAAGTCGAATGGCGATTGAGACGATCAAACAGAGAGCCGCAGGGCTTCGACGCAGCCGGAAAAAGTTGGCCATCCTTGCGGCGGTCGCGCTGGCGGGCATCTTGGCTTTCGCGTGGGTCAGAGCCAGGTCCAATGACAAGAACCAGTCAATTCGTGTTTCCGGGAACATTGAAGTGACCGACGCTGAGTTGAGCTTCAAAATTCCCGGGCGCGTTGAAGCACGACTGGTGGACGAAGGCCAGACAGTGGAAGATGGCCAAACCGTGGCGCTGCTCGACAGCAAGGAACTCATGCAGGAAGCGAGCCGCAACAAAGCGGAGGTTGATGCGGCGCGGGCTGCGCTCGCAGAGCTTGAAACAGGTTCGCGTCCTGAAGAGATCGCAGAGGCACAGGCAGCTGCAAGTCAAGCCAGGGCGCGCCTGCAGGAGTTGGAGAATGGGTCGCGCCCGCAGGAAATTGCTTCGGCTGAAGCAGCGTATCAAAGCGCCTATGCGGACGCCAAACGCCTGGCAGACGATTTGGACCGTTACCGCGGACTTTACAAAAAACAGCTGGTTTCGACCCAGCAATACGAGGCCGCGCGCACAGCTTCCCGGATGGCCAACGCGCGACAGCGCCAGGCAAAAGAACAATTGGACCTGCTGAAAGAAGGTCCGCGCAAGGAAGAGATTGCGCAGGCACGCGACGCTTACGTTCGGGCTGAACAGCAGTACACACTGGTGAAAATCGGACCTCGTCGTGAAGGCATTGAACAGGCTCGGGCACGCCTCGACCAGGCGCGGGAGTCGCTGGCGCTTGCGAAAACACGACTCGGTTATGCCACACTCCGTTCACCGATGTCAGGTTTCGTACTCTCCAAGAGCATCGAGCCGGGGGAATATGTATCCGCCGGAACGGCCATTGTGACGGTAGGCGATCTTGTAAACGTTTGGCTGCGCGCCTACGTGGATGAAACGGATCTGGGCCGAGTAAAGCTCGGCCAGCGCGTCCGGGTCACTACAGACACCTATCCCGGCAAGGTGTATGACGGCCGAGTCTCTTTCATCTCCTCACAGGCCGAGTTCACTCCCAAGAGTGTCCAGACGGAAAAAGTGCGAGTGAAGCTGGTCTACCGCATCAAGATCGATATCAGGAACCCTGACATGGAGCTGAAGCCCGGCATGCCGGCGGACGCGGAAATACTGACTCGGGGAATTTAATGGAAGCTATCCGGACGGAAAACCTGACAAAGACTTTCGGCGAATTGACAGCCGTGAACGGTCTGACGCTCAGCGTTGAAGAGGGAGAAATCTTCGGACTGGTTGGCCCGGATGGCGCCGGCAAAACCACCACGATGCGCCTGCTGGCCGCGATTATGGATCCCACCTCCGGCAACGCCTGGGTGACCGGGCATCACACGGTTCGGGAGGCTAAAGCGGTAAGCAGCGCCATTGGTTACATGAGCCAGCGGTTCGGACTCTATTCGGACCTGACGGTTGCGGAGAATATCCACTTCTACGCTGATATCTACGGCGTTCCGCTCCGAGGCCGCGAGCAGAAAATTGAACAGTTGTTGGCCTTCGGCAACCTGACGCCTTTCAAGAAGCGACTGGCGGGAAATCTCTCCGGCGGAATGAAGCAGAAGTTGGGCCTGGCCTGCGCGCTGATCCACACCCCCAAGGTGCTCTTCCTTGACGAGCCCACGAACGGTGTCGATCCGTCTTCGCGCCGAGATTTCTGGCGGATTCTCTATCACCTGCTGCGTGAGCGGGTCACGATCTTTGTCTCCACTGCTTACCTTGATGAAGCTGAGCGCGCCAACCGCATTGCTCTGATGCATCACGGCGAGCTTCTTGCTGTCGGGGCTCCGCATGAAGTGAAGAAGCTCATGCGGGGCAGCATCCTGGAAATCCGTGTCTCGGAACCGCGCCGTGCCACAGCGGTCCTTCACGAAAAGCTGGGCGAACCGTCTGTGGGATTGTTCGGCGACCGGGTCCACATAGTCACAGACGACCCAGAATCGACACGGCGGCAGGTTGAACAGATTCTCGATGCCGCCGGACTGAAAGTGTCGGAGCTTCGGCCCATCGAACCCACGCTTGAAGACATTTTCGTTTCCGTGCTGGCCAGGAAGGAAGTAGCAGAATGAATTCCGGCGAAACAGGCAAGGCCGTGGTTGTAAAAGACCTTGAACGGCGGTTCAACTCATTTGTGGCTGTTAACCGCATCAGCCTTGAGGTCGCGAAGGGAGAGATC
>JAJYLL010000098.1 GCA_021787735.1 Acidobacteriota bacterium | reverse complement strand
CGCGTGACCGCGGCCTGCCCATTGCGCTTGGCACCGCGACCGATCCTTATCAGCCGGCGGAAAAGCAGTTTGAAGTCACGCGCGGCATGCTCAAGGTGTTCGGCGAATTTGAAGGCCTCGATTTTTCGATCACCACGAAGAGCACGCTGCTTCTGCGCGATCTCGACCTGCTGGTGCCGCTCGGGCGCCGGCACCGCCTGAGCGTTCACATGACCATCACTACAATTGACTCGCGCCTCGCCCGCCTGATGGAGCCGAAAGCGCCGACGCCCGCAAAGCGCCTGGAAGCCGTGCGCTCGCTGGCTGAGGCAGGCATCCGCGTCGGTGTGAACGCCGCGCCCATCGTGCCCGGCCTCACGGATTCGCCGGCGCAGCTTGATCGCCTGGCGCGCGCAGCCTCGGAACACGGCGCGCAATTCCTGGCCCCCATTGTGCTCTTCCTGATGCCCAGCGCCATGGCGCAGTTCATGCCGTTTCTCGAGAAGGAGTATCCCCAACTCGTCCGGCGCTACCGCAAGCTCTACCGGCAATCGGCGTATCTCTCCGACGATTACAAGGACGGTATCTCCCGGCTCGTCGCCGACCTGCGCACCCGCTACCACCTCGACGGCAAGCGTGAAGAAACTACAGTTGCTCCTCTACACCGCCAGTACGCCCTGACGTTCGCGTAGGTTTTTGTAGCAGTGATCTTCAATCGAGGATAGCTCGCCTGCGTTACTTGCCGGTGCTGCCGAAGCCGCGGGCGTTGCGTTGGGTTTCGGCAAGTGACTCGGCCTCGGTGAAGTCCGCTTCAATTCGATGGACGATACGAAGTTGGGCGATGCGGTCGCCCGGGCTGATCTCGAACGGCCGGCTGCCCAGGTTCGTGACCACCACCTTGAGCTCGCCACGGTAGCCGGGATCGATGACGCCTGCCAGCGTCGAGATGCCTTTGAGCGCCAGGCCCGAGCGGTCCTGCACCAGCGCGCCAAATTCGGGAGGGAACTCAAAGGCCAGGCCCGTGGCGACGGCCCGGGTTTCCCCGGCTGCAAGAGAAGCTGCTTCGGCCGCGTACAGATCAGCAGCAAGGTCGCCAAAAGGCCCTGAATGAGAGTATCGGGGCAGAGTAGCGTTCGGCTGCAGCCTGGCAACCTTGATTGTGACCTTCATACCTCACCGATCCTTCCTGAATTCCCGGACGCGATTATTCAAAACTCGCCGCCGGTAGGGACTTCCGATTGTCATCTTATATTCTTTGCCGGCTGAGGTGAGCGGGCAACAAAGAGTTTTGCACGCGGCATATTATCCCGCAACCCTTTCGATCGCTCAATCATGATTATCCGCTCAGCGGCTGGAGAGAACATTTTCGGGAACTTCCTGCGGCCTCAAGGTGTCTATACGTGCAGAAAGAGGAAAGCGCAAGAGCGAAAAGGTCCTTTTCACGAACCGAAGATCGACCGGAAGTTGGAAAGTAACGTTTCATTGCCGGTGATGCCGGCGGTGCGGGACGTAATTCGGAGATCGCAGGTGGCGCGCACATGGCGCACGATGCCGTGTGTGCGAAGAAGTGAAATGGAACATTGTTGCGCACCTGCCTTTGACCGTCCCCGCCTTGCTTCGTGATCTCACATATCGCTGACACCGCAGCCTAGGCACGACATGCGGTGAGGGAGGTGGCAAATGCTGAGTGACACTCTGCTCGATTCATCTCCGGCCCGGGAGCCTGTGCTGAACGGGTGGCACTGGCTGATTGCCGAGGGCGCGGCCCTGGCGGGCTTCTGTTTGGGCTGGTTCGGACTGCCGCTGGTTGAGGCTCCGCAGACGAAGGTGCTGGCAACGCAGGCGTCGATACTGGCGGCCGTTTTCTTCTTTTTCGCCCTGATGCCGGCCTATGTGTATGCAGACTCGCAGCAATTGAGCCTGCGCACGTGGCCGTGGATGGCGCTGACATTGCTTTTGAATGTTGCCGGTTTCATTGCTTACCTGGTTTACAGCGCGGCCAGGGCCAACAACTGGAAACGTGCAACGCTGCCGATCGCTTATATGATCGAGGCGATGATCATCGGGGTGATGGCGATCATTCCGCTGGTTCGCACGCAGGCGCTGCCAGAAACATTGTTGTCTATCGTCTCGATACCGGCCCCGCCTTCTGCTCCTCCGCCACGTGCCGCTACTTCTCCCAAGGTAGCGGTTCAAAGAGTAAGGCTGCGGGACCTGGAAAGGGCGCCGGTAGTGGTTCCGAAAGCCATTCCCAAAATCAAAGACCAACCCCTTCCGCCATCCAACTACATCGGAGTGGTAGGAAGCGTGCCGGGTCTCGGGCCCGGCGGGCCATCGGATGCGGTGCTTCGCACCATTATTGCCATGACCGCAGAACCACCGCCGCCGAAGGCGAAACCTCAAACAATCCAACGCATTCGAAGGGGTGGGGAGGTTGAAGCAGCCAGACTGATTTATGGCCCGAAGCCGGGCTATCCTCAGCTTGCCAAAATGGCCCGCATCCAGGGCACCGTGCGGCTGGAAGCTCTGATTGCGACGGACGGGACAATCAAGGGCTTGAGGGTCATCAGCGGCCATCCGTTACTGGTCAAGGCGGCGCTCGAAGCCGTGGAACAATGGCGATATCAACCGACGCTCTTGAATGGTCAGCCCGTGGAAGTGGAAACCGAGATCGATGTGAACTTCTCACTGGAACAATAGGAACCTTTGGCGCGCCTATGAATGGGGCTGCAGGGATTGTTTCTTTGTGACCAAGCGGCGCAGGCTGCAACACCGGCGGTCTGCGCCATGTTCCGGACTGCAAAACAAATGAATGAAGATGGCGTTGACAGGGCGGGCGGGGCGTGATAAAACCCCGGCCTTAGGCTATTTCACGTCCAGTGAGGTTCCTCCATGCCCACTTCCCGCCGGCAATTTCTTGCAGGATCGATCGCAGCCCTGGGAGCGCCGTTATTGGCGCGCGACGCGCTGGCACAGGCCGCAACCGCGAAACAACTTAGCGCGTTTGAAGGTGAGGTCCAGAAGTTTCTGGGCCGGTTGACGCTGGCTGAAAAAGTCGGGCAGATCACCCAACCCGACCAGATGTATCTTCACGACCTGGATGATATTCAGAAGTATCATCTGGGGTCACTGCTGAGCGGCGGCGATTCCGATCCCAAAACCGGAAACGATTTCCAATCCTGGCGGGAGCTTTACAATCACCTTCAGGCCCGCGCCATCAAGACGAACCCGCGCATCCCGATTCTTTACGGCGTGGACGACGTGCACGGCCACAGCAACGTGATTGGAGCGACCATCTTTCCGCACAACATCGGGCTCGGCTGCACTCGCAACGCGGAGCTCGTAGAAAGAGCGGGCCGCATCACAGCCATCGAGGTCCGGGCGACAGGGATTCAATGGGGCTTTTCGCCCTGCGTTGCGGTTCCTCAGGACGTCCGCTGGGGGCGCACCTACGAAGGCTTCAGCGAGTCGCCCGACGTGGTGAAAGTGCTGGGCGAAGCGGCTGTGCGCGGCATGCAGGGCTCCGGACTGGGAGACCCGCTCGGCATCGCAGCCTGCGCCAAGCACTATGCAGGCGACGGCGGTACTGCCTTCGGGACCGGCTTGCCCACCGGCCAGGGCTCGCTCCACTACCCGCTCGATCGGGGTGACACCAGGCTGAGCGATGCCGACTTCCGGCGTATTCACCTGCAGGGCTACATCACGGCGGTGCGGGCCGGTGTGGCCACCGTCATGCCTTCCTACAGCAGTTGGAATGGAGTGAAGTGTTCCGCCAGCTACGTACTGATGACTGAAATTTTGAAGAAGGAGATGGGCTTCAAGGGATTCCTGATCTCGGATTACGCGGCGCAAAAGGAACTTCCCGGCAATTACAAGCAGCAGATTGAAACCACTATCAATGCCGGCATGGACATGGTGATGGTACCGGACAATTACACGGAATTTATCCGCCTGCTCACCGAGCTGGTCCAGGAAGGGCGCGTGCCGATGTCGCGCATTGACGACGCGGTCGCGCGCATCCTGCGCGTGAAGTTTGCCATGGGGCTGATGGACCCGAATCGCTCTCAGCTTGCTGACCCGGCGCTCGAAAAGCAGTTTGGCTCGCCCGAGCATCGCGCCGTGGCTCGGCAGTGCGTTCGGGAATCGCTGGTAATCCTGAAAAACGGGAGTTCCGTTTTGCCGCTCGGCACAGGCAACCGAATTCACGTGGCCGGCAAGTGTGCGGACAACATCGGCAACCAGTGCGGCGGATGGACCATCACCTGGCAGGGGGGCAGCGGAAACACCACGAAGGGAACTACCATCCTAGAAGCGATGCGCAAGGCCGCGGGCAGCACGAACGTCACGTATTCGCTCGACGGTTCCGGCGCAGACGGCGCCTCGGTTGCAGTCGCCGTCATCGGCGAAACACCTTATGCGGAAATGAAGGGCGACCGCGAGAACTTGAACCTCGACCCCGAAGACATAGCCGTGGTGGAAAAGCTGAAGCGCAGCGGAATTCCCGTCGTGGTGGTGTTGATCTCCGGCCGCCCGCTGGCAATCGACGACATTCTTCCCAAAGCGGACGCGATTGTCGCCGCATGGCTGCCCGGCACTGAAGGCGACGGCGTGGCGGATGTGCTGTTCGGCAAATATAAACCGACCGGCAAACTCTCTTTCACTTGGCCGAAAGGATCTTCAACCAGTTTCCATCTTGGCGATCCCGGCTATGAAACTCTTTTCCCATTCGGCCACGGCCTCGTTTAACGCGGCCCCGCCGACTCATCAAGGGAAAGCTCGATCTCTTCCCACTCTTTCATCATCTCGTCGATATCGTGTCGAAGTTCTTCGATTCTCCCGGACAGGCGAATCGATTCCTCCGCGCTTTTGAAGTTCGCAAGATCAAGCTGGCAAGAGGTAATTTCCGCTTCGGCTCGCGCAATCGCCTCTTCGAGCTCTTCGCTGCGGTCCTGCATGCGGCGGACCAGAATGGGATTCAGCCTTTTCGGCTGCGCCTCCGGTTCTGTTAAGTTGCCATCACCATTGCCCCCGGCGGGTGCAGCGGCCACGGGCTCAGGTTCTGGCTCAGCCGGATGGGGAAGTTGCCCGTCTTTTTGCCATCGGTAATCCTCATAATTGCCCGGGTAGTCGTGGACCTCTCCGCCGCCGATCTCAAAAATGCGCGTGGCCAGTTTGTCGATGAAATAGCGGTCATGCGAAACAAACACCACGGTGCCATTGTATTTCCTGAGCGCTTCGAGCAGCACGTCTTTGGCACGAAGATCCAGGTGGTTGGTGGGCTCGTCAAGCAGCAGAAAATTCGCAGGGCGGAGCAGCATGCGCGCCAGCGCGTAGCGATTGCGCTCTCCGCCGGAAAGAACCCCGATGCGCTTGAAGACATCGTCGTCTGAAAACAGAAAACTCCCGAGCAGAGTGCGCAACTGCGTCTGGCCGCTCAGCGCGGTGGGCGCGACGCTGCCGATGTCATCGATCAGGCGTGCTTCCGGGTCCAGCGCCTTGTACTGGTCTTGCGCAAAGTAATCAACTTCAACGTTGTGGCCCAGGCGGATTTCACCCGCCGTCAGAGGTTCCGCGCCGACCAGCAGCTTGATCAAGGTCGATTTCCCGGCGCCGTTTACGCCCACCAGGGCCACGCGATCGCCGCGGTTGATGACAAGGTTCACGTCCGAAAATACCTGCTTTTCGCCATAGCTCTTGGCCACGTTGCGAAGCTCCGCCACCATTCGCCCGCTTGCCGGCGGCTGCGGGAACGAGAAGTGAATGGTCTTCTCCTCGGGCGGCAACTCGATCCGCTCGATCTTCTCCAGCTCCTTGATCCGGCTCTGTACCTGCCGCGCCTTCGTGGCCTGGTACCGGAAACGATTGATGAACACTTCCAAGTGATGGATGCGTTCCTGCTGATTCTTGTAAGCCGCTTCGAGCTGCGCTTTTCGCTCGTCCTTCTGCGTGAGGTAGCGATCGTAGTTGCCCGTGTAAAACCAGGCGCGCCGATTCCAGATTTCAACGATCTTGTTTACTGTCACATCCAGAAAGTAACGGTCGTGCGACACCAGAACAAGGGCGTGAGGATAGCTTGCAAGATACTGCTCAAGCCAGTTGCGCGCTTCGAGATCCAGGTGATTGGTGGGCTCGTCCAGCAAGAGAAGGTTGGGCTTGATCAGCAGCAGCTTGGCCAGCGCAATGCGCATCTGCCAGCCCCCGGAAAAATCCTGCGTCGGGCGCTCCTGCTCCTCGCGCGAAAACCCCAGGCCGTTGAGCACGGCGCCCACCTGCGCCTCCAGTGAATAGCCGTCGCGCTGGTGGAACTCCGTCTCCAGCGTGTGGTACCGCTCTGTCACTCTCGAATACTCCTCGCCCTCGGGATCAAGCTCTGCTATCTGGTGCGTGAGCGACTCGAGTTCCTTTTCCATTTCGAGCAGGGTTCCAAACACCGAAAGACATTCTTCCAGCACGCTGCGACCCGCGAGCGCAAGCCCGTCCTGCGGAAGGTATCCCCGAGTAATGCCCTTGGGGGTGGAGAGCGCGCCGGCATCCAGGGTTTCGAGTCCGGCCAGCACCTTCAGCAAAGTCGTCTTGCCCGTGCCGTTTTCCCCCACCAAGCCAATGCGGTCGCCCGGAGTCAATAACCAGTCAAGGCCTTCGAACAAGACCTTGGGACCGAATTGCTTTCCCGCTGATGAAAGTTGGATCATTTCTGGAACCGCGATGCGCTGTCCCACGCATCGCGTGGGTCCGTTTGCACTCTCTTTAACTATATCAGGCCGGAAGGGCAAGGCCATCGCCGCCAGATGCAGCACCGGCCGTTGAAAGGCTGACAGGGCAAAATTGGTGGCAGCAACGAGCAGATCTGTGGCTTGGTCCTTTACGACGAATTCCACAGAATTAACAAAGAGCTCTGAGCCCCGAGTTTGACTTTGCCGTTTGGCCCTTGCCTCAGATTCCACAAAGCCTCATACTCTCTACGCTGTTCGCAGTGCCATCCATTGACCTGAACGAAATGGAGGACTAATGGCCGACTTGCACAAATCTGCCCTCCGCGAACCCTCGATCCGCGTCCGCCGCATTCAAAGGATGGTGCTGATTCTTCTGCTTCTCAGCGGTGTCATCAATTATGTTGACCGTGCCAGCCTGGCGGTCGGTCTGCCGCTGATCCGGCACGACCTGGGGATTTCCATTGCCCATAGCGGCATTCTGCTCTCGTCATTTCTTTTCGTTTATGCGTTTTGCCAGTTGCCCGCAGGGGCGGTGGTGGATCGTTTTGGCGCACGCCTAGTGCTGTCCGCAGGACTTGTCATCTGGTCAATGGCACAGGTGCTTGGAGGACTGGTCACCAGTTTCCGTCAGTTTCTGGCCGTGCGCGGGTTGCTGGGTATCGGCGAATCCCCGCAATATCCAAGCTGCGCCCGAATCGTTACAGACTGGTTTGCCCCGCGCCACCGTGGCTTGGCCACCGGCATCTGGAATTGCTCGAGCAGCCTGGGAACAGCCATAGCCGCACCACTCTTGACCATTCTCATGCTCCATCTCGGCTGGCGTTGGATGTTTATCACGATGGGCCTGGCCGGCCTGGCCGTGGGCTTTACTTTCTACAGCCTGCATCGGGATCCCAAACACTTGCGTCTGACGGATGAGGAGATGGAATATCTCTCCGCCCAGGAGAGCGAAACACAGCCTGTGGCTTGGCGGGATTGGAAGCGATTGTTCGGATTCAGCACGACTTGGGGAATGGTTTTCGGCTTTTTTGGTATTGTCTACATGAACTGGCTCTACTTCGCCTGGCTGCCGCAATATCTTGAAATCCAGTGGCATCTCAGCATCGCGAAGACGGGCTGGGTAGCTGCAATACCGTTCACATGTGGAGTCGTCGGCAGCGTGGCCGTTGGCCGCGTGTGCGATGTCCTTTCCAGGCGGGGCGTTTCTGCTATCAACAGCTGCAAGATTCCGATTGTCGTCTCGTTGGCGGCCGTCGTCCTGTTAACGGTGCTGGCGGCCTATAGTTCCAGCAGTTTATTTGCGGTCATCTGTATTTCCATGTCCCTGTTCCTGCTGAATGGCTGCAGCACCGCCGCATGGGCAATGGCAACTGTAGCCGCACCAAGGAATTACACCGCGTCGCTGGGTTCTATACAGAATTTCGGCGGGTATCTGGGGGGGACCCTGGCACCCGCGGTCACCGGGTACATGGTCCAGGCCACAAGATCCTTCCAGTCGGCGCTGTTGGTCGCCGCCGGCGTAGCACTGCTCGCCGGCCTGGGACATTTATTCTTTGTGAAGCAGGCTATTTCGCTGGTGGAGAGCGGAAAAAGGAAATAAAGAGGGTTAACCTCCAGGATGGGTAGGGCATCTAAGTAAGTGGAGGGTAGAACGGGAATAGTGAATTGGGCTCCGGAGACCCGTTGAACCTGATTAGAGGACGGCTAGGATCCGGCCGTAGCGGGCAAGAGGGAGAGAAAGCCAAAGTTGCCCAGCAGTTTTGGGTGAGCGGCTCCCTAACACTAGGGAATTCTCCTGAGGTCCGATCACGGGTCTCCGATACAAAAAACGGAGTAATCATAAAAGGCGGCTCTAAGCCGCCTTTTATTTTTGCCGAACCGGCTCTTAACTCGCAAAGCCCTTGTCCGCCCGTCTTGTCCCTGTCTCCCGAGCTACGCAACTGAGGAAGCTTGTGCTCGCGACGTCCACACCACCCCTTCGGCCTGGTGACCAAGATTCAGCCTGCAAGTCTCCCTGCTCGCAACACGTTATACTGGACGGCGGTTTTCGACTCCCGAAAGAGGCAATCCGCCGCCCACCATTCATCAAGCAAACTTCAACCGGCCGTGGCTATGCCGCCATGGATTCCGGATCGGCGAAGCTTGCCATCTTTGGATTTTCGAGCCTGGCGTAATCGGCGTACTTCATCCGGATGGCTTCCGTGTGCGTGCCTGCGTTGAACACGATCTCTTCCGATTTTGTGAGCGCGCGGTCAACCCAGGTTTCCATCCCGTAGAAATGTCCGAATGGAGGAGAAGCGCCCAACTCACAATCCGAGCAGATCTTTTCCACCTCGTTCTCCGGCGCCATCTCGAGGTGCCGCGCCTCGAGTTCCTGCCTGAGATCGTGAAGGTTCAGCCGGTGCGACGCGGGTAGCACCGCCATCACCAGGCGCCCATCAGCATGCAGAATAACCGACTTGGCAAAATGCTTGCCGGAAACATGCAGTGATTGCGCCGTCTTCTGGGCAGGGAACGCCGGGTAGTGAGGAAGCAATTCAAAGCGAACATTCTGGGAATCCAAGTAGTCCTGCAATCGTTGAGACATTGACATCGCATCCTCCTTCTTCCTGTCCTCATAACAGCCAGGGCACAAGAGTCCCTCAGGGTTTTTGGTCTGATGGTGTCTGTCTGAATCCAGAGGTCCTCTCGAAGGGTCTTGGGGCCCGGCGCTGCGGTTGGGACGGGTGGACAGGATGCCGCTGCGGGCCGGGCGCTTTCCATTTGTTTGCGGAAAGGCCGACGGGTTTCCAGGTAGGTTTGCCTTTCATCTCGGCCTCCTCTTGTTCTGACGCTTGCTACTTTGCGGTCGCTCCCAACCGTAAGAAGGGAGCTGAAGCCATTCTCCCCACGTCCGGGAATTGAACGCTCCCATTCTGCACGGTTGCGACATTCCGGAGCGGGCATTGCAATCTCTAACCGCCGCGAATTCCACACTCCTTTCCTGCCAACCACGTACGGATAGGTTTCATGCAGCTTTCACTTCGATGGCGATCTTCTTTGCCGGCGCCGCTTTCGGAATCATGAATTCCAGCACTCCGTCTTTAAGTACGGCGCTGATTTTTTCCGTGTTCACTTCGACTGGCAGATCAACGACCCGCATGATCCTCTCGGCACTGCGCTCGGAATAAACGATTTTTCCTTTCTTCTTTTCTTCTTTCTCGGCTTCGCGCTTGCCGGTTATTGTCAGGCGGTGAGGCTCGACGCTCACTTCAAGTTCTTCCGCCGTGAATCCTGGAACTTCCGCCTCAACCTTGAGGCCTTCATCGGTCTCCTCGATGCTGATGTTGACCGGATGCAGCAACTCGGATTCTGCCTTGAACCAATCATCAAGATCGCGGCCGAACATTCTGCCACCCTTCTCGAATAAGTCAAAGGCGCGGCGTGAAATCACTTCCTGCATTTCGCGCATGCGTTCAAAGATTTTGTCGAATTCTGTGACTCTGAAGGGAGCAACATGCTCTTCGGACTTTAAGGCTAAATACTTGCCCGCCATTGGTATGCTCCTTTCGCGCTCTATCGGTGGCGCTGGCGGGTAATCGTCGGACCAGCAGGTTTCGAAACGCGCTGGACCAATTCCCCAAAGCCAGCGCCTACCCTCGATTTCACACTAGCTCTAAGTGCAAGAACTTTCAGTGAGCACACTCACCAATTGGCGTGACAAATGTCACACCTTAGGAGCCTGGGCCGCCTGCCGACACGGGCTCAGCTAAGGTCTCAGTGACACAACACGATTGAGGCCAATTCGAAACAATAAGAGCTGTGATCGGATCGTTGCCCGGGGCTGGAACTGAGGCTGGAACTGAGGCTGGAACTGAGCATGCGGAGGAAATTCCGAACGTGTCAGAGACTACCAGGTTCGTCTTCTCGCGGGACGACTGCGCACCAGGTATTCGTCGAGTTCCTGATCGGACAACGCGAAACGATGAGGAACAGGCTGCTCAGGGTTTTCTGCACCCAGCGCTCTCTGCAATTTCTGGTAGCACAGTGCGGCAGCATCCTGATAGGGGAAGTGGTGCTCTGAAAAAGCGCGGTTGGAAATACTCATAACGAATTCACGGTCGCCCTCTTTGGGGTTGACGACGCGATAGGAGTAGTCCCGGCCGTTTGCCTTTAGCTGGAAGCCGAGATATTGAATTTGAATGGACACCTTGCCGTCCTGAGAAGATTCTGGCCCGCACTCGGGCGAGCCGACCGGATGCGGGCCCGAAGCGAAAGTTCGTTTTAGAGCTTTGTTACGTTCTCTGCCTGGAGCCCTTTGGGACCCTTTGTGACCGTGAATTCCACTGCTTCCCCTTCGGCGAGCGACTTGAACCCTTCCGCCTGGATGGCGGAATGATGCACAAAAACGTCGTCTCCCGTCGCGCGCTGGATGAATCCATAGCCCTTCGAGTCATTGAACCATTTCACTTTTCCTTGTTCTTTGTTCATATATGTCCTGCTGTTCCTTTGTTGCATTCAGATTGACTTGTTCTGCTCTCGCAACCAATCTCCAAAAACAAAAAACGCCACAGAATCGAAGATTCTGTGGCCTCCGAGGTTCAATGGTATTCGGTCACAAAAACTGATCAAGCTCTTTAATTATAACACCTCGGCATCAATCGTGCCGGAAAGTATAGCGCGGTTCAATACTGAGGCTGCCCCACGGCAGAAGAGTAGGCATGGCACGGCTGCAGACTTGCATCCCCGGGCGCCCATGAATGGCGTGACTCCAATCCACATCCCTGGGTTCATTCGGGACTGCCCCCGGCCTGTCCGGACTGATGCAAGGGCTTCCGCATCAGCCAGACGAGCGGGGACACGACGACGAAAAGAATGGTGAGTACACGGAAGGCGTCAAGATAGCTGAGAACCACCGCCTGCTTCAGGAGTAAATCATAAAGCAGTTGCATCGCGTGGCGACCGGCGCCAGTAAAATTGACTCCAAATTGCGCCATCCGCTGGTGGAATTCGCCGAGCATCTGTGCAGTGAGCGGGTTGAAAGTCGTGATGTGTGCGGCCAGCCTGTCCTGGTAGAATTGCTCGCGGCGCGCCAGCATTGTGGTAACGGCAGAAATTCCCAGGCTACCTCCAATATTGCGCATCAGCGCAGTGATTGCGGTGGCGTATCCCATCTGCTCCGCCGGAATGGGGTCGACGGTGATGGTGGCCAGGGGAACGAAGATGAAGGAAAATCCCAGCCCCATGACGCTCTCTGGGAGAACGAAATTCCATGGCCCCGCGTTGAGATTAAGGAGAGAAAAACCATACAGCCCGAGCGCTGCCGTGAGCGTTCCGAAAAAGAGCATCCTGCGCATGTCCCAGCGGCGGCTGATGAGAATGCCGGCCAACGGCATGAACGCCATCGTTGCCAGCCCCCTGGGAGTGTTCCATTCGCCGGCGGTGAGGGCCGGGAAGCCAAGCAGCTCCTGCATGAACAGCGGCAGAAGAACAGTGCTGCCAAACAGGATGATTCCCGTGAAGGCGGAAAGCGCCACGCCCACGGCAAAGGTGCGGTGCTTCAGCAGGCGAAACCGCACGATGGGATCCTTGCTGCGAAGTTCCCAGACGACGAAGGCCGTCAGGAAAACCACTGCGACAACCGCCAGCGTCACGATAAAATGCGACCCGAACCAGTCGTCTTCCTGGCCTTTGTCAAACATGATCTGCAGCGCGGCAATGCCCGTGACCAGCATTCCCAGGCCCCAGTAGTCAATACGGTTTGATGTGCGGCGGATATAAGGGGGGTCGTGCACGAACAGGTGGACAAGGATAAGCCCGAGCATGCTGATGGGAACGTTGATTAAGAAAACCAGCCGCCAGCTGTAATCCGTGGTCAGCCAGCCGCCCAGCACCGGAGCCAGGATCGGCGCGACGACAATACCCACACCCCAGAACGCCATCGCCTTGCCGCGCTCTTCACGGGGAAATGTCTCCAGAAGGATGGCGCGTGTGGTGGGTTGCAGCGACCCACCACCGACCCCTTGCAGTACCCGGAAAAACACCAGCAGGGGCAGCGACGGTGCCATACCACACAGGACGCTGGCAACAGTAAACGTTGCCACCGCCCCCATGAGCAGCCGTTTGCGGCCCATGTAATTCGCTAGCCAGCCGGTGATAGGCAAAACGGCGGCGTTCGCCACCAGATAGGAGGTGAGTACCCACGTGGCTTCGTTTACGGAAGCCGAAAGGTTCCCGGCAATGTAAGGGAGGCTGACGTTGACTGCCGCGGTATCGACAAGTTCCATGACGGCGCTTGCCATTACAGCAATCGCAATAAGCCAGCGACCAACTGACTCTGAACCGATCCGAGGCGAGCCCTGTGGAGGCATGGAATTACCTATTCTACCACGGGCGGGCATAGATCAACTTTGCAGCCCTTTTGAAAAGATAGGTTTCAATGGGTTCCCGTGGAAATGCGGGCGTCTATTTGAACGCTTCGGCGTGATGGCGCACGTCTGCACCCTCAACCAGGAAGACAACATCCTCTGCGATGTTGGTGGCGTGGTCCGCAATGCGCTCAAGATTGCGGGCGACAAACATCAGGTGGATGCACCCGCGGATCCCCGACGGCTCAGCTTCCATATACTGTACAAGCTCGTCATAAATCGTGTCCCGCATCTGGTCCACCGCGTCGTCAGATTTGAGCACGTTTCGCGCCAGGCTCGCATCCCTCTTGATGAAAGCTTCCAAACTTTCCCGCAGCATGGATTCCACCAGCTTGGCCATGTGGGGCAAGTCGATCAACGGCTTGATTGTCGGCTCATGCATCAGGGAGCGGGCCCGTTCCGCAATGTTCACGGCGTGATCGCCCATGCGCTCCAGATCGCTGTTGATTTTGATGGAGGAAGTTATGAAGCGCAGATCGGTGGCCATGGGTTGCTGCAGGGCGAGCAGGCCGGTTGCAAGATCGTCAATTTCGATCTGCATCCGGTTAATGCGGACTTCGTTCTCCATCACCTGGCGGACCTGTTCCTCGTCTTTTTCCACCAGCGAGAGAACGCTTCGGGTGATAGATGACTCCACCAGTCCGCTCATTTCCAGCAGCTTCTTCCGCAACTCATCGAGTTGAATTTCAAAATGGCGCACTGACCCGCTCCCCCGCCGTTAGCCAAACCGGCCCGTAATGTAATCTTCCGTCTCTTTTCGCGCAGGATTCTTGAAAATGATGTCCGTTTTGTTGAATTCGATGAGCTTTCCCAGCAGGAAGAAGCCTGTGTGGTCAGCCACGCGGGCCGCCTGCTGCATGTTGTGCGTCACAATCACGATCGTACAGGTTGAAGCGAGGTCCATCAGCAGGTCTTCAATCTTGGCCGTCGCAATGGGATCGAGCGCCGAACATGGTTCATCCAGCAGTAGAACTTCCGGATCAACCGCCAAGGCCCGGGCAATACACAGCCGTTGCTGCTGGCCGCCAGAGAGTGAATAGGCCGATTTATGAATGTGGTCTTTGACTTCTTCCCACAAAGCGGCGCGATGAAGACTTTTTTCCACTATCTCCTGAATCAGCCCGCGTCCACCCATCTTGTTTATCTTCAGTCCATAAGCCACATTCTCGAATATGGACTTGGGAAAAGGATTGGATTTCTGGAAAACCATCCCAACGCGCCGCCTTACCCTGACGACGTCCAATTCAAGAATGTTCTGGCCATCCAACAGGACTTCTCCCTCCATGCGAGTGCCGTGAATGGTCTCGTGCAAGCGATTCAACGTGCGCAGGAAGGTTGATTTCCCGCAGCCCGAAGGGCCAATCAGCGCGGTAATCTTCCGGTCGGCGATGTTCAATGAGACGTCAAAAAGGACCTGCCGCGGCCCGTAGTAGAAATTGAGCTGGCTGACAGAAATTTTCAGCGTAGACTGCAGGACTCCCTTTTCGAAGTCCTGAACAAATCTTTCGGATCCCGGCACCCCGGTAATCACATTAGATTCAGTTAAATTTCCCATCAGATTACTCTCGTAGTACCGGGCCCTTTCGTGAAAAAAGCAACCGTGCCACCATGTTAGCAACAAGCACCAGCATCATCAAGAACAACCCGGACGCAGCCTAAAGAACACCCGGCTTTGTACAGCCGCCGGTGAACAGAGTTACGGCTTGCGCTTCTCCCAGGGTCTAAGGCGACGCCATCCTGCATTTTCGTCAAGCACCATGCGCGTCAAGATGCTGATCACTAGTACAAAAAGCGTGACGAAGAAGGCGGCCGCATAAGCCAGCGCGTGGGCGCTTTCAAAGGGCTCTGTAATAAAAGCCCATATCACGTAGGTCAGATAGCCGACCGGCTCATTCGTGAAGTGGCCGGTCCAAAGATAACTGGACCAACCTGCCGTATAAAGCAAGGGTGCGGTCTCCCCCACCGAGATGGCCAGTGCAAGCAGAACACCGGTCAGGATACCGGGGAGTGCAGCCGGCACGCAAATGCCCAAAGTTACCCTGCCGTCGCTGGCCCCTAACGCATAGGCGGCCTCGCGCAGTGCGCGCGGTACCTGTCGAAGCGCCATCTCCGTTGTGCGGCAGATGTACGGGAGCGAGATAATAGCAAGGGCAACGCTGCCAGCCGCAACCGAGAACTTCCAGCCGAGGGCTACCACCATGGTCACATAGCCGAAATAGCCGATCACAATCGAAGGGACACCGACGAGGACATCGGCCAGGAATCGGATGGTTGGCGCCAGACGCCCACGGTCGAACTCTGCCAGATAAATGCCAGCCGCAAGACCCGGCGGCGCGGCCAGCATGATGCCGCCAAGGGCGAGGACCAGAGTACCTTCAATAGCGTTGAGAAGGCCGCCTCCCGTTCCCTCTGTCACATGGGTGATCACCGAAAAGTTGAGCGCGTTGATACCGCGCAGGAAGACGACCACCAGGATCCACGTCATGGCGCTGCCAAGCAGCAGGAACGCGAGCGTACACAGCCCCCAGCCCAGATAATCAAACAAACGCCGCTGCAGACCCCGGCCGCTTACGGGCCGGAGGGCGGTTTCGGGGATTTCAATGGCGGGTAGTCCCATCAGGCCACGCTCGCTCTCTGACGCCCTTCATAATAGAGCAGGAGACGCGCAAGGCCGTTTACAGCGATCGAAATCATGCAAAGAACCAGCGCCACTTCGGCAAGCGAGCGCACTGCCATGCCGGTCGGGTCCTGCAGGGCGCTGTCGAGCTGCGAAACAATGAATGAGGCCATGGTGGAGATGGGCGTATAAATGTTGTGGGGCAGATAGTTGAGCGCGTTCCCGCTGACCATCAGAACGGCCATAGTCTCGCCAAGCGCACGCCCGGTGGCCAGAATGCTGGAGCCGATCAATACACGTCGCGTCGCTGGCAAAAGCACGGTCCGCATGGTCTCAAAACGGCTCGCACCCAGCGCAACCGCGGCCTCGCGCAAAGCGGCCGGCTGGCTTACCAGGGCATCGCGCAAGGTGGCTGCAATCAGGGGCACAATCATCAGGGCGAGCACGAAACCTGCAGTGAGAAGGCCATAACCGCTGCCCGTGGAACCACCAAAGAAAGGAATAAAGCCGAACCATTTGGCCATAAAGGGAAAGAGACGCTGGCCAAGAAACGGGATCACGACCACGTAGCCCCACAGACCAAAAACAACACTTGGGACCGCGGCCAGGAGTTCGACAAAAAAGGAAAGCCACGAGCGCAGGAATGGCGGCATACCCTCTGCTAAGAATAGCGCCGCTCCAACGCCGACAGGAACTGCTATCGCCAGAGCAATCAGTGTACTAAGCAGAGTCCCGACGATCAAAAAGAGGATGCCGTAGTGCGCTCCGGGAAGAATCTGCTGGCCGTGGACCGTAATGGGATTGCCGTAGAGCTGGCCGAGGTCCCAACTGTTATCAAAAAGAAATCCCCAGCCGTTCAGGCGAACGGCCGGCCATGAGTAAACCGCCAGAAACGCAACAATAACTACAATGATCCCCACTCCGAGACAGGCGAGCAAGGCGGTGAACCTGCGGAAATTCATCAAACCGCTCCGGAGCCGGACAAACCGGCATACGCAAAACCGAAATGCGTCAAGTGAGCCTGGGAGGCGGCTTGTACGTGCCGGTCAACCGCCGCGCCCGCAGGGAATCTGCAGGCGGGCGGCCCCCCAAAAGACCTAAGTCCGGCACGGCTGTGCTCACTGAATCTCCGCGATCTGGTCTGCGCTGAGTTTGGCAACTGCGTCCGGAAGCGGGACAAAATGAACTTGCTCCATGAAGCTGGAGGCGTTGCCACCATCCGGACTGATGGCCCATGTGAAAAACTTGCGCAGCGTCCCCGCCATTTCGGCTGATGGCTGCTTGCTTTTCACGAGGGCGTACTCATAGTTGATAATCGGATAGGAATCAGGCCCGGGAGCAAAAATCAGGCTGATGCGCTGGTCCTTCGGAGTCTTGGGAACCATCACCGCGGCTGCCGCAGCCGCCGTTTTCGCTTCAGGCAGAATGAACTTGCCGTCCTGGTTCTCAAGCATGGCAATGCCAATCCCGGCCTTCTCGATCGCATCCTGATAACTGGAGCCGATATAGGCAATGGAATAAGGATTATCCTGCACAGCGGTAATCATGCCCGGATTTCCTACTGCACCCAGCCCGCCGGGAACCGCCGGCCAGCTGATCGTTGTGCCGTAGTTGAGGCCCTTGGCCCACTCCGGTGTGCTGAACGCGAGATACTGCGTGAAGATAAAGGTATCGCCACTGCCATCAGTCCGGTGAACCGGAATGATTGCCTTATGCGGTAGGTGCATGCCAGGGTTAAGCTTCCGAATCGCGGCGTCATCCCATTCGCGGATATTTCCCTGATAAATTCCTGCCAGTAAGGGTCCGCTCAGCTTCAAATTCTTGTCGTTCAAGCCGGGCAGATTATAGTTCACCATCTGCATCGAGATCGCGAGCGGAATATTCAGCATCTCCGGGTGCTGCTTCATCTGCGCGTCACTGATGTAGGCGTCTGAGGCGCCAATTTGCACAATGCCTTCAACTGACTGCGAAATGCCTGTGCCGCTACCCGTGGACTGCGTCGTAATCTTCACGTTCGGATTCGCATTAGTGTAAACCGGGACCCAAAGATTGAAAAGCGGATACAGCAGGCTCGATCCCGTTTCGTTCAAAGTGATGGTGCTCGAACCTGATGGACCTGATCCCTGCTGTGAGCACGCCGTGAGGAATCCCATCAGCGCAAGGGAGGCCGCCAAGGCTGCGATTGTACCTTTAAGTCTGATTTTCATTAGCTATTCCTCTCATTGAGATTGATTCCAAATTGTTACAGGAATGTTAAGTTC
>JAJYLL010000097.1 GCA_021787735.1 Acidobacteriota bacterium | reverse complement strand
GATGCACTACAAGCAATCGTCCGAGACCCTTCCGCAGATCGGCCGCGAACTGGGCGCCGACGCCATCGTGGAAGGCTCGGTTTTCCGTTCCGGCAACCGGGTGCGCATCACCGCACAACTGATCGACACGCGGAACGACCGCCATCTCTGGGCGCATACCTACGAGCGCGACTTGCGGGATGTTATTACGATGCAGGATGAAGTAGCGCGCGATATTGCCGATGAAATCAGAGTCAAGCTTACACCCCAGGAGCGGGCGCGCCTGACCGCCTTTCACCCTGTTAATCCCAAGGCCCACGAGGCTTACCTGAAAGGCCTCTATTACTGGAATCAGTTCACGGAGGCCGGAGTGAAGAAGAGCCTTGGATTCTTCCAGCAGGCGATCAAAGCGGACCCGAACTATGCCTTGGGCTATGCCGGCTTGGCGAACTACTACGGTGTGATGTATGTCCGCTTCGAAGCTTTCCCTCGTAATGAAGCGTGTGCTAAAGACGAGGCCGCCGCGCTCAAAGCGGTTGAACTCGGCGGCTCGCTTGCCGAGACACACCAGGCACTGGCCGCAGTCCGGATGTTCTGCGACTGGGACCTTCAGGGCGCCGAGCGCGAGTTACAACAGGCCATACAGCTCAATCCGAACTATGCGGAAGCCCACCGCATATATGCCGACCTCCTGGCGGCCAGCGGGCGCCCCGCCCAAGCCGTGGCCGAGGCACAGCGCGCGGTGGAAAACGATCCCATGTCGCCGGATCTGAATGCGGACCTTGGATGGATTTATTACCTGGCGCGCGATTATGGCCGCGCCCTCGGACAGTATCAGAAGACGGATGCCATGGACCCAAACCGGCCCTGGGCGCACGAGGGTCCCGGCGATGTTTATGTTCGGAAGGGACAGCTTGACGTTGCCATCCGCGAATATCGCAGGGCAGTTGAGCTTTCTGGCAACGAGCCCTGGACCCTATCCGCTTTGGCCTATGCGGATGGGCTCGCCGGGAAGCGCGCCGAGGCGCTTGATATCTTGCGCCAATTGAACGCCATGTCCGAGCATCGGCCGGTCTTGGCAATGGATCGGGTGGCGGTTTATATTGGTCTGGGCGATAAACAGCAAGCTCTGGCTTGGCTCGAAAAAGCCTATGACGAGCACGATTGGGAGATGATGGGCCTGAAGGCCGACCCGATATACGATGGGCTCCGCTCGGACCCGGGCTTCCAAGACATAGTACGCCGCATCGGTTTGTGAAAACGGCCCCCAACTCTACGTACGCCTGGCAGATTGCTCTGCGGCAGCTTTAGTGCGGTTATTTCTGCAGAGTCGAAAGCTGGTTGAGCGTCTGGCCAAGTTTCTTGATCTGGTCGCCGTAACCGGCCCAGTCACCTTGCTTCAACAGTTGCAATGCGCGCTCGTACTGCTGATTGGCCTGTTGGGTGAGCGCCTTGAACTGTTCCAGATTAGCGGGCGGAGCGGCACCGGGCCCAACGCCCTTCACCGAAGTAAGCCTTTCTCCCTTGACCGAGGGTATCAGCGTTGGCAGCGTCTGGCCGGTTTCCGTCGAGATGGCAGTGCCGAAGATTTCGCTGAGCGCATTATCGAGCGTGTGCGACATGACCAACTTATCGGAATAAACAACGATGACGCGCTTCAACTGGGGCAGTGCGCCTGACGAGGCAGCCAGATACAAGGGTTCGATGTACATGAGGGCGTTATCAATGGGAATCACCAGCAAAGTGCCGTGGATGACTCTGGATCCCACCTGGCCCCACAGTGTGAGTTGCTGGGAGATCCTCGGATCCTGGTTGATACGCGACTCAATTTGCTGCGGACCGTAAACCAGTTTTTCCTTTGGAAAGGTAAACACGACGACCTGACCGTAATTCGGAGCGTCGCATCGGGCGGCCATCCAGGCAATCATGTTCGATTTACGTGACGGGGTAAACGGTATCATCAAAACAAACTCTTCCTTTTTTCCTGCCACGGGCAGTTTCATGATTGTGTAGTAGGGAGACATGGGAGTGTCCAGCCCACGGGCGGCACTCCGGGCCACGCGCCAAAGGTCTTCCTTGTTAAAGAAGACACGCGGGTCGGTCATGTGGTAAACGGCGTATTTGGCGGCCTGGATACTGAAGTAGGTCTCAGGATAGCGGATGTGCGCGCGAAGGTCCGCAGGCATCTGACTGAGAGGATGAAACACGCCGGGGAAAATACGGGAATAGGCCTGGATTATGGGGTCAGTCGGGTCGGCGATATAGTATTTGACCCTGCCTGTGTAGGCGTTGACGGTTGCCTTTACAGAATTGCGGATGTAGTTTCCCATCCCCGACGTCGGGTCCGAGTATGGGTATCGGCTGGAGGTGGTATAGCCGTCAAGTATCCAGTAAAGTGACCCGCTATTAGATATCACGATGTATGGGTCGGAATCAAAACTGAGAAACGGCGTCAACCGCTCGGCACGCTCAAGAATCTGCCGATGGATCATCATGCGGCTGTTGCCCTGAATCTGAGTCGAGAAGAGGATGTTTTTCTGGCCGTAATACAAGGCGAAGAGGATGCGGCGCCAAATGTTCTCAACGGGGATGCCCCCGGTTCCCCGGTACGTGCTGTACACATCGTGATTTCCGGACGGATAGTCGAATTCCTGCTGGCGCGTGTCCACAAAGCAGTAACTGTTGGGAATTTCGCCGTAGTAAATCTCGGGCCGAGTGATCTTGAGGGGGATGGACGATACGGGCGGAACGTCCTTGATGAAAAATACGGGCAAACCGTCCGAGGTGAATTCGTTCACCGGGCCCATGCAGAGGCCGTAGCCGTGAGTGTAAATCAAATGGTCGTTGATCCAGTTCCTGCTGGGCAGGCTGGCTGTGGAAAGTTCACGCGGCGAAAGAGAGACCTGGCGGTAGTCGCCGTCGATTTCGTAGCGATCGTTGTCAACCCTGACAAAGTCGTAGTAGGTGCGGATCTCCTGAAGCTGCGCGAAAGTAGTGAGCAGCGGCTTGTGATCCCACAGCCGGACGTTCCTCATGGTGGCTGAGTTGTCGAGAATCTTGGCCGACGTTAGGTCTGAGGAGGCCGCAAAGTTATAGTCCACAAAGTGATCGAGCCCATACGCCTTGCGGGTATATTTGATCGCGTTGACGATATAGGGCTCTTCCTTGTCGAGTTCGTTGGGGGTCACCACCAGGTGCTGAACGATGGAGGGATAAATACCGACGCCGAGGATTCCAACCGCGACCAAGGCCAGTCCGCTGTAGATGGCTGGCCGTACCCGACCGCGCACGGCTCCGAAGATCAACGTCAGCGCCGTGACCCCGCAAAGCGCCAGCATGATTTTGAGCGCAGGCAGGGTGGCGTGGACGTCGGTGTAGCCCGCACCATAAATCAGGCCGCGCGAGGAATAAAGCAGGCTGTACATGGCCAGGCGTGCGCGGTAGGCCAGCAGGCCGAACAGCAGCGCTCCGAGTACCATCAGGTGCGCGCGCGCTGCCGGAGCGACATTTGGGCCACGCGGCGTGACCCACACCCCGCCTTCCAGAAGATAAACCACCGCAGCGCTGATCAGGCAGAAGATCACAATCACCATTCCCAGGTGAAAAAGGAACCAGTGATAATTCAGGTGGAAAAGATAGAAGCCCAGATCGATGTGAAAGATGGGATCGGCCTCGTGCATGAGCACGCCATGCTTGGCCAGCAGGTAGTCCTGCCAGTGGAACGACGCCCATTGCCCCACGGCATAGCCCACCAGCAGCACGACCAACCAGATAATCCAGCGGAAGGCCTCCGCAAAACGGTCGAGCCCCGGCAGTTCAACGGCGCCGTGGAAAACACGGTAGCCGTAACGCTCCGCTACGGCGCGCGCCACATAAACATTGGCGCCCACCAGCACAATAAAGCCAATGCCGCCCAGCCCGCTCAAACCAATCTGGGAAAATAGAATGTTTTTATAAACGACGCGGTAGCCCTGCGTGCCAAACCATAGCCAGTCCACCAGCAGGTTGACGCCACCGGTGAGTAAAGGTGCAACAACAAGAATAAGCAGGATGCCTGCAACGATATAACGCTGAATGCGGTCATGTTTCACAGTAGTTCTCCGCCGTTATCTTCACACACCAAACGGCTGATGTCAAAAGAGTTGGCGAGGGCGGCCGGGAGCCTGAAATCTGAATTCGCAGCGGGCGCGAGCAACAGCGAAAAATCTCTTGACAATACTAATTTATTAGTACTATTGTTTGCGTATGAGAACACCAAGCCGCACTCTTACCGGGCAGGAACTTGAAATCATGAAGGTCGTCTGGGACCTTCGCCAAGCCACCGTTCGCGGGGTCTATGAAAAGCTGCGCGAGCAGCGCCCCATCGCCTACACGACCGTCATGACCATGATGAATATCCTGGAGCAGAAGGGCTTCCTGAAGAAGCTCCCCGCTGAAGGCCGCGCCTATGTTTACCATTCCGCGCGCCCGCGCAAGCAGGTAATCCGCGGCATGGTGCGCGAATTTGTTGACCGTGTTTTCAACGGTTCGGCAGAGCCGCTGATGGTGCAACTGGTGGAAGACCGTCACCTCTCGCGCGAGGAGGTCGAGAAGATCGCCCGCGCCATCGAGGAGGAACAATGAGCTATCAACCTTTGTGGTTGCGCGACCTGGTGGCTTACAGCATTCAGGCGGCGGCGCTGGTCGGCGTGGGAACCCTCATGGCAAGCCTGTTGCGGCTTCGCGTGCCGCGGGTGCGCCTCGGTTACTGGCAGGCGCTGCTAGCTGTATGTGTCCTTCTCCCGCTGCTCCAGCCGTGGCGGCCGGAAATTCTGGAAACGCCCAGCTTCACGATGAGCAATATCACGCTCGCGGCAACAGAGGCGACTTCCGTTCCTACAGGCCCGTCGCTGGCAGAAATTGTTCTTTGGCTGATCTGTGCTGGCGTCGTTCTGCGTTTGGCGTGGATGGCTCTGGGGTTGGGCCGGCTGTGGCTTTACCGCCGGCATGCGGAGCGAATCAACCAGACCCCTGAGGCAGTCAGGGAAGCACAACGCCTCGTGCCTGCATCTTCGGTGTTCTTTATTTCACACCAGATCCCGACACCCGCGACATTTGGATTTTTCAAACCAGCAATTCTCTTCCCCGCCCGTTTTCTCGAGATGGGCCCCGCCATGCAAAAAGCCATTGCCTTGCATGAATTGCTGCACGTGGAGCGCCGCGACTGGCTCTGGAACATGTTTGAAGAGGTGGTTCTCACCCTGCTCTGGTTTCACCTTCCGCTCTGGTGGGTTGTGCGAAGCGCGCGGCTAAGCAGAGAGCAGGTGGTGGACGCCGAGGCCGTCCGTAGAAGCAAGGCGCGGCGGCCTTATCTGAAAGCCCTGCTTGAGATGGCAGGGCAGAAGCGGTTGGCCGAAAGCCTGCCCGCTCCGCTCTTCCTTCGGGAAAACCAGCTTGCCGAACGGGTGGCGTTGATGATGAAGGAGGTCCACATGTCTCGCACACGATCGACAATTTCAATTCTCACGGCAGCCGTGGCGCTGCTGATTGCAGGAGCGGCACTGGTATGGGCATTTCCTCTCAAAACATCGGCGCAACAGATGGAAGTGCCTGCCGTGTCCTCAGCGCCCGCTCAAACGGCAGGTTGGGTTGCGGCCACTGGCCCTTCGGCTAGTAACTCGGCAACGGCAGAAAACGGGCCTGCCCAGACCAGCAACGGGGCCTTTGAGTCCAAAGGTAAGGAATACAAATTCGACGTGGAGGTCTACAAAGTTGGGGGGAAGGTCAGCACTCCTGTGCCAATCTACAGACCTGACCCACCATACATGCCGCAGGCAAAGACCAACCATGTCAACGGTACGTTGACATTCCATATAGTCGTCGACACCAAGGGCAAAGTCGCGGAAGTCAAAGAAATCTCCAAGCCTTTGGGCATGGGTCTGGATGAAAACGCAATCAAGACCATCCAAAGCTGGAGGTTCAAACCGGCAATGCGAGAGGGGAAACCGGTCCCCGTAGAGGTTAGCGTTGGAATCACTTTCAAGTATTACGACGACACGAATTCAGACCCTGTGTCTCAAAACTCAAGTTACACGGTTGCCCCGCCGGCACAGGGTCATGCGAATGCCTCCATCCCCACCGGCGTATACGCCACGAACCTCAGCCAGGAAGAATACCAGCAGCAGTTGGATGAGGCCATGAAGCAGGCGCAGGTCGCCCAGGCGGCTGCTTCACAGCTGGATCAGAAAAAGCTCCAGGAACAGGTCGACCAGGCTATGAAGCAACTAAAGGCAGCGCAGATGGCCGCGCCCAAAATCGACGAAACGAAGCTCCGCCAGCAGATTGAGCAAGCGATGAAACAGGCCAAAATTGCTCAGGGAGCCGCCTCAAAGATTGACCAGAAAAAGATGCAACAGCAGATGGAAGAAGCCATGAAGCAGCTTCAAAAGATGAATACACCTGAGATGCGCCAGCGCCTGCAGGAGCAAATGGAACAACTCAAGAAGCTGAATTCCCCGGAGATGCGCCGCCGGATGCAAGCACAAATGGATCAACTCAAGAAGCTGGACACACCCGAGATGCAGCGGAAGATGCAGGAACAGATGGAGCAGCTCAGGAAAATGAACACACCTGAGATGCGGCAGCGGATGGAAGAAGCCATGAAGCAACTGAAGATGGCGCAGATGGCAGCCCCAAAAATCGACGAAGCCCAAATCCAGCAGCAGGTTGATCAGGCCATGGAACAGGCGAAGCTTGCACAGAAATCCGCGGCGAAAGTGAACAGAGCCGAACTTCAGCGCCAGCTCGATCAGGCTAGGAAGCAAATCGAGCAGGCAAGGAAAGAAGTTCAGGCTGCCAGGAAAGAAACCAAAAAGGCTCGGCTGGAAGCATTGAAGGCCCGCCGGAAAGCCGAAGAGCAACGCAAAGAAGCCAAGCCAGCGCCTTCTGCGACGCCAAAACCAGCCCCTGCTCCGCCAAAGGAAATCACGGCGCCTCCCGCGCCTCCCAAAACACCTGGATCAGCCGCTATTGTGGGTGGAGTGCCGGGCGGAGTCGGAGTGGTGGGTGGAGTCCCCGGAGGAATTGCCGGCGGCGTGATTGCCGCTCCACTCCCGCCCATGCCACCTACAGCTACGCCCAAGGTGGCTGTGCCACCCGCGCCACCTGTGCCACCTGCGTCGCTGGCTCCGCCACCACCGCAAAGTTGACAACAGCGAGAAAAACCGCAGGTCACAAGGACCTGCGCTACCTCCGGTGGAGTACAGCCGGGACCGCAATTGAGCGCGCGCCGTTCTTGCCTACTGAGCGCACCGCAAAAAAGTGGTTGTCGGTAGAGACGTCTTTGAAGACGAAAGTCTCCGGTGATTTTGCGAAGTCGAAAACGGACCACCGAGGGTTTGTAGTTTCGCGCCACAGCAATTCGAAGCCTGCACGTTTGGTGTCGTCCGGCGCAGTCCAACTGACTTTAGCGCTGGGCGTCACCACGCCTGACAGAGTGACATCGGCAGGCGGCGCGGGGGCCAGGGCAAGTTCGCGTAATGCCTCAGCGTTGTCGCGCGCCACGCGAGCCATGAAGTCGAAATTCAGAAACCTCATCAGGTCGCCGTACTGGATGCCGTTTTCGATGCGCGGCGTCTGATGCTCGTGGTGGTAGTTTTCGAGCGGCTCGGTAAAGCGCACCGCCGGAAGCCCCGCCTCGACGAACGGCATGTGGTCGCCGCCGCGGCCCAGGCGGTCTTCGCGGAAGATCAGGCGAATATTGGCCCGCCCGTCGATCTCTTCCACGCGCCGGGCCAGTTCGCGGGAGGGCGAGTCGCCATCATCAATCTTTCCAAGAGCTGAAAACAGTCGCACGCGGTGCGGGGCGCCGGGAGCAAAGTCGGCTCCTACAATGTCGTCGTCCAGCATGCCGCCGATGGTATAGCCCTGCTGCTGCAGGTAATGCAGCAAACGCGTGCCGCCGTAGAGTCCCTGCTCCTCGCCCGAGACCGTGGCAAACACCAGCGTCGAACGATAATGGCCGCGGGCCAGCAGCCGTGCACATTCAATCGACACTGCGGTGCCGGAACCGTCATCGTCGGCGCCGGGCGCGTCTGAAGTCGAATCCATAATGTCGGTCGCTCGTGAATCGAAATGGCCCGAGACTACGAAGACCGTCTTTGCGAGCGCAGGATCGTCACCAGGCAGAATGGCATAGACATTCTCGAGTGGAACCTGCTTGTTGCCTGTGCGCGGCCCTGTGACTTCAAAACGGTCCACCACCACGCTCAGCCGCCCGCCGGATCCTGCCGCAATCTTTTTGAACTCCGCCACGATGTGATCGCGGCCGCACCCAATGCCGCGTTTGGGATCGGTCCACGACGAAAGCGAATGGCGGGTCCCACAGGAAACAAGGCCCTTGATCGTGGCGCGGAGATCATTGCGGTTGACCTCGGCGAGCGTGACCGCCCCCGCCGGCCCGGGTAACACCTTCACCTTGGGCGGCCCGCCGGGAGGTTCAACCGGGTCTTGCGCTGCGGCCACGCCTGCAGCCAACAAAACCGCCAGCGCGCACGCCGGCACCCATCTTGATTTTCGAGGATAGGATTGCCTGTATGAACAAAGCTCCATCGCGCCTCCTTGGTTATCCGAGAACCTGCAAAGTATATCGCCTTTCCATCAGCGGTTGGCAGCAAAGTCGTCACGATGGAATTCGTGAGCACGGCTTCGCGGTCTGTTGTCGAGTGCCTGCAAGATGGCAGTAGCTTTTCGCGTGAGATGAATGGCAATCCTCTTCCTTTTCACCGGAACTTATGGTGAACGCTTGACTTGCGAGCAGCGTATAATTGAATGCAAAGGCAGTCACGTTCAGCAAACAGGAGGAGCCGGGCGCGCGGCGTTCCGGAAACTTCTCAATAGAATGAAGCAAGAGCTGAAAAACTTCTGGCAGCGGGTGAGCGAAGGGCTGGAGGTGCGTGTCCTGTGGGCGCAGTTTTTCTCTGAGGCCAAGGAAAGCTACAGCCTCTACGACCGCGAGGTCGACTGGGAAGCGCTGAAAGGCAAATCGCGCTTCCAGCGTTTCCGTAAGACCTGCAATGCGCTGTTCTGGGCGATGCTCCTGAAGCTTTCTCCCGCGCGCAGGGTTTTTCTGCTGATCGCGCTGGTGCTCGGCATCCTCTCCCTTGTAAACACGACAACAAACGTGAACGGAATGCAAGAGAGTTCGCCCAAGGTCTCGCCTCTGTTCCCTATCGGTATGCTGATTGTCCTGCTGGCGCTGGAACTGGCCGACCGCGTGATCATGAAGCGCGATCTGGAGATTGCGCGAGAAATTCAGCACTGGCTGGTCCCGGAGACTCCGCCAAACGTGCCGGGGCTCGATCTCGCCTTCAGCTCGAAGCCTGCCAACACAGTGGGCGGTGACTATTACGACGCCTTCCCGCTGGACGCCGCGCAACCGCCGGGCGAGAACAATCCCGTGATGTTGGTGGTGGCCGACGTGGCGGGCAAGAGTGTTCCAGCGGCTCTGCTGATGGCGACTTTCCACGCCAGCCTGCGCTCCGTGGCGCCGGTGACGACCTCATTGACCGATACCGTCACCCGCATGAACCGCTATTGCTGCGCACACAGCCTGGAAGGCCGGCGGTTCACCACGGCGTTCTTTGCGGAGTACAACCCCGCAACCCGCGTGTTGACCTACGTGCGCGCGGGACACAACGAGCCTTTCCTTGTGCGAGCGTCCGGGCAATTCGAGCGTCTGAATGCCGGCGATCTTCCGCTGGGCATCAACCCGGACACCCCCTATGTTTCCACGGAGATTAGCCTGGCAGCTGGCGACCTGCTGCTGATCTACTCCGACGGACTGATCGAGGCGGTAAATATGCGCGAAGAAGAGTTCGGCGAGCAGCGGGTGATCAACCTGCTGAAAACCTCGCCACGAGAAAGCGCAGAACAGACCCTGCAACGCATGCTCGCGAACGTACGAGCCTTTACCGGCCAGCGTCGCCAGTACGACGACCTGACAGCCCTTGTTGTCCGCGCCACGTAAGCGTCGGGAGTAAGAGTCATGACGCCTTTAGCATCGGTCTTGCATAAATGACAGTTCGATGTGATTGGTGTTGGCTGACACCGGAAATTACTTTCTATCCGCACACTAGGGTGATCTTGCCATCCATCAAAGTTCTGCACGCTCAGGGGAGTCTCTGTTATACGTCCGCGCGTTCAACTAAGGCTTGTGCTGCAAGTGGAAATGCCAAGGCAACGATGCTCCAAAGGATCAACACGCTGAATGGAAAGGAAGAGACAACTGCCGCAGCCCATTCGCAAGTCGTATCCATGAAATCCCAGAGTGAAGGCAAGTAGATTCTCCAGAAGTGCGCCGTCATTCCGGGAACAAGGATTGCGACAAAAAGTATTCCCATAGCATAACCAAGACCTTGCAGACCACTGCGGGTCACGACTGCCATGAAGTAGGTCAGACTATATGAGACTGCGCCGCCTACAGTTAACCCAAGAAACGCCGCAAGCACACGCCACGTGTAGAAGTGGCCCGTCAGAAAGGTCAATAGTCCGCTGGTTAGCCCAACTCCTACCAGAGCAATTATAGCCAGCTCGAAAACGCCTGCTGACCATCCTACCCATACCCAGTACCTTCTGCGCCGCGGCCGGGTAAATAGAAAGCCCACAGTCTGTTTGTCGAACTCTTTTCCAAGGCCCGCTGAGCCTAGAACCAGTCCGCAGATGAGGATCAACGTTCCTCCCCAGCCACCCAGAACCATTCTAATGGCTGAGGACCACGCTTGGGCAACCGATGGGGACACCCCTGTCTTCATCATCTCCGGGCTGCCGAACTTGGCCACCGGAATCGTGAAGAAGCTACAAACCGCTACGAATACTACGAGCCCAGCAATGAATTGAGCGCGGGTTTCCCGCCAGCATTTCCAGAAGTACACGTGTCCTCCTTTTGGACAAGCTCAAGAAAGATTTCCCGAAGACCCACTGGAGAAACCTCTGCAATGATTGCGCCTTCCCGGCTGAGTTTGGCAACGAAGATGTCGGCATCATGTTTAACCAGGTACCTGGAGAATTTCCCAACGGAGGTGACAGACAAAACGTCGGCAAACCTAGTTTGGGGTAGGCCGTTGCCAGATGCCGTAACAAGGCGAAACGTGCTCTTGACATCGTCAAGCTTCGCTTCGAGCAGCAACTTCCCCTGGTCGATCACACCTATCCAGTCCGCAATCTGCTCCACATCTGACAGGTTGTGAGAGGAGATAAAGACTGTGCGCCCCGCACCAATGACATCCTCAACCAGGATACGTAACAGAGCATCTACCGCGACCGGATCCAGCCCTACCGTCGGCTCGTCAAGGATCACCAAGTCCGCTCTCTGTGAAAGTGCAAGGAGGAGACAGGTTTTCGTGCGGTTGCCCTGGGAGAGCTTCGAGAACGAGCGGTCCATTGGGATTTCAAACAGCCGCGAGTATTTTGCGCACGCATCGTCGGACCAGCTTGGGTAAAATCCCCGCGTGAAGCGTGTGAGTTCCCGGGCCGTGAGGTTGCCATACAGTATCTTGTTTTCACCGACGAAGGCCGTGCGCTCAAGGATAGCAACCTGTTCGCGGCCAACCTTATACCCTAAAACAGCGCCATTTCCGGCTGTGAGTTTTGTCAACCCGAGCAGCATCCGAATGGTAGATGTTTTCCCCGCGCCGTTTCTGCCTAAGAAACCATAGGCTACGCCACGGGGAACGCTCAGGCTGAGCTCGTCCACGGCCTTCACGTCCGAATAGAACTTAACGAGCCCTTCGGTCCAAATTGCCAAGCTTTTCATCGACTTCCTCCAATGCATCGACTTCCTGCCGTACCAACTGAATGATTTCCAAAGGATCGAGGCGTAATTGTTTACCTTCGACAGCTATCTGCCGTGCATAAGGCCGAAGCCGCCGGATCTTTTCTGACTTCAGCAGACCCGGAGAAATATCAGCCACGTAAGTGCGGCCGCCGGGAACGGTTCTCAACACGCCATCCCTCTCCAAGTCCTGGTATGCGCGGGCGACGGTATTAGGGCTGACCCGCAGGTCTGCGGCCAGCTTGCGCACGGAGGGCATTGGGTCATCAGGCTCAAGAGCCCCGGCAGCAACGTAATGTTTGACTTGCGTTTCGATCTGGAGATAGGCCGGAACACCCGAGGCTGAGTTGACGTGAATTAGCATACTGTATCAATACATCAGTACAGTCGACGACGTCAAGGATTTTCGTATTCTTCCTCAACTTGCCATGAGGTGGGTGGGTGGAAGTCTTTGCCGTGTGACTGCGGTCTGACAAAGATTTCTAGCGTGCACATGTGGGCCCAGTTTCAGGGAGATTGTTGATCTATGAGCAGGCTCAAATCGCTTGCATCCTCTTTCCGTTGTTGTATTATCGGGAATTAGGTAGATCACAGAGTATCTGCACACCCGCAACTGACGCATTTCACCCCGGGCCCGGCAGTATCAAGTGCCGTCCACGCCCTTTGAAGGAGAAGACCATGTCTGAGAAACCCCGAATGAATAAGAGCCGACGTAACTTTCTGAAGACCGCCGGAGCCGGTTTCGGTGCGGCCGGCGCTCTGCTGGCATCGGATGGCGTCGCCGTCCCACGCCCGATGACGGAAAAGGAAAAACTCGACCGCATTGCCTCAAACACCTGGCCCATCCGCTACATCTTCAAGTCACGCCACCAGGAGCGGACAAATCCCACGTCCGAAGAGATGAAAAAGAAGTACGGCGAAATTACCATGCTTGATTTTCCAGACTTCACCAAAAAGACATTCCCCGGCGTGACCCAAATGGATCTTTTTTCCGGGCTGTTCGGCGACGTCACCGACGACAGCATGTACGTGCCCGTCGCGGTGGAATACAACGGCAGAACTTTCAAGGCGGAAGAGTTCGATCCCTCCAGCGCTTCCGGGAAAAAATGGCTTGAGAAGATGGCCAACAAGATGGCGGCCACCGGGACGAAATGCCATCACATCTCAAACAACGCGCCCCGGAACATCTGCGATCTGGACGCCGCCAAGCGCCGCGAAGGCATCCAGGTTGCAAAGAACTGGCTGGACGGCGCTGCCGTTCTTGGGGCCAAGTCCATGCGTGTGAACAGCGGCGGGCCGCGAATCGCGCCCGAAGCGGTCATGGAACCCCACAGCTACCCGAAAAACGACAAGTTGGCGCAGTACCTGACCAACTGCATTGAATCCTTCAAGGAAATGGCTGATTACGGTGGAAAGCGCGGCGTGAAAGTTACGCTGGAGAACCACTGGGGTTTGACCGCCAATCCGATCAACATCCGCATTATCGTTGAAGAGGTAGGCAACCCCTACTGCGAAGCCTCCCCGGACTTCTGTAACTGGGAACACGAATACCTGCTGTTCCATGGCCTGCGGGCGCTGGCCCCTTATGCGCACACCACGGTCCATGCCAAGTACTGGAACCGGTGGAAGAATCCCGATGTCCAACGCAACGTCCGCATTATGAAAGAGGCAAACTTCCAGGGCATTTATGCGCTGGAGTACGAGGAGGGACCCTGGGACGGCGTGGAAGGCGCCAAGTACCTTTATAGGGAAGTCCTGACTGCCCTTTAAGCCTGCCCTAAGAGCTGCAGACCTTTTCCAGAGGGGCGGAAGTCCAGAGGTGGAGCTTCCGTCCCCTGCCCTCTCGGCTTAAAATTGATATAGGGACAATCGCTGCTGCTGAAGCCGCAGTCAGCGATAACGCGTGCGGAGGCTGGGATCTGTCATGAAGATAACCAGCTGGTCAGCACCGGGAAGGGCGCTGCTTCTGGCGGCGCTTTTGGGAGTGGTCGCCGCGGAACATCCGCCGCCGATGTCACCCGTAATGACGGGCGGTCCGGCAAGTTACGCGGCGCAGTGGGGGGATTCTTTAACCAGCGTAGGAGCACGGTTCGGAATGGACGTACTGGCGCTGGCGGAGATCAACGGTCTCAAACCCACAGCGAGATTGAAACTGCGCCAGAAACTGCGCATCGACAACCCACACCTTATTCCACTCCCGCTCGATGACGGCATTGTCATCAATATTCCTCAGCGGATGCTTTTCTACTTCAGGTCCGGAAGCTTGGTCGCTGCTTATCCAGTAGGCCTTGGCCGGCGAACCTGGCCAACCCCACGGGGCGATTTTGAAGTGCTCGAAAAGGAAAAGGACAAGACGTGGGTAGTACCGGAATCCATCCAGGAAGAGATGGAGGCAACGGGGAAACCGGTCAGGGGAAAAGTTCCTCCAGGGCCTGAAAATCCACTGGGACGGCATTGGATCCGCATCTCGCCAAGCGAAGGGATCCACGGCACGAACGCCCCGGCCAGCATCTATAAATTCCAGACACATGGCTGCATTCGGCTGTTGCCGGAAAATATCGAACGACTCTTCAAGGAAGTCCCGATCGGCACACCCGTTAAGATTATGTACCAGCCCGTCCTGCTTGCCCGCTTGCCGGACGGCCGTTACTACCTTGAAGTCCACCCGGACATCTACGGGAAAGCGGCCCCCCCTTTGCAACCGTCAGGGAGGCGGCAGAAGCCGCCGGCGCCGAATCCATGATAGACTGGCGAGAAGTTCGCAAGGTTATTCAGGAGAGGCGCGGGCTGGCTGAGAATGTAACTCTGCCCTCAGCCAAAACTCCCTGAGGGATTTGATGAAGCATTCAGAACGCCGGGGCGGGACCTCCCACAGCAAGCAGCTGAGCCGCAGGGACTTCTTCCGCATGGGATCGGTTGCCATGGCGGCGACTGCACCGGGCCTGCTTTTTGGGCGAACGCGCACACCGCTTCCAGCCGAAAAACGGCTGGCCTTCTACAACCTTCACACCGGCGAACACCTGAAAACCATCTATTGGGCGCAGGGCCGCTACGTTCCGGACGCCCTGCAGGAAATCAACTGGATCCTGCGCGATTACCGCCGGAACATGGTAAAGCCTATTGACGTGCGCCTTCTCGACCTGCTGTACGCGCTCGACCGCAAGCTTGAAACACGCCAGCCGTTCCACATCATCTGCGGATACCGGTCCCCCGCCACCAACGACTATCTGCGGGAACACACGGCAGGAGTCGCGAAACACAGCATGCACATGCAGGCCAAAGCCGTCGACATCCGCATTCCCGGATGCCGGCTGGTGGCCCTGCAACGGACAGCCTTGGCACTCCGCGACGGGGGCGTGGGAATCTACCCTGTCTCGGAATTCGTTCACGTTGATGTGGGCCGAGTACGGCAGTGGCAATTCCCGGCCGGATCTCGGCACAAACGACCTGCCTAGCAGCCAGCCTCAAGCCTTGCAGGGGCAAGGCGGATGGTATCCTTAGACAACTTGCTCAGCGCAACTTGCGCGGATAACGCGCTTCAACCGTCGTATGCATGCCCCCGCGGGTGGTGAACTCCCCACGAACCACAGCCCATTTGGGCCGGCATGCCCGCGCAACGTCGTCGAGAATGCGATTCACCGCATTTTCATAGAAGATGCCGAGGTTGCGGTAAGCCAAGATGTAGTATTTCAGGGATTTAAGCTCCAGGCACAGCTCGTCCGGTAAGTAGTGGATCGTAATCGTGCCGAAATCCGGCAGGTGAGTACGAGGGCAGATCGAGGTATATTCCGGGATCGTGATGGTGATCTCATAGCCGCGGTAATTGTTCTCCCAAGTTTCGATTTCAGGCAACTCTACGGAAACTCCTGAAACAGCGTGCTGGGGAGTGTACTCGCGTTTAATCTTAGCTTTGGGCATTCTTTGGGCCTCTCCGTTCGTCAAATTGCATTTAAGCCATTATTTTACTACAGGATGGGTCCACGGCGGCAAGCTTGATGGTGACGAGTATGCGCCAAGAGCATGTTCCGGATCAAAATTGAATTCTTGACATGCCGCATATCAACTATTTGAGGCAAAACAAGCCCTTAATTAAGTTAAGGTTACAAATTTATATTGACAATGATACACTAAGACTTTATTATAATCACGAGCTAATGTAATCGGGCTTAGGGCTTTAGAGCAGCAAGGATTCTAGGGTTTTTCCTAGAGATGGTTATCCGGACTTTTCAAGTTTCTTAATGGAGGCACTTGCAATGGGAAAGATTATTGGCATCGACCTGGGGACGACCAACTCAGTGGTCGCGGTGATGGAAGGTGGCGATCCCGCAGTCATCACGAACCCGGAAGGCGGCCGCACGACCCCGTCGGTGGTTGCGTTTACAAAGAGCGGCGAGCGGTTGGTGGGCCAGGTGGCCAAACGCCAGGCGATCACTAACCCGGAAAACACGGTTTACTCGATCAAGCGGTTTATGGGACGCCGCTTTGACGAGGTCCAAAGCGAAATCAAGACAGTTCCGTACAAGGTGGTCGCAGCCACCAACGGGGACTGCCGGGTATCCGCCTTGGGCAAGGAATACTCGCCTCCGGAGATTTCGGCAATGATCCTTCAGAAGATGAAGGATGCCGCCGATCAGTATTTGGGCGAGAAGATCACTCAGGCGGTGATTACAGTCCCAGCCTATTTTAATGACAGCCAGCGGCAGGCCACCAAGGACGCCGGCAAGATCGCGGGCCTGGAAGTGCTGCGGATTGTGAACGAACCGACCGCGGCAGCTCTGGCCTATGGTCTGGACAAGAAAAAGGACGAGACCATCGCGGTTTATGACTTTGGCGGTGGAACGTTTGACATCTCAATCCTCGAGGTGGGCGAAGGCGTGGTTGAGGTGAAATCGACCAACGGCGACACGCACCTGGGCGGCGACGACATTGACAAGCGCGTCATCGACTGGATTGTGGATGAGTTCCGCAAAGACCAGGGCATCGACCTCTCCAAGGACCGCATGGCGCTGCAGAGGCTGAAGGAAGCAGCTGAAAAGGCGAAGATGGAGCTCTCGACGGTGCTGGAGACGGAAATCAACCTGCCGTTTATTACTGCGGATGCTTCCGGCCCCAAGCACCTGAGCTTAAAGCTGACCCGGGCGCGCTTTGAGCAGATGTGCGAAGACATCTTCCAGCGTTCCGTAGGCCCAGTGAAGCAGGCGCTGAAGGATGCCGGGGTTGACCCCAGCAAGATCGACGAAGTAGTGCTGGTGGGCGGGTCCACTCGCATTCCTCGCGTCCAGCAGATTGTGAAGGACCTGTTCAACGGCAAAGAGCCGCACAAGGGCGTGAACCCGGACGAAGTGGTGGCCATCGGCGCGGCGGTGCAGGCCGGCGTGCTGGGCGGCGAAGTGAAAGACCTGCTGCTGCTCGACGTGACCCCGCTGACGCTGGGAGTTGAGACGCTGGGTGGAGTGATGACGCCTCTGATTCAGCGCAATACGACGATCCCGACGCGGAAGACCGAGACGTTTTCAACCGCGGCGGACAACCAGACGTCGGTTGAAATCCACGTTCTGCAGGGCGAGCGCCCCAGCGCGAGGGACAACCGCACGCTCGGCAAATTCCACCTGGTTGGAATTCCGCCGGCGATGCGCGGAATTCCGCAGATTGAAGTAACGTTCGACATCGATGCCAACGGCATCCTGAATGTCTCGGCAAAGGACACAGGCACGGGCCGGGAACAGAAGATCACGATCACCTCGTCGAGCGGCCTTTCCAAGGACGAAGTGGAGAAGATGAAGCAGGAAGCGGACTCTCACGCCGAAGAAGACCGCCACTACAAGGAAGAGGTGGAGGTAAAGAACCGCGCGGACTCCCTGGTCTACTCCGTGGAAAAAACACTGAAGGAGAACAGAGAGAAGGTCTCCGCGGAGGACGCCAAGAACATCGAAGCGGCTGTGGAAGAAGCCAAGAAAGCCATTCAGGAAGGCAAGGTGGAGGTGATCAATTCCGCTGTGGAACGCCTGACTCAAGCTTCCCACAAGCTGGCCGAAGCCATGTACAAACAGTCCAGCACCACCCCTCCGCCGCCGGTCGGCGGCACCGGGTCGGAACAGGCCGGTGCAGCCGGGGGCGGGGGCGAAGAGAAAGCCAAAGATGGAGGTGAAGTCATCGACGCTGAAGTCGTGGAGGGAGACGACAAAAGTAAAAAGTAATCAGGAAGTCAGATATCGCATCAAACAAACTGAAGGGCGATTTCGGG
>JAJYLL010000096.1 GCA_021787735.1 Acidobacteriota bacterium | reverse complement strand
TTCATCAACAAGTTTGACAAACAACCAGTGGACCACAAGGAAGCCGTCTACTTTGCCTTCCCCTTCGACATCGCCAAACCCGACTTTAGCTACGAGATCCAAAACGGATGGGTGGACCCCGCTCGCAATATCCTGAAGGGTGGCAGTCTGGACTGGTTTGCGGTGCAGCATTGGGTGAAAGCCAGCGGGCCCGACTTTTCCGTCGGGCTGGTTCCGCTGGATGCTCCGCTTGTTTGCCTTGGGGACATCAATCGCGGCACGTGGCCCAAGGTGTTCAAGCCAAAGGACGCGACGATTTATTCCTATGCCATGAACAATTACTGGCACACGAATTTTATCCGCGTGCAGCAAGGGCGGTACACTTTCCGCTATGTGCTGACCAGCGGTCGCGAGCTTTCGCCCGCTTCTCTTGCCAGGTTGGGGCGTGCCGCGATGACGCCTCTTGAGCATCAGCAGGTCATCTCAAACGACAAGCACGACGATCCAGCGCGCCCGCTCTCGCCGGCCCCTCACAGTTTCCTCACCGTCAGTTCACCGGACGTCGTGGTTGAAGACTGGAAGAGCGCCATGGACGGACACGGCACTATCGTGCGCCTGCTAGAAGTGGGCGGCGAAAGCAGCACAGCCCGGCTCACATTCCCGTCGTTGCACCTGCAGGACGCCTGGGTTACAAACGCCGTTGAGCAGAACCAGTCTCTTGTTAAAGTGGAAGGGGATTCTCTCGAGATTCCTGTCAGGCCGCACCAGATCATTACACTAAGGGTTATCGCGCCCCATTAGCATTCCGTTAAACGCAAGGGGCCGGAGAGGGCTCCGTCAAATCGTTGCGCAACCCTGCCGGCGCGGGTCACTCTAACATGACCTTGTAATACTTACCTTCTTGCCCGGGAGGCCGGATGCCAAGTCGTGATTCACCGGGTGGCACCCGGCTAAGATCTAACTTCACCTGAAGTATCCGTTCGCGATTCTCAAGTTTTGCAGAACCAGAAGCGAAGGCGTACCTCATCCCGTCCTGCACTAACACGACCTCATAGGGCCCGAGTTGCGCTTCTGCACCAAGCAGGACCGTAAGATAGAGCCGGTCACAAGGGATGACAGCACGCGGAGCCGCCGGGAGCCTGGTCTACGTTCTCAGCAGGGGCGTCGTGCTGAAATCAACTGCGTATGCTTGGTATTTCTGGGTAGGAGTCCCGATGCCCTTCCATATCATGACAGACCAGGCGATTCCGACAGGAGCCACAACTCTCACGACGGCTGCGCCAATTTCTCGCTGACGTCCCGACATGAATCCTGACCTGCTCGATTGTTGCTCCCGTGATCCCGCCAAGAGTTGTGCTTTGCCATTTGCAGAGGACGGGCATGGCTCCGGGATCTTCTCGGCTGGTGTGGTAAGGTGCAGCAAGCGCCCGGAGCTAATGCGGCATATGTTGCACGTCGGGAGATGGGCGTGAGAACCGCGCCCTTCGGACAGTGAGGAAACATTCTCCAGGTGATCCGTAACCCGTTCGGCCGCATCTTTGCCGATCATGGACTTCATCCTTCAGTCTCTGAATCCACTGCAGCCGGATGGCATTTCACAGACTTGCAGAGTGTTCCTACACGCCAAAAAACTCGTGCGTCAGTTCGATCCAGTTCTGACCAGAAATCTGCGGCGACGAAACTTCACTGTTCTCGTCCCCGTTGTGATGGACCGCCACGGGAATTGACGCAGGCATCTTCGTACTCAACCGGCTGGCCTCGTCTACCATCCATTTCCGCGCGAGATTGCCGCCCAGCAGATTCCGGAAATTCGTTTCAGCGTCTGGAGAGACAACGGTCAACAACCAGCCATCTCCATAAGGGTCACTATCGAGCAGACTTGGGTCTTTTACGACCGCCTCATTGACGCTGGTCACCTCGCCTTCGATTGGCGATAAAAGTTCGACTTTGCTGCCTTCCTTGAAGATGCTGAAAATCTTTTGTCCTTGCCGAATCCATTGGCCACGCCTGGGAAGCAGGATGCTGTCGGGTCTGCCAATCATCCGAGCTGCGAGGTCGTCTATTCCCACTCGCACCAGCGTTGGGCTTTCGCGCAATGCCCAGGTGTGCCCCAGATGAAATCGGACATTCCCCGGCAGTCGAATACCGCTCGCGCATTCCAGCTGAGCTTTGGGTATTGCCCCACTGGCGGCGTTCTCCAGTTCCGTCACTGTCACTTTCTTCCGGCGCATCATGTAAACGATCACGATTAGGATTGCCAAACTCAGCACGACTAACACGACAGTCATGACAAGCCTCCGCCGCTCCGAATTTGTGCAGGCCGCGAGGTTCCGGGATTCACCCCTAAACCGCCCGGGCCTTTGCCACTGTGAGATTGAGGCACGCTCGGGGATAACATACCCCAAATCTTTCTCACGATCACCGACAACAACATGACAATCCCGATCAAAGGGAGAAAGATGTAAAATGCGAGGCCGAAAACCAAGGCCAGTGGCCCGAACACGATCCCGGGGATCCGGATATACTCGACGTCCTCTGTTCCTGGGAGAATGCCATCTCTGCCTTCAACGGTCACTATTCCCCATTTCCCTTTCTTCCAGTAGGTACCGCCTTTTGCTTTGCCTCCACCGTTGCGTACCATCGCCGTACCCCCCATTCACCTTCTACAATTGAAACGGCACGTCCCGTGCCAATGGTCGCCGGCCTATCTGGCATCAAGCAAGCCAATTGGTTTGTATAAGATATGTTCTGGAGTAAGGCTCAAGACAGCATACTTGGATCGTGATCGCCGATGAGAATTCCATCTCCTTTGCAGTGAGGTGTATTCTGTAATGTCGCTAATTAAATATAAGTAAAAGACTTAGATGTGTCTTTGTACACTGATGAGCCTCGCATCATAGGCGCTAAATAATTCATCACCCGCAAGAAGGAAGAGCGTGTGTGAGGCAAGTCCATAAAGCTACCGGGTTCGAAGATCCTGTGTTTAAGACCCAGTAACAACCTGAATCTGCTGAATGAGATAAAGATAAAAATGAGCGACAGGGGGGAACCCTGTCGTCAAAGATTACGACTCCCTTTCATCGGGGCGCGTAGGGTGAGCCGGGTCACAAGCGCGAGTGACCGTAATCATTGTCCATTTTCGGTAATAAGCGCAGCCTGAATGCAGCCTGATGAATTTTCCATCTGCAACCGGCGTTTAAGCGGTGCCGGCACATGGGCATCGGGAAGTTGAACGCGAAGTCCCGAACTCGGGCTGAGAGGATTGGTGTAGTTCCTTTCGGTTGCCGAGGCGTTTTTCAGTAGCCAACACAGGCGACCTACAAGACGCAAATCCTGCCATGGAATTCCATGAAGAAGCTACTGCTTCGAGGACGGGCGGAATCATCGCATGTGGAAGGCACTTCTAAAGGCAACGATGTGTACCGACTTCAAGCTGTGGGAGAAAGCTTATGCGGAGCGTGGGGGTTCGGTTTAATGGCGAGGTAAGAGCATCACGCTGAGGTATCTCAAACCCGAAACGTTCCATCCGAACGTCTCGACATAAATCCGGGAAAGCCTATGCGTCTCTCTGTTGCAGGCAAGGCGATTACAAAAAGCTGGTTACGCGTAGCTCATAGCATCAGCGCCAAGCTGGTAATCCTGCTGGTGGGTCTGATGGCGATAGTCTTTGGTTTTCTTGGCTATCTCAACATCCGCCTGCAGCGGCAGCAGTTGGAGCAGAGCACGCTGGCCAGCGCCGAAGATATAAGCGACGTTATCAAGAACAGCGCGTCCTACTACATGCTGCGGAACCAGCGCGACGGCCTTTATCACACCATTTTGGATATTGCCCATGAACCCGGCATCGTGCGGATTCGCATTTTCAACAAGGAAGGGCTCATCAGTTTTTCATCCGACACGGCTGAGATCGATACCTTCGTTGACAAGCGTGCCGAGGCCTGCTACAGGTGCCACAGCCAGACCGCGCCGCTCGCGCGCCTGAACCGCCCGGGCCGTTTTCGCACTTACCGCCTGGCCAGCGGCCAGCGCGTGCTCGGCATCATCAACCCTATTGAAAACTCCCCGGAATGCTCGAACGCCTCCTGCCACGTTCATCCCGCCAGCATGAAGGTGCTGGGCGTGCTTGACACCGACCTTTCGCTTGCCGACGCCGACGCCAGCATTGCGGCGGGGACGCGCCGGATGCTGTTCTACACGCTGCTCGCCATCGCGATCATTTCATTGCTGAGCGCGGCTTTCGTGTGGCGAGTGGTCAACCGGCCTCTGAAGACCCTGACCGACGGCACCGAACGGCTGGCGGCAGGAAGGCTGGGCTATCAGCTTGACGTCCGGTCGCAAGACGAAATTGCCGACCTGGCCCGCTCCTTCAACACCATGAGCAGCCAACTGAAGGACGCTCGCGAAGAGATCACAGAGTGGGGGCGAACCCTCGAACAAAGAGTGGACGAGAAGACCAACCAACTGAACCGTGCCCACGAACAGATGCTGCGCGTGGTGAAGATGGCCTCGATCGGGAAGCTGGCGGCGATTGTCGCCCATGAAATTAACAACCCGCTGGCTGGTATCCTGACCTACGCGAAACTCCTGAAGAAACAGTTTGCACGGGAAAACGATAAGAAATACGATGAGGCGATTGCCTCGCTGGACCTGATTGAATCGGAAAGCCGGCGGTGCGGAGAGATCACCAAGAACCTGCTCACTTTTTCACGCGCCGCTTCTATGAATCATGAGCCGGCCGATCTGAATGGCGTTGTGGACCGCTGTTCGCGGCTTGTCCGGCACCAGCTTGACCTGCAGAATATCCGGCTGCAGCTTGACCTGGTGCGCGACCTGCCGCCCGTGTGGTGTGACCCGGCGCAGATTGAGCAGGTAATCCTGGCATTGGTGGTGAACGCTGTGGCGGCCATGCCCAAAGGCGGCACCCTGAGTCTGCACAGCCGGCAATGCGATACTAAACCGCAGGTCGAAATCGTAGTGCAGGACAATGGAACCGGCATTCCGCCTGAGATGTTGTCGCAGATGTTCGAGCCGTTTTTCACCACCAAGGAGCGCGGGCACGGCCTGGGCCTGGGCCTCGCCATCAGCCGCATGATCGTGGAGCGCCACCAGGGCCGCATTGATGTCAAGTCCGAGCCTGGGCGGGGAACGGTCTTCACGGTCACGCTGCCGATCGAAGGCGCGCCGGCAACAGCCGCAGTCGCAAAGCATGCAGGTGGCAGCCACGGTCGATCCGAAACTTGATTGGCTGTGGGGCTTAGGCGGGTGGCGCAGATATCGATTTTTGATGTCTGCGGTCAGCGAAGCTGGAGAAAAGGGAAGTATGGAGTGTGAAGGATGAAAAAAGGCGGAGTCGAGCCAGGAAAGACAAGCATCTGCGATGGGCCGGATGCCATGAGCACAAACAGAAATCTCCCGCTGCGCGGGATCGCAGACGCGACAAAGCGCGTGTCTGCGCCAACCGCGACGAGGGTCCTTATGCTTTGCTTCTTGCTATCGGTAGTCACATGCTGTGCCCAAGGCCAAGTCTGCGTGCGCCATATAGTTGTTCCAGCCTATCCCGTATTGGCCCGCATGGCTCGGGTTGAAGGAACAGTAACCGTCGAGGCGAAGATCGGTCCGGACGGGCGGGTGATTTCCACGGAGAGCTCAGGCGGACAAGAGTTGCTTGAGCGGGCGAGTGAACAGAACATTCGGCAGTGGACATTCAGCCCAGGCGCTCCTGGCGAGACGGGATGCTCCAAGGTTAGCATCAAATACATCTACAAGCTCAAAGGTAAAGAGGATTACTACCATGCGACCTCGGATGTGACAATCGACCTCCCGGATAGGGTAGAGATCACAGCCCGCCCGGCCAAATTGGAATCCTCTATCAGCAGGTAACAGCGGGTGGCGCATCGATTTTTGATCTCTGCGGTCAGCGAAGCTGAGAGGAGAAAAGGGAAGTTTGAAGTGTGAAGGATGAAAAAAGGCGGAGTCGAGCCAGAAAAGACAAGCACCTGCGATGGGCCGGATGCCATGAGCACAAACAGAAATCTCCCGCTGCGCGGGATCGCAGACACGACGAAGCGCGTATCTGCGCCACCCGCCGGTGATATCGGACTTTTCGGCGCTGAAATCGTCGGCTGTTCCATTCATAGGTAGCCATATGCAAAAATCCGGAAGAACCTCGCAAGTAAAAAGCGGCCTACGGTTAGCGGGACTCACACTCGTTTTCTTGGGGATAGCGGGGTTGTTTCTTGCCGGAATGAGCTATGCATTTTTCCCTGCCAGCCACTCTCGGGCGCTTGGGCTGCTCTTCCTCATCATCTCGGTTCCCGCAATGGTCGTAACGATGAATCGCTGGGCGAAAGTTCTAGCAGGCCTGCTCGCTTTGGCCGTTCTGAATGGGGTGATCAGCATCTCGACTGGCCACTTGCTTGCCAATCCGAACCAGCCAATGTCTAGACAGGACGCGCTCTATATAACAGTGTTTTTTGCGGTTGCTGCCACGTTAGCGTCGACCCTGAAGGGCCGTAAACTAAATCTCGTTGACCGAATCGCTGTGCTGGGCTTCGTGTCCAGTCTTGCGTTGCTGATGGAATACGAGGGTACGCATTTTGGACCTGGTGCACCACTCGGTAGGACCGATTTCACCTTGATGGGCATCTGTCTCTGCTGTCTTCTCATTGATTGGCGTTATGGTCGTCTCCAACGTCGGTGTGGTCACAACCTGCGCGGCCACCACGTCGAGGGCCAGGCTGGCAGGGCGGGAAGCGCAGATATCGATTTTTGACGTCTGTCCTTTAGGGCGTCCGGCCCGCGAATGCCCATGAAAATGACGCGGGTGGCGCAGATATTGATTTTTAATATCTGCGATCAGCGAAGCTGAGAGGAGAAAAGGGAAGTATGAAGTGTGAAGGATGAAAAAAGGCGGAGTCGAGCCAGAAAAGAAAAACACCTGCGATGGGCCGGATGCCATGAGCACAAACAGAAATCTCCCGCTGCGCGGGATCGCAGACACGACAAAGCGCGTATCTGCGCCACCCGCGGATATTTGATTGGCCGTGGGGCTTTTAGCCCTCACCCGGTCGCTTGCACGACCACCCTCTCCCTGAAGGGCGAGGGTTGTGAAACGAAAACGAGACGTCGCGTTCCGGCACGGATAAATCCGTGCCCTTTCGCAAATAATAGCCGCACGTCGTCTGAGGAGAAAGGGCACGAGTTTACTCGTGCCGTAGAAGAAGCCCGTCGGATGCGGCTTTAGCCGCTGAAGATTCCGGCGCCAAGAGCGATCCGTTCAGGGGCTGAAAGCCCTAACCAGCTTCGTGGCGCTCCAACGGCACGACTGAAGTCATGCCCTTTCACAAAACTCGTGCCTTGCGCTACAAAGGGAATGATGGATAAAAAAGGAAACATCCTGATTGTTGACGACGAGCTGATTGTGCGGGACTCGCTGGCCAAATGGTTTCGCGGGGAAGGCTACGAGGTGGGCGCGGCCGATGGCGCGCGGCAGGCGCTGGTGCTGCTAGCCCAGCAGGACTGGGACGTTGCGCTAATTGACATCAAGATGCCGGACGTGGACGGCATCGAACTCCAGAGTCGTTTTCGCGAGGCCAAGCCGGACATGACGGTGATTATCATGACGGGCTACGCGTCGGTGGAAACTGCCGTGGCAGCGCTCAAAAACGGGGCCTACGATTACGCGGTGAAGCCGTTCGACCCGGAGGAGATGGCGCACACTGTGCACAACGCCCTGGCCCACAAGCGGGCCGAAAAGGAAAATATTGCGCTCAAGGAGAGGATGGAGGAATCGAACTCGCCGCCGAACCTGGTGGGACAGAACGCCGCCATGCGGACTGTGTATAGCGCCATCCAGACCGTGGCGCCCACCGAGGCCACCGTCCTGATCACCGGCGACAGCGGAACCGGCAAGGAACTGGTGGCCCGTGCCGTGCATGCCGCAAGCCCGCGCCGCTACAACCGCATGGTGGTGCTGCATTGCGGAGCGCTGGCGGAGACGCTGCTGGAAAGCGAGCTGTTCGGGCACGAAAAGGGCGCTTTTACCGGCGCGCAATACCGCAAGAAGGGCATCTTTGAGTCGGCTGGCGGCGGAACGGTGTTTCTGGACGAAATCGGCGACATCAGCCTGAAAACCCAGACCGACCTGCTGCGCGTGCTGCAGGAACGGGAGATCACGCGGGTGGGCAGCAGCCAGCCGATCCACGTGGACTTCCGCTGCATCGCGGCAACCAACAAGAACCCGGAATCGCTGGTGGAGGCGGGCACTTTTCGTCCCGACCTCTACTACCGGCTGAACGTGTTCCGAATTGATCTGCCGCCGCTCAACAAGCGAAAGGAAGACATTCCGCTGCTGGTAAACCATTTTATCCGCCGCTTTGCGGCATCCATGAACAAGCCTGTCACCGGCATCACGCACGACGCGCTTGACATGCTGCAACAGTGCGACTGGCCCGGGAATGTCCGCGAGCTTGAAAACGCGGTGGAGCGCGCCATGGTGGTGGCCCGGTACACGGAGCTCCAGCCGAGCGACTTTACCCTGCGGCTGCCCTACACCGAACGCGGGGGCATGACGCTCGAAGAGGTCGAGCAGGCCCACATCCTGGAAGTGGTCGAGCTGTGCGAAAACAACCAGACGCTGGCCGCGCAGGTGCTGGGCATCGACCGCGTCACGCTCCACAAGAAGCTGGTGAAGTACGGGTGGACAAGAGAGGCGAAGCCTTCCACCTGAACCCGGTCGCCACGCTCCCGCCCTCACCGGCGGAGTCCCCCGAAATCTAGTTTCAGGCTATGGGATGTTTTCAGCTTTCGACCCCCAGCGAGGCTTGGTGTCCCTGTTTTCCTGCGCCATGCCATCAGGCGTGTTTTGGGCGGAGATTGCGCAGTTATTAGCTGTGCTTTAACTTGCAGGAGTATTGACAAGATATGCCGGGAGGTGCGGCTAAGTGAGTGGCAAAGCAGGAAAGTCCACCAAGGCGCTACGGGCCTTGAATTCCCTGTTTCCTCAAATATTTTTTGGCAAATGGTGCGGAAGGGGGGACTCGAACCCCCACGGTCTTGCGACCGCCAGCCCCTCAAGCTGGTGCGTCTGCCAATTCCGCCACTTCCGCGTGGGAGGCAAACCTGACGGACCCATGCCGGGAAGGATGGCATCCGGCAAGGTGATTTTCTCCCTTATTTCTTGGCTGGCGCCGCAGGGGCTGCCGGAGCCGTCTGGGTCTGTGCGGGCGCATTCTGCAACACCGAGCCCGCTGTCGTCTTCGTGGCCCAGATCGCCAGCGTGATCGAAGTTGCCATAAATATGGCGCTCAACACCCAGGTAATTTTGGCGAGCGTTGTAACCGCACCACGCGGTCCAAAGGCCGCCTGGCTGGAACCGCCAAAAGCCGCCGCCATATCGACGTTCTCTCCGCCCTGAATCAAAACCATCACAATCAGCAGGACGCTCGACAGGATATGGAGAGCCGTAACTGCCAAAACCATAATCAAATTCCTTTCAAACCTGGCAACCGCCAGAGCTTCTCTTAAGCCGCGGGATAATCAATAATCCCTGCGAAGGAGCCAACTTTGAGGCTTGCGCCGCCTACGAGCGCCCCGTCGAGGTCTTGCTGGGCCATCAGGCCCTTGATGTTCTCGGGTTTGACGCTTCCCCCGTAGAGGATCCTGACGGCCTGTGCCCGTTCCTCGCCGAACTGCGCGCGGGCCAGTTCCCTCAGGTACGCATGACTTTCCTGTGCCTGTTCGGGCGTAGCGGTCCGGCCGGTCCCGATTGCCCAGACCGGCTCATACGCCATAATGATACGGGAAAACTCTGAGGGGGTCAACCCGGCGAACCCGCCCTGGAACTGGCGCTGGAGCACTTGCTGGGTCTGATTGCTTTCGCGCTCTTCCAGCGTTTCTCCCACGCAGACAATCGGCGTGAGCCCGGCGGCGAGAGCAGCCTTCAGCTTGCGGTTGACCTCTTCATCGGTTTCGCCGTGGTCGTGCCGCCGCTCCGAGTGGCCGATGATCACGTGCGAGCAGCCTGCGTCCAGCAGCATCTTCGGCGAGACGTCGCCCGTGTGTGCGCCCTCGGCGTCCCAGTGGACGTCCTGCGCCGCAATGCCGATCCCGCTTCCTTTGGCGGCTTGGGCGGCATCCGCAAGAGCGGTGAACGGAGGAGCCACTACCACCTCGCAATGTGTCACGTTCGCCACACGCGGCTTGAGTTCTTCAATGAAGGTCACGGCTTCACCGCGCGTCTTGAACATCTTCCAGTTTCCAGCAATTACAGGTCTTCGCATGTTTTCCATCCTTGTTGTGAAGAGTAGGCAGTTGGCAGAAAGGAGGCGCAACTCGCAATCCACAATGTCGAATCACGATTCTCCCTGGATCCGGGCTTGCATGCTTCCGCCCCGGCAGCTTCTTGTACGCTGAAGGGCGTCCGGTCTGCGGCTTTCTGCCTACTGCCGACCGCCCACTGCCTACTGCTTTCTGCCTACTTCTTTTCAGGCAGGGCTTCCACGCCCGGCAGTTTGAGTCCTGACAGGAACTCGAGCGAGGCGCCGCCGCCGGTCGAAATATGCGTGATCTTGTCCTCGATTCCTGCCTTGTGGACCGCGGCCACGGAATCGCCGCCGCCTACCACTGACACGGCCCCGGATTCGGCCACGGCGCGTCCCACCTCCAGAGTGCCCTGGGCGAACTGGTCGATCTCAAACACGCCCATGGGTCCGTTCCAGATGATCGTTTTCGCTTTCTTGACGGCATCGGCGTACTCGGCCCTTGTTTTGGGACCGATATCCAGGCCCATCCGGTCCGCAGGAATGCTTGCGGACGCGACCGTTTCAGCCACAGCGGAGGCATCCAGTTTGTCGGCCACAACGTGGTCCTGGGGAAGCCGGAAATTCACTTTTTTCTGCTGGGCCTGCGCCAATAGTTCCTTTGCCAGGTCCAGCTTGTCGGCCTCAATTCTTGAAAGGCCAACCTCCACGCCCTGCGCTTTCAGGAAAGTGTAGGCCATGGCTCCGCCAATCAGAATGGTGTCCGCAAAGCCCATCAGGTTCTGCAGGAACTTGATCTTGTCCGAAACCTTGGCGCCGCCCACAATGGCCACGTAGGGGTGCAGGGGATTTTCGAGCGCCTTGCCCAGATACTCGAGTTCCTTCTCCATCAGCAGGCCTGCCGCTTTCATCGGAATGTAGTGTGTGATTCCTTCGGTGGAAGCGTGCGCGCGATGGGCGGAGCCGAAAGCGTCATTGATGTAGACCTCGGCTTTGCCGGCCAGTTGCTTTGCAAATTCCGAATCATTCGCTTCCTCTTCCTTGTGGAAACGGAGGTTCTCAAGCAGAAGCAGATCGCCGTTTTTCAATTCCGCCACGTGCTTGTCCGCCTCGGGTCCGATGCAGTCCGTGGCAAATCTGACCGGTTTGTTCAGCAGCACAGCCAGGCGTTCGGCTGCCGGCTGGAGGCACATCTTGGGATTGACCTTTCCCTTGGGCCTGCCCAGGTGGGACGCCAGAACAAGTTTCGCTCCACGGTCCAGAGCCAACTGAATGCTCGGCAGGCTGGCGCGAATGCGCGTATCGTCAGTAATTTCTCCCTGGTCGTTCAGCGGGACGTTGAAGTCAACCCGCATGAAGACCACTTTGCCCTTCAGGTCAACATCGCGAATAGATAGTTTCGCCATAACCGTTAACTCCTTGTAAATGTTGTGCCACTACGCGTGCAGAAGGCAGAATGCAGAAAGCAGAAGGCAGATAGGAACAAGTTACCTGGGCTTGAATCTTTCCGGGCTCGCCATCATGGTTCCAATCATCCTTCCCAACTCTTCATATCCATAGACGAGCCGGTGCTGGTCTTCCGGCGATAAGTAGCCGCAATCATGCGCGAAGTCTAACCAAACCTGCGTTTCTGTTGCCTCGGCATCCGAATCAGCCAGCTTGCTGGCAAACATGCTCGGGTACTGCCGCTTGCGAAAACCTTCGGCTAGATTGGCGGCGACGCTCCGCGATGACCGGCGAATCTGGCTGGTCAGGGAATAGCGTTCTTCCTGCGGGAACGTTTTAGAGAGATTGAAAATTTCCATCGCCAAACTGAACGCGAGTTGGTAGACCTTCAAATCTCGGTAACCGCGGAGCTTCGCCGCCATAGGCCGATATTTTAGATCGCCTGCGTCACGGCCGTGCTCTGCTGGGCATCGGCCGAATAGAATGCATATTCTCTTGTTGCCTTCGACGTTATAACGACAGGCTCAAAAGGTCCCATACCTTCTGCCTTCTGCATTCTGCCTTCTGCTTACTGACTGCTGCCTACAGTTTCTTGGCAATGTAATTGATCAGATCGCGGACGCGGCAGGAATATCCCCACTCATTGTCATACCAGGCGGTGATCTTCGCCAGATCGCCATCGATGACCTTGCAGAAGCCGGCGTCAATGATGGATGAGTTTGAGTTGCCGCGGAAGTCGATGGAGACCAGGCTCTCCTCACAATATTCGAGAATCCCTTTCAGCGGACCTTCGGCAGCCTTCTTGAACGCTGCGTTCAGTTCTTCGGTAGTCGTCGGTTTTTCCAACAGAGCAACCAGGTCCACCACCGAAACATTGGGTGTGGGCACGCGCATGGAATAGCCGTCAAGCTTGCCTTTGAGCTTCGGCAGCACCAGACCCACGGCCTTGGCCGCTCCGGTAGTGGTGGGAATGATGGAAAGCGCGGCGGCACGGGCCCGGCGCAGGTCTTTGTGCGGCAGGTCGAGAATGCGCTGGTCGTTCGTATAGGAGTGGATGGTGGTCATGAACCCTTTCTTGATGCCGAAATTCTCGTCCACAACCTTGGCGGCAGGCGCCAGACAGTTCGTGGTGCAGGATGCGTTGGAAATAATATGGTGCTTGGCCGGGTCGTAGCTCTTCTCATTCACGCCCAGCACGATGGTGATGTCTTCACCCTTGGCCGGCGCGCTGATGATAACTTTCTTGACCGTGCCGCGAAGATGCTTTCCGGCATCCTCAGCTTTGGTGAAGAGTCCCGTGGATTCCACCACGATCTGCGCGCCCAGCGAGGAGAAATCGAGCTGCGCGGGGTCCTTGACCTTGAAAACCTTGATCGTCTTCCCGCCGACTTTAATGAAGTCTTCGCCGCTCGTAACATCTGCGCTGAGGTTCCCAAGCACCGAGTCATACTTCAGCAGGTGAGCCAGAGTCTTGGGGTCCGTAATGTCGTTGACCGCAACAACTTCAATGTTCGAATCGTTCAGCGCGGAACGGAGAATGTTGCGTCCAATCCGGCCGAAACCGTTGATACCAACTTTCACTGCCATAACAACCCCCTCAAGAGGATATTTTCACATTTGGATAAACATTCGATTGTAATAACTGCCAGCAGGGAAGTCAAATTAGGCTGCCCAGTAGGAGAAACAAAGCGCTGTCCACACCCCCAGGGGAACGATCTTCTTTTTGGGATTTCGTCGAGTTGCAATCCGGATACACTTCCCGAGCATGTCCATTGTGGGCCCACTTTTCAATCACATATAATTGTCTTAGCTCCCGCTAAGCCGGCGGGCCATCCTACGTTCATCAGGATACGCGAGCGGCATGATGCGAAGCTTGATGGAAGAATCGGCGGCCCTCAACTCATTTGACCCTGATGCCACAAGGGTTGCATCCCAAATAACCCGGCTTGCTTCCTTAAAGTCACGGATATGAAAGGCCACCCGCACAGCAGCGGCGTCCCCCTCCATGCCACGACAAAAGCCCACAGGCTTTCGGTTCCGGAAACTCTCCAGGAATTCAGCACCGGCCCCGAAGGGCTTTCTGAGCGGGAAGCACGGCACCGTCTTCAGCAGTTTGGCCCAAACACGCTTGAGAAGGCCCGCGCCGAGCCGCTGGGCCGGAAACTTGAAGCAAACTTCACCCACCTGTTGGCAGTGCTGTTATGGGTGGCCGGCGCGGTAGCCTTCGCCGCAAGGCTTCCTGAACTTGGTATTGCCATCTGGGCGGTCAATATCATCAATGGCCTGTTCAGTTTCTGGCAGGAATACCGGGCACAACGTGCCATTCAGGCACTACGCCGCCTGCTTCCCCAAAAAGCTTCTGTTATTCGGGCCGGCATCGAGCGAATAATCCCCGCCGAGGAGGTCGTGCCTGGAGACTTGCTCCTCCTCAAAGAGGGCGACAACGTTTCCGCCGACGCCAGGGTGATCCAGCAGTCCGGTCTCCGCATTGACCAATCGACGCTGACAGGCGAGTCCCGCCCTGTGCGAAAGGTTCCGGAAGTACCGGAGAACCATCCGGCCGATCTGGGCGAATTGCCCAACGTCGTCTTCGCCGGCACAAGCGTCGTTGCAGGGCATGGCCGAGCAATTGTCATCACGACTGGCATGAATACCGAGTTCGGCAAGATTGCCTATCTCACTCAAACGCTGCCCGAGGAGCCGAGCCCCCTGCAAAAGGAGCTCGTCCACGCAACTCGCGTCGTTACCTATGTAGCCGTAGGATTCGGGCTGATCTTCTTTCTTCTGGCACTTCTGCTGGGTACGCTGCCACTTGCTCAAAGCTCCCTTTTCACGCTGGGGATGATCGTGGCTTTTGTTCCCGAAGGACTGTTGCCTACTCTGACTCTGGCGCTCGCCATGGCGGTCCAGCGGATGGCAAAACGCAATGCCCTGGTCAAGCGGTTATCATCGGTTGAAACGCTTGGCTGCGCCACTGTCATCTGCACGGACAAAACGGGCACCCTCACCAGAAACGAAATGACCGTCACCACACTCTGGGCACCAGACACACGCTTTGAAGTTACCGGGACCGGCTATACGCCGCACGGGCATATTCTTCGCGATAACGTTCGGGTTTCTCCTGTGCCTGAACAGCTCCGCGAACTCCTCCTGGCCGGTAGTTTCTGCAACAATGCCCACCTGATACCTGGGGATTCAGGCTCGATCAGCGGCGACCCCACTGAAGCGGCTATTCTGGTGGCGGCCGCCAAGGCCGGCCTGAACCCGGAGGCGGACCTTTCCGCTAGCCCAAGGATCAAGGAAATAGCTTTTGACTCCCTCCGCAAGAGGATGACGACCATCCACTGTGACCAACCGTCGGGCGAATTAGTTGCCTGCACCAAAGGCGCTCCAAAGGAATTGCTGGAACTTTGCGTGATGTCTCCGGACCAAAGGGATAAGGCGCTTCGCGCCTACGATGATTTGGCGCGGTCAGGCCTTCGTGTGCTGGCCGCTGCACGTCGCACCCTTCCAGACGGCATCCCGTTGGAATCCGCTGAGGAAGTTGAGAAGGCTCTGACGTTCTTAGGGCTGATCGCGATGATGGACCCTCCACGGGATGAGGTCCCGGAGGCGATCGTCAAGTGCCATACTGCAGGTATTCGGATGGTGATGATCACGGGCGACTACGGCCTTACAGCAGAGGCGATTGCCCGCCGTATCGGCATGCTCCGGCCTGGGCCCGCCACCGTCCTGAACGGCTTCGAACTCGACGCCATGAGCAATGAATCGCTTCAAGCCTTGCTGCAAGGAGATTTGGTCGTCGCCCGCGCAACCCCGCTCCATAAGCTCCGCGTAGTAAGTGCATTCCAGAACCTGGGTCACATCGTCGCCGTCACCGGCGATGGCGTCAACGACGCGCCCGCTCTGAAGAAAGCAAACATCGGCATTGCCATGGGCCGTGGCGGCACCGATGTGGCCCGCAACGCAGCCGACATTGTGTTGCTCGACAATAACTTTGCCTCGATTGTGAATGCCGTGGAAGAAGGCCGCGCCGTTTACTCCAACATACGGAAGTTCATCACCTACATCTGCACCAGCAACACACCGGAAGCAGCACCCTTTATCTGTTTTGCGTTCAGCGCCGGACGCATCCCGTTGGGCCTGAATATCATGCAGATCCTCAGCATCGATCTGGGCACCGACATGGCCCCCGCTCTCGCACTCGGGGCCGAACCGCCCGAACCCGGAACGATGGAGATGCCCCCCAGACCGCTCCACCAGCACCTGTTTACTCCCGGGCTGCTGCTGCGGGCCTACGGCTGGTTAGGCATTCCGCAGGCGCTCCTGACCATGTTGGCTTTCTATGCTACCTTCTGGACCAATGGTTATTTCGGGAAATGGCTCGATCTTCCATCCCAAGGCGCACTGTACCGCGAGGCTACTGCAGTAGCGCTGGCTTCCGTCGTTGCCACACAGATCGGAAACGTCTTTACGCAACGGAGCGAAAGAATTTCCATCCGCAGGACCCGCCTGGGCGGAAATCCGTTGATCTGGGTTGGCATTCTCTTTGAGATCGCTGTTCTGGCGCTGGTCCTTTACGTTCCCTCACTGCAACGTGTTTTCGAAACATCCCCCCTGCCCGCGAGTTCCTTCTGGTTGCTCCTCGCGATGATCCCGGCGCTGCCACTCGTGGACGAGTTCAGGAAAGCCGTATCGCGATGGCGCAAGCCCGGGCCGTCGCGCCACGCATGAAGTTCAGAGGCTTCCATCTTTAGAACCAACTTCCTGCAGTGCGCCAGACACAAACCAAGTGTCCCGTCAGGTTGCGGGTATCCGTCTCAAACGAGTTGCTCAGAATAAGGTACTTTGTATTGCGCAGTCCGCCCAATGCTATGCATCAGCCGTATGTGCGGACTCCGCGCTAGCTCAGCAGTTTCATCTTTTCGGGGTCCCAGCGGACAACTGCTTTGCGGTCGTAGCTGAGGTTGCTGAGCAGGGCAGCGCCGGCGGCGCGAAATCCGAAAACAGGGTCTTCCACCACCGGGCGGCAGGTGCGGACGGCATCAAAGAAATTCTTCAGATGGTCGTAGGTGTCGTTGTAGCCGCGCGGAGCGACGTATTTCTCTTCGCCGAGCGGAATTTCGCCCGTGGGGTGCGTGATGGGGTACTTCTTGCGATAAGCAGCCAGAAATTCTTTCTGCATGGCCTTTGAGAAGCTCTCGATGGAGTAGCCGGGGGCTTTTTCTCGCGGGACCCTCGTGAGGCTGACTCCATCTCCGCTGATGGTCATGGTGCCTTCCGAGCCCGTGAACACCAGACCCTCGCTTTCCGAGCCCCCATCGACGAAATTAACCCGAAGGCTCAGGTTGAATCCCTCTGGGTAATCGAACAATCCCAGCAGCACATCCGGCACGTCGCGGCCATCGTTCCAGAAGCGAAGCCCGCCCGTGGCCATGGCGCGTGTGGGGCCGTTGACGCCCACAACAAAATGCGTGCCGCTGAACAGATGCACGAACAGGTCGCCCGCCTCGCCTGAGCCGTATGCCTTCCATTTGCGCCACTGGAAAAAGTGCTCCGGGTTCCAGGGAATTTTGGGCGCGGTGCCCAGAAAGCGCGGCCAGTCGCAGGTGGTGGTGGTGGCGTCGAGCGGCACGGAATAATTCCAGGCACCGATGGAAGAGTTGCGGTCCCACCAGGCCGTGACCATGTTCAATTTGCCAATCGCGCCCGAAGCCAGCAGTTCCTTCGCCTTGCGATAAATCATGGAACTGACGCGCTGGCTTCCCACCTGGAGGATGCGGCCGGTGCGATGCGCAGTCTCGATAATTTGAGGCCCGTCAGAGTAAAGGTGGATCATGGGCTTTTCAAGATACACATCTTTGCCGGCGTTCATGGCATCCACGGCCGCCCGCATATGCCAGTGGTCGGGGCAACCGATAATCACGGCATCAATGTCCTTGCGGGCCAGTATTTCCGCGTAGTCGCGAGTGGTCTGAATGTCATCGCCCCAGAGTTCTTTGGCGTGGGTCAGCCGCCCGTCATAGCAGTCGGCAACGGCCCTCACCTTGACTCCTGGAACATGTGCCGCCGTCTTGGTGTCAGATTGGCCCCGGCCGCCCGCGCCGATCAGCGCAATCTGCAAGTGATCGTTGGCCGCCACGGACTTTGCCGGCTCACCTTGCTCCGCGGCCATGGCGTGAACCTGCACGCCGCCCGAGAGGAACGTTCCCGCCGTCATGATGCCACCTGTTTTCAAAAAGCTTCTCCGGTCGACTTTTTCCGCCATGGGTCTCCACCACCTGAAGGATTGGACTGACGCTCGGTACTCTACTGGAGAGAAATGCGCGCGTCAATCCTGAATTGCGTGTCAGGGGTACATCAAATAGAGGGTTGAGCCAGGGATCTCCTCCTGAGAGAGCGATTTAATTTTTGGAAAGGATTTAAAGAGAGTTAATACTGGTGGACCTTGACAACGTTGTCGCCGCTGAAGGTGACGAAGAGGACGTGGGGCGGGAGGCCGTAGAGCCAGTCTTCGGTTTCCTCTCCATCCGGCTTGGTTTCGCTCACCTTGCGG